>CAYUGI010000214.1:0-11875 GCA_964444105.1 uncultured Pirellulaceae bacterium
AAGACTCAACCACGGAAGGTTGCTTAAATGGCCAATACGAACAATGTTCCCCTGTTGGATAT
The DNA here is from genome assembly GCA_964444105.1 of uncultured Pirellulaceae bacterium. Lineage (GTDB taxonomy): Bacteria > Planctomycetota > Planctomycetia > Pirellulales > Pirellulaceae > K23-9. The sequence goes on from CAYUGI010000214.1 coordinate 63, forward strand.
CAATCGCGACAATGCCCCACACAACGATGAATTTGTCGAAGCACTGGCGGGTGTCGTTGAAAGTGGTCGCTTTCTCTTCGGACCTGATGTTGTCGAACTAGAACGAGAAGTCGCCGGTTACAGCCAAGTCGAAAATGCTGTCGGCTGTGCTTCTGGTAGTGACGCTTTGCTCTTGGCATTGATGGCGCTGAATATCGGGCCTGGTGACGAAGTGATCGTGCCAAGCTTTACATTCTTCGCCTCTGTCAGCTGCATCACGCGGCTGGGTGCGACACCAGTTTTTGTCGACATTCGTCCTGACACGTTCAACGTCAACGTCGATAAGATCGCTGAAGCGATCACTCCGAACACGAAGGCGATCATCCCTGTCCACTTGTTCGGTCAGTGTGCCGAAATCGATCGTATTTGCCAAATCGCTGGCGACAAAGATATTCCCGTCATCGAAGACGCTGCCCAAGCCATCGGTGCTGCGTACCATTCACGTCCCGCAGGATCCTGGGGCACCGTTGGCTGCTTCAGTTTCTATCCGACCAAAAACTTGGGCGGCATGGGCGATGGAGGCATGGTGACATCCTACGATGCAGCCATGGCAGACCGCTTGCGACTATTCGCCGGTCACGGAATGCGTCCGCGTTACTACCACCAAGTCGTTGGCATCAACAGTCGCTTGGATACGTTCCAAGCCGCTGTCTTGCGAGTCAAACTTCGTCACTTGCCAGACGCGGTCGAAAAACGAAGTAACATCGCAGCTCGGTACTCACGTTTGCTTTCCGAAGCAAACTTGGTTGGTGACGATTGCCTCACCATGCCGCATCAAGATCCCAACGCATTCCATGTTTGGAATCAGTTTGCGATCCGCGTCGCCGGCGGACGCCGCGACGATTTGCGTGCTCATTTGTCCGAGCGTGGTGTCGGTAGCGAAATCTACTACCCGGTACCGATGCACAAACAGGAGTGCTTCCAGTACTTGAACGTTGATGGTTCGACATTGCCTGAAACCGAAAAGGCCTGTGCCGAAGTCCTGAACCTGCCAATCTTCCCAGGACTGACCGAAGCTGAGCAATCTCAAGTGGTCGACACGATCGCCAGCTACTACGCCACATCCGCTCGCGTCGCAGCGTAGAGTGCGGTTATCAAACGCACCGCTCCGAACCCATTCGCACGCCAACGAGTCTAACTCGTTGGCGTTTTGCGTGTGTGCGGTAGCTAAGACACTCCTGCTTGAAAGCCGTGCAACCTTAAATGCATCGATTCTCCCGCAAATCGAATTTCACTCTCCCCTTGGGAGAGTCGAGCCATAGCGAGGAGAGGGCGAATCCAGGTAGCCGACGACAATCATCTTGAACGCGAATTACCCCTCACCGGCCGCTACTGCGTCCGACTCTCCCGAGGGGAGAATGAAGTCAGACCGCGATATGTTGTGCCGTCGTTTGGTTCCCAAACTCTCGCTTCCCGCCTAAACTGCCGCCATGAAATTCACAAAAATGCACGGTGCTGGCAACGACTATGTCTACGTTGATTGCTTCAACCAAACGATTCCCGAAGACGTCGCCGACTTGGCTCGCGACATCTCTCATCGCCACTTTGGCGTGGGGGGGGATGGGCTGATTTGCATTCGCCCCAGCGAAGTGGCTGATGCGCGCATGCAGATGTTGAATGCAGATGGCAGCGAAAGCGAGATGTGCGGGAACGGCATCCGCTGCGTTGCCAAATTCGTTTACGACCATGACATCGCGCGAAAAAAGTCGATGCAAATCGAAACGGGCGCGGGTGTTTTAAGTTTGAAGCTCTCCACGGGCAAAAACGACTTAGTCACCGAAGTCACCGTTGATATGGGCCCCCCGGAGCTAGAGGCTCCCAAGATCCCGACCACATTGGCAGACAGCGGCCAAGTCATCGACCACCGTGTGGAGTTTGCCTCTCAGCAGTTTGCGGTGACTTGCGTTTCGATGGGGAATCCCCACTGCATTGTGTTTGTCGAAAAGGCGACCGACGAGTTGGTGTTGGGCTTAGGACCGAAAATTGAAACGGACCCACGTTTTCCCAATCGCACGAACGTCGAGTTCATCGAAGTCATCTCGCCAACAGAAGTACGCCAACGAACATGGGAACGTGGTTCAGGCGAGACTTGGGCTTGTGGGACAGGAGCTTCAGCGGTTTGTGTTGCCGGCGTACTGACAGGCCGCACCGAGCGGAAGATCCTTAATCACTTGCTCGGAGGTGACCTGACACTTCAGTGGGATGAGGCTTCCAACCATGTGATGATGACCGGCGGCGCAACGGAAGTCTTCTCGGGCGATTGGAGTTAGCAGCCCCATGTCTGAAAAAGCGATCTCGGTTTCCGACCTGACAATGCACATCAAAGGGATGGTCGAGGAGCTTTTTCCGGCCATGTGGGTTGCGGGAGAAATCTCGGATCTAGTTCGAGCGCGTAGCGGCCACGTTTATTTCACTCTGAAGGATGACGCCGCACAGATTCGTGCCGTCATGTGGCGCAGCAGTGCCGAGCGATTGAAATTCGACCTGGAGGACGGCCAGGCGGTTTTATGTTTTGGCAACCTTGAGGTCTACGCACCACGCGGAACGTACCAGTTGGTCGTTCGCAAGGCACAGCCACAAGGCATCGGGGCGTTGCAGTTGGCGTTTCAAAAGTTGCAGGCCAAACTGGCGGCAGAAGGGCTTTTTGAAGCGGATCGAAAGCAGCCACTGCCAGAGTTTCCTCGTCGCATTGGCATCGTTACCAGTCCGACTGGTGCAGCCGTCCGCGATTTTTTGCAAGCTGCTTCTAATCGTTTTCGTGGCGTCGAAATTGTTGTGATTCCCGCACTCGTGCAAGGCCAGGGGGCGGCGAAATCAATCGTCGCTGGAATTTTCGCGGCTCACTCCATGACTCCCTCTCTCGACGTGTTGGTCGTTTCACGTGGGGGCGGATCATTGGAGGATCTTTGGTGCTTTAACGAAGAACCCGTTGTGCGGGCCATCGCCGGAAGCACGTTACCGATTGTTTCTGCGGTGGGTCATGAGATCGATGTCACTCTTGCTGACTTGGCCGCCGATGTTCGTGCGCTCACGCCAACTGATGCGGCGACTCACGTCCTTCCCGATGGTGAACGATTGCTCGGCGCTTACCAGAGTCTGTCGCAGCGATTGCACCGTTCTATGCGGGGGCAGGTCAACAACCGACAACTTCGGCTAGATGCTCTATCAAATCGGCCCGTTTTTCTGCGCCCGCATGAACTGATTCAGCAACTGCGACGGGATCTGGATGAATGGGACACAAGGGCTCGCCGAGCGGCTTGGTCGCAGTTTCAGCAAGCCAAATCATCGGTATCGGCATCCGCCGCATCACTTTCTGCATTGTCCCCGTTGAACGTCTTGGCCCGTGGCTATAGCGTCACATTGGACAATAACGGCGAAGCCATCAGCAATGCCGATGACCTCCAAGTCGGTGACATCATCGAAACAAAACTGAATGAAGGGTCGATCCATTCGACAGTCGATCGCGTATCGAGAAAGTCGTAGGAGTCGCTTGCACGCCAGGGCTTCTTGAAAACGCTGAGAAGCATCTGGACACTGAGCGAGCTTTGCCAACTTCGTTGCTGAGAAACGGAAGCCAAAATGCGAGCCAATTTGTCTTTGCACCGCGGGGTCACTCTGATTGAGCTTCTGGTTGCTTTGTCGATCATCGGCATCCTGATTGGCTTGATGCTCCCGGCAATTCAAAACGCGAGAGCGCGAGCGCGGCAGACGCAGTGCCTCAGTCGATTGCGACAATTTGGGCTCAATCAACAAGTCGCGGCACAGTCACGCATCAACCAATGCCCTGATTCGATTGAGGGATACGGATATTTCTACAATCAGGTCTTGTTCACCAAGGGTGCCTACGAAAATACAACGACGACTCTGACGCACTTTGAACACGCCGGTGGTAGACTTCACCATCGTAGGGACGAAACACCAGGACCCGACAACCCGCTCGACTGGTTTTCGCCCCAGAGTATTCAGGCTCGCCAGACATGGGAGAAGTGTCAGAAGTACATCGCCACGCGCCAGCACATCGGCGAGACCGCGAATTATCTGTACCTCGATGGGCATGTCACGATCATTCCTTCCCGAGTGATTGAAGACTGGTGCAACGAAGGATTTAACTTCGCGTTCAGGGGAAATGGAGCCCCGCCGGGTCGTTAATGCGATGCATTAAGGGGGCTAGTTGTCTCTTTAGGGGAAATTTGAGGGTTTCTTGTTTACTTTATGGCGTATCCGACGTAGTATTCATTGCATGCGGGGAAGAGCGGTATTCGGCTCGGTTTCCCGTTCTTCTTCGCCTGCACGCCCTCGCTGGCGGTCTAATCTGACTGGCCACGCGCTATTCTCGGGCGTGTGAAAATCATTCATCAATGCCATTTTTCTGGCTGCTGAGCCGACAGCCTCGCTGGTCGGCTTTCTTTTTCGAGAGCGCCGACCTGATCAGGAACGGCTGGTCGTCTTGTGAAGGCGACGCCGACCTTTCATGGACGAAGTCTCCAACGTTTGGGGAGATTCAAGGTGGGTCAGCTTATAGAAAACCACGGCGCATCAGGTGGGGGATACGTGGGAAAACTACGCGCACCTGGTTTCAAATCAGCAGGCGCCCCCTGCGGTTTGAAGGATTACCACGATTTGCCTGCGTTCGGATTGTTACATCATGCGGCCAAGGTCGTATCCGATCGAGATGCTGTTCGCTATGGCGATGAAATCTGGAGTTACCAGCGTGTTAACGAAGCGGCCATTCAGTGCGCAGCGATGTTGCAACGACTGGGCGTCAAGCCAGGAGATCGCGTTGGGATTTTGCTGCCGAATGTTCCCGAGTACATCATCGCGCTGAACGGAATTTGGCGTGCGGGAGGCATCGCAGTCGCCATTAGTCCATTGATGGTCGCGGACGAGGTGGAAGCCTTGCTGCGCCAAACAGGTTGCAAGCACGTCGTTTGCTTGGACCTCTTATCGCACCTTTGCAACGGTCAGCCTGACCTGATTGATCACATGTTGCTGGTGTCCATCCGCAAGCACCTGCCTGCTTACAAGCAGTTGGGTTACCTGTGGATGCGACATCAGCACACCGGACATTGGTCGATTGAATCGAACGAGGCGGTTGATTGGTTTTGGAATGCGATGGAATCGACAACCAATCGGTGGCAGCCGATCACGATTGATCCGGCCAGCACGCCCGCCTACATTCTGCCGACCGGTGGAACGACGGGGGCTCCCAAGGCTGTCACGCTAAGTCATACGAACTTAGTCGCCAACGCTTGGCAGCAGTACAAATGGACGGACGAATCGTTCGGCACCAAAACGATGATGGCAATCTTGCCGTTCTTTCACAGTTACGGACTGTCGACCACGGTGATGGCGGGCGCGGCGATGGGCGCGACACTGGTGCTTCACCATCGATACCACACCGCGATGGCGATTCGCTTGATCGAAAAGCATCAGCCAAGTGTCTTGCACGCAGTCCCCGCGATGTTAATCGCAATGAACGAGCGTCTGCGCAAACATCCCGCTGACCTGAGTAGTATCGACTGGGTGATATCAGGAGGGGCTCCACTTCCTGAAAACGTCGCTCGCGAATTCTCCAATCACAGCGGTGCGTTAGTCGTCGAAGGCTTTGGCCTCTCCGAAGCCTCGCCGGTAACACATGTCGGCCATCTATTTCGTGAACCTCGTTATGGCGTGATCGGATTACCGCTTCCAGAAACTGAGTGTCGGATTGTCGAAACGGTCTCTGGTGCGGTCGATCTAGCGGACGGCAACGTGGGAGAGCTCGTGATCCGCGGCCCACAAGTCATGCTCGGCTACTGGAAAAACCCGAAGGCAACCAGCGCAGCGATTCGCGATGGCTGGCTACACACAGGTGACTTGGCGATCCGTCACGCGGACGGTTACTACAGCATCGTTGGGCGAAAGAAGGACCTGATTATCACGTCTGGCTACAACGTTTATCCGTGCGAAGTCGAAGAGGTGATCCGAGGGCATGAAAGTGTCCAAGACGTGGCTGTGATCGGTGCTCCCGATCCGCGACGTGGCGAGATCGTCAAAGCCGTCGTTGTCTTGAAATCGGGACACGCATGGGACGAAGACTCGCTGGATCAACATTGCACCGCCGCACTGTCTAAACACAAACGTCCTCGTGTTTTTGAAAAGTGCGACGGTGAATTACCCAAGAACTTTCTGGGCAAGGTCGTCCGTCGACATCTTCGTGATCCAGAAAAACCAAACACCGCTCCCGTCACTGTTTCTGACTCGGCGGAGGCAGCCCAAACTCCGGAGGTTCAGTCATGAACAGTCAAAAGCCGATCGCGGTCATCGCAGGAGCTCGCACGCCCTTCGCGAAATCATTCACCAAGTTAAGTGGTGTTAGCGCCGTTGAACTAGGGCAGCATGCCACACAGTCGGCGCTGGCGCGTGCTGCATTGTCAGGTAACGACATCGACGAGCTTGTGATGGGAAATGTCGCCGGTCCACCCGATGCGGCCAACATTGCACGTGTGATCGCGCTGAAAGCAGGGCTTCCAATCGATCGCATTGCACACACGGTCAATCGAAACTGCGCGTCAGGGATGGAATCGATCTTGAGCGCGTGGCAAGCCATCGATGCTGGTCGAGCAACATTGATCGTCGCGGGGGGCACGGAATCGATGACAAATATTCCCCTGCTTTATCGTCCTGAAGCAGCCCAGCTCTGGATGCAGCTGGCCAAGAGCAAGACACTGACGCAGCGATTGAAAACGCTGATGTCATTCCGCGTGCGTCATTTCAAGCCTTTGATTGGGATCGAATTGGGCCTGACCGATCCGGTATCTGGCCTGAATATGGGCGAAACCGCGGAAGTTCTGGCCGATGAGTTCGGTATAACGCGAGAGGAACAGGATGCATTTGCGTTAACCAGCCACACCAAAGCGTCGGCGGCACGCGAACGTTGTTTTCTGTCGGGTGAAATCGAGCCCATAGAGCTGTCGCCCGGAAAGGTCTTCAGCAAGGACAACTGCCCGCGCGACGGACAGTCCATGGAGCAGTTAGCTAAGTTGCGACCGTTTTTCAAAAAGAATGGAACTGTGACGCCTGGCAATAGTTGCCCACTGACAGACGGTGCGGCAGCGCTGGTGCTGGCAGGGATGGATGATGTGTCGCGGTTCGAGACTCAGCCGCTGGGTTTCATCACTTCTTATGCGGTTGCCGGGTGCGACCCAAAACGAATGGGGCTGGGGCCAGTCTATGCAACGGCAAAACTGCTGAAGCAAACGGGTCTCTCCATGAACGATTTTGATCTGATCGAAATCAACGAAGCCTTTGCTGCGCAAGTGATCGCATGCCAACGTGCAGCAACCAGCGCAGCGTTTGCTCGGAAAGAGCTGGGGCTTCGCGGTCCACTGGGTGAGTTTTCTGACGAGAAGCTAAATGTCCACGGCGGCGCGATCGCCCTGGGGCACCCAGTGGGCACAACAGGTACACGTTTGGTTCTCACTCTACTGCGTGCGTTACGCGAAAGCGGAAAGAGACGCGGGCTGGCGACGCTGTGCGTCGGCGGCGGACAAGGGGTTGCGATGGTCGTCGAAACAAATCTGGGAGACAAGTAAATGAACAATCGAAAACTCAAGAACTTCACTGTCACCACTGACTCACGGGGTGTTTGCGAGATCAGTCTCGACGTGCCAAATCGACCCATGAACGTACTCGATGAGAGTGTGATGATTGAGTTGGAAACAATCGTTGGCCTTCTGGAGGAGAGCGATGATGTCAAAGTAGCTGTGTTCTGTAGCGGCAAAGAGAGCGGCTATCTAGCTGGCGCGGACGTATCGACCATCGCCGAGATTGACTCGAAGCATCATGCGGCACGATTGATCGAGAACGGACAATTACTATTCCAACGCATCGAGTGGTTGCCGATGCCGAAAATAGTCGTGGTTCATGGCCCTTGTCTGGGCGGTGGATTGGAGATGGCGTTGGCGTGCGACTACATCATCGCGAGAGACAATAGCTCGACCAAAATTGGCCTTCCCGAAATCAAGCTTGGAGTGATTCCGGGTTGGGGAGGCACTCAGCGATTGCCGAAACGTGTCGGCCTACAAAACGCATTGTCAATGATTTTGCAGGGCAAGCACCTGGATGCAAAAGACGCGTTGAAAATCGGTTTGATCGACTGTGCCATCGCACCGGATCAGTGGGAAACAGGCGTCGCTAGTTTCATTAACGACGTCGTGATTTCCAAGCCAATCGCTTCCCCGCATTCCCGACGCAAGTGGACAACACGCTTGCTGGATGAAACGAAATTAGGACGTTGCTTGGTTTTTCGTGCAGCTCGTAAAAAGATCGTCTCGAAGTCCAAGTCTTTCCCAGCTTTGGAATCAGCAATCACAGCAATTCAGTCGGGTTATCGACGCGGATTCGACGGGTTCTTCGTCGAACGAAATGAGTTCACAAAGCTATTGCCCACTCCCACCTGCCGCAATTTGCTGCAGTTGTTCTTCGCCCGAGAGAGAGCAAGAAATCCCAAAACCTGGACTCGCGACGATGTTCGTGCGGCTCATGATTTACCCATCCAGCGAGTTGGCGTGATCGGTGCAGGTGCAATGGGTGCCGGAATTGGTCAACTAGCTGCACTTCGTGGTTTCGACGTCATAATGAAGGAAGTCGATGAAGAAACTGCCGCGGCCGGGCGAGCTCGTATCGACCGATTGATTAGCTCGCTATCCAAGCGCAAGTCATGGAGCGATGCAAGACGCGACGAGCTTGCTGCCAAGATTCAGGTTTCGTGTGACGAGTCAGCTGTCAAAGATGCCGACTTGATTGTCGAAGCAATCGTTGAACGAATGGATGTGAAGCAATCTGTTTTCGCGTCACTGGATACATTGGTCGATGATGAGACGATTTTGGCGACCAACACGTCGTCACTGTCAGTCGACACGATGGCAACGGCCGTATCACGTCCGAGTCACTTCGGCGGCCTCCACTTTTTTAATCCCGTTCATCGGATGGAACTGGTCGAAGTCGTCCAGGGAAAGGAAACCAGCGCTGCGACAGTTGCCCGATTGGTGGCCTTCGTCCGAGCCTTGGGTAAGACACCCATCGTGACGGCGGATTCGCCGGGGTTTCTGGTCAACCGCGTGCTGTTTCCCTACTTGGGTGAAGCGGTGCTGATGGTACGCGAGGGATACGACGTTGCCAAAATCGACAAAGAACTTCGTCGCTTCGGAATGCCAATGGGGCCTTTGGAATTGTTGGACCAAGTCGGCCTGGATGTGGCGTTGCATGTCGCTGGGTCGCTGAGCGAAGTGCTTGACGGTGTTCAGCCGGTTGTCGAGATGCTTCAGGAGATGGTCGATGACGGAAAACTTGGCAAGAAGGCGGAAGCCGGGTTCTACCGCTATGGCAAAGGCCATCGTGGCGAAGTGATTGAAATGGCGATCAATCGTCAACCAAAAACGGGACCAGAAGTCTTTCGCGGTGATGCGATGACTCCCATCCAGCGCCGACTGGTGTATCCAATGCTGATCGAGGCGATCAAGTGTCATGAAGAACAGGTTGTCAGCGAGCCGTGGGCCATCGATTTAGCAATGGTGCTGGGCACCGGTTTCGCGCCGCACTTAGGTGGCCCCCTGCATGTGGTGGACACGATTGGGACCGAAACCTTGCTGACGAACGTGCAGTTCTTGCAAGAACAATGTGGTAGCCGATTCGCGCCGCCAGCAAAGCTAAAGGAGATGGCGAAAGAGAACCGAACGTTCTTCGCCGTTAACGATTCGACGCAAAAGCGAACGACCACAGCCAAATAGCCAACACGTTGGTGTACCGCCTTTAGGCGGCAAAAAGCCGGCTGAAGCCGGTACGCCAGCAACAGGCCCAAACAGACCACTTTCACGAAGGAGCTTAGCCATGAGTCTTGATTTTGATACCAACCATTCAGCCGATGTTCCTGCGGTGGATACGCCCGTCGTTCCGCCCAACAAGAGCGAGCGTCCGCGCGCCGAAGCGCCGAAACCAAAGCAACCCAACAACGAAGCGGAATCGTTTGCCGAAGTCGCTCTTCGCTTGGGTGGTGCGTCGGTGGATGAAGCAAAACGTACCGGTGTGGTGGATACAGCTGACGACCAAGTGGAAGCTCTTTTCGCTCCGCAATACAAAACCGTCAACAGTCCGGTTCACCGAGCCGTTTGGGATTCAAAAGTCCCCACGGAACTGTTCTACAGCGACATGCCCGCAGGTTCGGAACGAGTTGAATCTGTCGTCGAAAAGTCGTTGGCGATTGTGCAGCGACATCGCGACGCAGGAACCTTGGTCAATGAGCACGGCAAAATTGCCGAAATCGTCATGAGCGAACTCGGTGACGTCGGCTACTGGGGTCTGCTTGTTGATACGAAGTACGGCGGCAGCGGCGCAACCATGCGTGAATTTGGTCGCATGATTACCCGCATGGCCACCATCGATCCGACGGTCGCGGGATTGGCGTCCGTCCACGGATGTATCGGAGCCGTTGACCCTGTGCGTTCGTTTGGCACCGACGATCAAAAAGAGCGTTTCCTTCCCAAGCTGGGAGATGGGCGCGCATTATCCGCGTTCGCGTTGACCGAGCCCGGTGCCGGCAGCGACCTAACGGCACTCAAGACGACCGCTGTCTTGGACGGTGACGAATATGTGGTCAACGGCGAAAAACTGTTCATCACGAACGCGATCCCAGGACGAACCATTGGGTTGGTCTGCAAAATTGACAATGTGCCATCTGTCCTGATTGTCGATTTGCCTGATGAAGAGAACGAGCACTTCTATCTAAATCGGTATGGCATCTACGCGCTAAGGCGTGCGCACAATAACGGACTGATTTTCAAGGACTTCCGGGTTCCAGCCGCAAACCTTTTGGTTCCTGCGCGTGGAGACGGGCTGACGATTGCCTATCACGGGCTGAACTTGGGCCGCGTCTCTTTGTGCGCCAATGCTGCCGGTGCGATGCGCTGGATGCTGTCGGAAATGTTGCCTTGGGCGGAGTATCGCGAGACCTATGGCCAGTCGATTGAGAAACGTGAATTGGTTCGGCGACGAGTTGGCAAGATGGCTGGTTTGATCGTCGCATGCGATGCTTTGACGCAGTGGTGCAGTGGGCTGATCGACGAAGGATACCGAGGCGAGATGGAGTGCATCGTTGCCAAGATCTTTGGCAGTGAATCGCAAAAGGAAGCCGCGATCGAGTTGTTCATGAAGACGCACGGCGGTCGGTCCTTTCTTGAAGGTCACTTGTTCGGTGACAACGTGCATGAGTTCTTGGCTCCGTGCATCTACGAAGGCGAGGGAGAAATGCTGGGAATGGCATTTTTCAAGTCCTTGGTAAAGGATCACGGAAAGCGATTCTTTGAACCGATTGGCCGTACCTTGCATGACCTTGGCATCAAGCAGCCAAACCTTGTGAACCCCATGCACCTCTGGGCATTGAAAGGGCCGATGATGGCTTACACCAAGTGGTTTGCTGGGCGAACGCTTTCGGGAAGTAAGTGGTCTGGCACCAAACGCCAAGACCGTGAACTCGCAAAATACACGAAGTTCGCACAGCGTTTGCTATCCAAGTCAGGGTTCAAGATTAGCGGGACGATGCGACACCACCAACTGAAGTTGGCGGATCGCCAGTGCCGAATGTCGGCGTTGTCTTCGGAGCTGCAAAACGCCGTGGTGATGTTGGTGACCAGCTTGTACGCATCGCATTGTGATGATGCGACGACCAAAGCGGCAGCAGCCGTGATGTGCGGCGAGCTACGACGTCAGATCACCGGGGCGAAGCCGTCCGATGCTGA
>CAYUGI010000215.1:0-11845 GCA_964444105.1 uncultured Pirellulaceae bacterium
AACGCAATCCGCACCGACGTCCGCGAAACCAAGCACGCTGAATATTCTTTTCGTTGGGAACAGCTACACAGCTAGGCACAATCTGGCCACCGTCGTGAAGCAGCTCGCCGAGGCAGGTGATCCTAACCTGACCTTTAATCCGACGCAGGTCATATACGGAGGACGAACGCTGAAAGACCACTGGCGATTGGGCACGCAGCACATCGTGAACCAACACCAAGTGACTGCCGAAGACGTACAGGCGACCATCGACAGCCTTCAAGCTGCAATCAAAGAAAACGCAAAGGACAAGTACGCGCCACGTGGCCTACAGCGGATGAAGACACTTTTGAAAGAAATCCAAAGTGATCAAGTTGATCGGACCCAATGGGACTGGGTCGTTCTGCAGTCGTATCGCGATGACTTGAAGGGCGACGATTCGCTGTACATGCAGTATGCGCCGCGTTTCGTGAAGCTCGCGAAATCGCAAGGCGCGAAGGTGTTGCTTTACGAAACGACACCGACGACTCAAAACCAGTTCCCCATGGCCCAGTACCCCGACGCAGCGCCCGTAATCGAAAAGTCCAAGAGCATTGCACGCCTCGCGAAACGACTTGATGTTCACGTCGCTCCCATGTCCTACGTTGCCCAGCAGTGTCAGTATGGAGACGATCAAATGCCGCTGCGGTTCATCAACGATGCTCACCTGAATCAGAACATGGCCTACCTGACCGCATGCACGATATACGCGGCAATGTTCGACCGAAGCCCCGAAGGCCTCGACGTCAATTCGGTCACGGACATTCGCTACTGGAAAGACGACCGATCGACCAAGAAAGATCGCGACGAGAAACCGATCACCAAAGTCTTTTCGGGCAAAGAACAGAACTTCCTGCAAACCACTGCGTGGAAAGCGTTTCAAGACTTCAAAACCAAATTCTAATTCAGTGGTTAGCTTCCGCCGTCATTCTCTCAAGCGTTTCCCTTAGCCGTTTCGTTTTGTCCGGATGCTCTGACGCGAGATTCGTTTGCTCGCCGGGATCTTCACCCAGATTGAATAGTGATTCGGGAAGCATCTTTGGCGTGCCCCCGTAGGCTTTCAAACGCGTCGGCTGAATGTACTTCCAATCACCTTCTCGAAACGCAAGTTTCTTGGATTCTTCGATCATACTTTCGCGCCCCATGATCGACTCACCCAGCAACGCCGACAATACGTCACGGCTATCACGTGCCGCCCCGTCTTTCAGAGTGACGTTCAACAAGTTCGAGAACGAAGCGATGAAGTCGATTTGATTTACCAATGCATCCGTCGTGGTTCCAGATTGAATCCGTGCTGGCCAACGGAGCATCATTGGCACGCGGGTGCCGCCCTCGAAGATGGTCCCCTTGCCTGCCCGCCATTTCCCAGACGCATCATGGCCGCGATCTTTTTCTTGTTCGGTACCGACAACCGTGGTTCCATCTAAGTAGCCATTGTCATACGTCGGTCCATTGTCGCTGGTAAAGATCACCAGCGTGTTTTCGGTAACGCCAGCCCGCTCCAACGACTGCATGATCTGCCCGGTGGCCCAATCCAATTGAACCATTGCGTCGCCGCGATAGCCAAGTTTCGATTTCCCGCGGAAACGCGGATGCGGTGTGCGAGGAACGTGGATGTCCTGCGAAGAAAAGAACAGGAAGAACGGTTCGTCCTTTCGATTCGCGATGAACTTGGATGCTTCGACGACAAGTACGTCCGCCATCGTTTCGTCGTTCCACAAGGCCGACTTTCCTCCCGACATGTATCCGATGCGACCGATGCCGTTGACAACACTATTGTCGTGACCGGTAGAGCTTTCGTAGTACGTCATCGCCTCTCGATTCGCTGCTCCGTCGGGATACTGGGTGCTGCCCTCTTTTTGGACATCCGAGAGTTTTCGACTGACAAACAGTGGGTCGTTTTTGGAGAGATTCTCGACTCGATGGCCGCGCAAATAGACGCAAGGAACGCGGTCATTGGTCGACGGCACGAGGAACGATTCGTCAAAGCCAAGTTCCAGTGGCCCCGGTTTGACGTCTCCATTCCAATCCACGTCCGCGCCTTTGGCACCCAGCCCCAAATGCCACTTACCAACGATGCCAGTCGCATATCCAGCCTCCTTGAAGACTGTCGCTAAAGTGGGCTGGTCGGTTGGCACGACCAGACGCGCACCCGGTGGCAAGATTCGAATTTTGTGACGAAACGCATGAATGCCAGTCAACATCGAAAAGCGCGACGGGGTGCAAGTGGACGACGAACTGTGTGCGTCCGTGAAATTCAATCCCTCGCGGGCCAATCGATCAATGTTGGGAGTCGGAATCAGCGTCGCACCGTTCGCTCCGACATCGCCGTAACCAACATCATCACCATAAATGATGACAACATTGGGCGAATCGGCAGCGGTAGCGACCATCGACGGAAGGACGCACTGCAAAGTGATGCCCAAGACAAAGATAGTATTGAATTTGAAAGTCATAACTATTTTGGGTCCAATTTGGGTTTAAGCGACTGGCCGTTATGCACTGGGTACTGCGCTTTGGTTTCGTTCAACGCATCATTCAATGCGTTGATCATCGTTTCGCAAAGTTCTGTCTGGCCCCCAGCTAGGTTCGCACTTTCGGACGGATCCGCCACCAAGTCGAACAGCTCGATGCGAGGGAAGTCACTTCTGCCCTTCGATTTTGACTCTTTGCCAACGGGATAGTGGTAGACCACTTTGTGTCGGCCCTTCCGCAGTGCCGTGAAATACGAACTGCGATGACTATGCGGAAAGTGCATCAAGAATTCGCGGTCTTTCGACAGAGGTTCTCCGGCAAGGGACGGCAGCAAACTGGCGCCGTCGACTGAGTGCCCATCAGCAGCTTCGGTGCCAGTGATTTCGAGAATCGTCGCGTACACGTCACAGATTTGCCCAAAGCCTTGGGTTACAAAGCGACCAGACAGCACGGGATGCTCCAATTGAAACGGATTCTCTGGATCCGGCTTGCCCCATGCCGCGATAAACGGAACTCGCATCCCGCCTTCGTAATGAGTCGCCTTTTTGCCTCGCAGCGGAGCGGAGCAAGAAATCGCGTGAGCGTTGCCCACTGGAGCGTCCGTTCCGTTGTCTCCCAGAAAGATGACAAGTGTGTTTTCGGCAACACCAATGGATTCCAAATGATCCAGCAGATCACCCAAAGACTTGTCCATCCCTTCAATCAACGACGCGAAAGCGGCGTGCTTGGGTGTAGTCGCTTCTGCGTAATTCCCCACGAATCTCTCGTCAGCCTCAAACGGAGAATGCACTGCGTAGTGCGACATGTAAGCAAAAAACGGCTCGTCGGCCTCGACAGCCTGTGTGATCGCCGACTTCATTTCGATCGTGCATGCTTCGGTCAGATGAATTTTTGTGCCGTGGTACTTTTCTAACCCGGGAACGGCGCGTTTCTGACGATTCTTGATTCCATTGCCATAGTTCTTCTTACCCAAATAGCTTCCCGGCTGTCCGTACGCGCAACCAGCGATGTTCACATCAAACCCGATGTTCAACGGATTCTCGGCCGGCTTACCTACCGGGCCAAAATGAGCTTTGCCAGAGTGAATCGTTCGATAGCCCGCTGCCTTCAGTTGTGCGGGCAGCGTGACGTCGCCGTTAACAAAGCCCTCCCATTTCCAATCCTCGGGGCCAAAATCACCCGTGTTCTTTCGATCAGGCGAGATGAATTGCGTCGTGTGATGACGTGCCGAAAACTGTCCGCTCATTAACGAAGTACGAGTCGGCGAACAAACACTATTTGCATAGAACTGGCTGTATCGAGTCCCCCTGCCCGCAAGACGCTCCATGTTGGGTGTTCGATAGAAATCATTCAAACGGTGTCTCTGTGGATTTCCTTCCCGGTCCGCGAGAAATGGAACAGAAGAATCCATCAGCCCCATATCGTCTACCAAAAAAAGCAGGACGTTGGGTTTCGTCTGTTTTGATTCACTCGCAGACACGCTGAGAGCAAAGAAGACCAGCAGAGTGACGAACGTGTATTGTTTCATGAGACGACTTACTAATTGATGAAGGCGGTCAGATCGTTTCGTTTGGGGAGGTGATTCGCAATTGCGAATCAGTCGTTCTTTATCAGTTTGTAAGCACGCACGTAGTCGAAATAGGACGTGTTGCGTTTTGGGTCAGTCAGCTCTTCTTGCGTCGGCTTCGGTTGCCAATCAAACGTCTCGCAGACGAAATTGACCGTCAGCGGATGACGAAATGGCTTGTCGTCGAATTCAGTCGAAGGATTGATGGTGTAGACGTACTCTCCGTCGGCATAAAATTTCAATGTATTCGCATCGACCCACCAGACGCCGTACGTGTGAAAGTCGTCAGCAACATCCGATTTTAGTTTGATGCGATCGGTCCGCTTGGCTTTCTTCTTTTTGGTGTCCTTCCCCGACGGCTTCAATGCTGACATCGCATTCGACTTCATGTGCCCCATATAGTCTTTCGCATTTCCGATCGTGAACTGGACGATCAGTTCCTGCGACAGCGTGCCAGCGGGAATCTCGACGCGATCGCCGACCATCCAAAAATTCGTCGACGCGGAGAGTTGAGAAGCCTTCATTCTGCATTCGTAGTAGCCGAAAAGAGCCTCGTTCGACTTAGACTGAATCGTCCCAGCGGCAATGTCGAAATCTCCTTGTGGAGGGTCGAGCGGTGATAGTCGAATCTGCAAGAACCCGTCTTTGACGCTCACTGACGACGGCATGAACTTGCCGGGAGCCCGGCCCTTCCAGTTCGGATTGTGGTCATGCCACTTTTTTCGATCGAGCTCCGCGCCACTGAATTCATCACTGAATGCCTCGTTGACTTCCCAGTGGAATCCCTTCGGCGCTTCAGGAGGCGACTGAGAAAAAGCATTTGCAGCCGACAAAGCGATCACCAGTATCGCGAGACATATTTTCATTTTGAAATTCAAACGTTTTTAGGCAAAGGCCCGGCCGCTTACGCGTCACAGCTCAGTTAGTCCTTTAGCACAGGGGCCAAGTAAATGTCTTTGTATTTGACGGTCGTGTGATCGCCTTGCAGATAGATCGGGCCGGGTGCGTCAGCGTTTGTGTAGATCGCGCCGGGTGTTGGCGCATCGATCGGCTGGTTGTCGATGACCTTTTCGCCGTTCAATACGACTGTCACGTGCCGATCGACAAGCGTCAGATCGTACGATTGCCACTGGCCTCCGGGATTGCCGGCGTTCTTGGAAGGCGCGATGGCGCCGAAAATCGCGCCCACTCCTTGGATGCCTTGCATACGGCTGTCGCGATCGACGACCTGCGCCTCGTACATGCCACGCAGATAGATTCCGCTGTTGCGTGCCTCTTCGACGAGAAATTCGATGTGGAGCCAGAAGTCTTCATACTCGGCTTCCGTACGCAAATTGGCGTAAGAACCTGTGGGACTGAAATCAGTCTTGGTCGTCGTGTTCACCAGCATTCCGTCTATCACACTCCAACCGTTGGTCTTGTCGGACTCATAGGTCCGCCAACCAGACATGTCCTTGCCATTGAAGAGTGAAATCGGTTGACCGAATTGAACCTTCGACAAGTCCGGTGCTGACTTGGGCATGGGAGAGACCTTCGTGCCTGTAAACGAGGCGCGCTCCTCTGATCCATTCGCCAACTTTTTGACAAGCGTGCCGTTCAACTTGCCATCGTTGATGCCGACATCGACTTGCGTGACAGAAGCAGAGGCCAAATTCTTCTTTTTGTTCTTTTTCTGAATCGCAAACTTCAGCCGACCGTTATCAAGCTTGGCTTTGTACGGACCGGCTGGCCCGATGTACAAACGCATGTGGACAAGTGGATCACCGTCCTTTTGCGAAACTCGCATCCAAACGGGCAACCCCGAATCGACGTCAAGTGACCAGTCGCCTTCGAGTCCATTCGGTAAACCGTCTGCGCGAGCGCTGATGCCTGTCGATGCGATAAAAATGATGCCCATCAATCCGCAAAGCAGATTTGTGATTGCTGGTTTCATAGGTAGTTTCTCTTTGAGTAGTTAGGTCTGTTGCGTACGTCTGAGTTGTGAGCCGCTGGCCGTGAGGCCTCGGGCAATGGACCCTGGGCGATGCCATAGGCCCGGCCGCTTACGCGTCACGGCTCACTTTCTTTTCAATACTGGCGCCAAGTAAATATCACGGTACGTGACGCTCGTGTGATCGCCTTGTAGATGGATCGGTCCCGGTTGGGTCGGATCAGTGAACACGGCACCACCTGTTGGACCGTGAACAGGTTGATTGTCGATCACCTTTTCGCCATTCAAAATAATGGTGACGTGTCGGTCGACAAGCGTGAGGTCGTATGTCTGCCACTCGCCGCCCTTCCTTCCTGCATTTTTCGATGGCGTGATTCGTCCGAACAAGGCACCGACTCCCTGTTTGCCCTGCATCCAGCTATCGCGGTCAACCACTTGCGCTTCGTACATGCCTCGTAGATAGACACCGCTATTGCGATTTTCCTCGATCAAGAACTCGATGTGCAGCCAGAAATCTTCAAAGACAGCTTCGGTGCGAAGATTGGCATACGCCCCTGTGGCGCTGAAGTCTGTCTTGGGCGTTGTGTTGACAAGCAATCCGTCTTTGGCACTCCAGCCGTTGATCTTGTCAGACTCGTGTGGTCGCCAACCGGTCAGATCTTTTCCGTTGAAAAGTGATATCGGGTGCCCGAACCGAACTTTGGACAGATCGGGAGCTGTTGCGGCGACGGGTGGGATCTTTTTCCCCGTGAAGGCATCGTGTGTAAGAGTTCCGTTTTTCGCCTCGCTCGTAACGACACCATCCAGCTTGCCGCTGGTGATACCGACATCAACCGTTTTGACCGTGCCTGTCTTTCGTCGTTGCTTCAGCGTGAATTTCAGGCGGCCGTCAGTGAACTTGGCATCGTCGTGAGGGCCATCTGTGTCAACGTGCAAACGCATGTGAACGAGCGGCCCACTGGCTGCCTCTCTGATGCTCAACCAAGCTGGCGTTTTGGAATCGAGCTGAACCGACCAGTCACCAGTAAGTTCACCCATACGATGGATATGCGATATCGGCGGGTTGAAAAGGCTTCTTGAGTAGACCGCGTTCTTCTCCGTGGCTTCGGTTCGGCTCATTCCCTTGGGTGTTGATCCTTCGATGATCAGCCAGCCCTGATAGTTCATTTTCCCAAGCAAGCTTTTTACTCTGTCGAAGTCGAGGTTTCCCTTGCCCAGCAACGCGGCGTCTTGTTTGAGGTGAATCTCGCAGATGTGCTCCGTTCCAAGGCTTTTGATTTCGCTGTAGATGTCGTATCCCATTCGCGCTGAGTTGGCGGTGTCGTAATACACCTTCACTGCCGGTGATCCGACGCTTTGGATGATGTGACGGTGGTCGGCTTCGCTCAGCAGAGTCTCTAGCCCGAGAATGAACCCGTGTTTTTCGGCAATCGGAGCAAAGCGTTTGAGCTTCGTGATGACCGTGTTCATTCGCTCGGGATCGCCGTTGAGGTCCGCTTTGCCAAAGAACGCCAGCAGGACGATGTTCGGCGAAACCTTGGCAGCTAACTCTCGGTCGTCCAACCCGGCGGCCTCTTGCTTGAGCTTGACCATCGCATCCAAACAGTCGACAACCAACTGATCGGCTTCTTCGGTCGTGGCAAGCGGCACTTTGTTCAGGAGCCCGATCCCCAGTGATGAGATCGCGACTCCCGTTTCTTTCACGATCGCGCGAATCTTGTCACGGTTTTCTCGTGTCCTCAGATCAAGGCCGTTACCTTCCGCGTCGAATGAATACTGGATGCCGTCGAGCCCGTTCTTCTTTGCAAACTTGAACGACTCTTCGGAAACCTGCATCTTGATTGACCAATCGCAGGTGCCGATTCTGTAGCGATGATTCGGTTCTTGTGCCGTCACTAGACATGGTGCAAGGATCGCAAGGCAAAGCAGGCATGGCAGAGTTGCTGTTTTCATAAGACGCTGAGTAAAGTTGTGTGATTTCATGAGCACTGAACTAATGGTCGAAGGATGTGAGCCGCCGGCCGTGAGGCCTCGGACAGATCTGGCCGGCGTCTTGTCGTTAGGCACGAATGCCCGGCCGCTGACGCGTCACGGCTTACGGTCTTTGCCGCCGACGGTGATGGTCTTCGGGAATCCTTCAAACATCTCTTCTTGATCTCCAAGCCGATACATCGAAACGGTCGCCGTGTGATCGCCCTTATTGAATTCGACCATGCCGTAGCCGCTGCCTTTTCGATAGCCGATGAGCATCGGGTCCTCGGTCTTCGGCAAAAGGTTGCTGCCGTACTCGGGATTTCCGACGGCCAGCACGTGTATCGGATGGCCCGCGTCGTCGTGGAACTTTCCCGTGTAGTCTTGACCGGGTTTCGGTGCATCGCCTCGTTCGACACCGGGCCACCAGGCGCGAGGAAAACCATTTGCCGTGCCAGGAACCATGAAGGCGTACCCGGCATCGTCAAAGTCATTCACACCGTGACGTAGCAAAACACCCAAATGCTGGTCGCCGTGAATCGACAACGCGTTGCAGTCACCAAGGATGCGAACAGCTCGGTTGCGAGCTGCCTTTGGCCATGCTCCGCTATCGAAAAAATACGGCGAGCGTTTCAGGGCGAAACCAGTGTGAGTGGCGGCAGTGCAAAAGATCGTTTGAGACAACGCACACTTCATTTGCTGGCCTTCCCAATCGGCACCCCATGCCTTTAGGAATGCCTCCTGCTGTTCACCTAGCAAGTCCGCTCCCACGCCATCTTTTCGCGTTGCCTCGGGCATCGACAGAGGCCCCGTTTTGAATTTGCGGTCTTCCAAGATGGCGAATCCGATTCCACCGTAGGTCATGCTCGTGAAATATGGCTTGATGCCAATGGGCAACTCCAAATCGACAGCAGGATCAGGCAGGTGACCGACGTTTGTCTTTTCGACCGCTGTGACCCAATCGCCCGGCATCAGGTAGCCACCAAGGGTCCATGCGTTTTTCTGGTCACTGGGCGGGAGCTTTCGACCACCGTGGCCCCAAATATTGCCTTGGAAGACGTCGTGGTCATCCGGCAGAATGACACTCGGCCGATCCCGCAAGACGTCTCGCCAAGTCCATCCGAATTGGTAGTACTTGCGAAGGTAGTCAATCATCGCGGCTTCAGAATCACCGCCCCGCTTTACACCAAATCCACCATGGCTTTCGTAGATTTGGTCACCGGCAAAGAACACCATGTCGGGGTTCTGCTGCAATACCTGACCGACCATCGCGGGTATCGGGAACAGATATCCGTTGTCACAAGAAAAACAACCGAGCTTCAGCGGCTCCTCCGCGCCTGGTTCGCGTCGCACTCGCCCATCCCATACGTATTGCTTGCCGCGCCAGTCAAACCTCACTTGGTAGAGCTTGTCGGATTTGCTGGGCCAGTCATCGACGGTGAACGTTGCCGTACGACTGAGTTTCTCCAAAGGCTGTGTCGCGACCTTTGCCCACTGAGGGTCTCCCATTGCATCGGCTGTCCACAATTCCACTTTGTGGTTCGCTTTCATTCCCAGCGGTGCAAGCTGTGCCTGAAGTCGCAACTGATTCTCACTGAGCGTGTACTGCGACCAGAGAATTGGCCCAAACGCGCGATCGGGATGGCTCGCAACAAGATCACCGCTGAGTTGAAAATCGCGAAAGGCGAATCGACTTTTTGCGTCGTCCTTCACGGCCGCAGAAGGACCGTCGGATAACAGCGAGACGCCACCGAAGACCTGCTCGATTGGAAACGACTGCGAAATTTGTATCGTTTCAGCTCCGCCAGTCGCCGACAAAGTCAACTCGATCGCGTCCCCCTGTTTTTTGCCCGCGAGTTGCAGTGCAACCGTCTGTTTTTCAAAATCGAGGACGTCCTCAGAAACCGAGTCGCCCAAAACCAGACGACCGTCACGACGGATGGCCGCGTCAATCCAATGCGTCGCGTGAACCAGGGCGTGTCGGTACTCGTCGATGCCGCCACGGCGTCCGATTCGGAATCCGGCTTTCTCATTTTTGTTGGATCCCTGGCCCAATGCCTCGACTTCGATACCTGCACTAAGTGACGTTCCCGACCCACTCAGTTCGGCAGTCAACAAGCAGAGCGTGCGGTCCTTTGCTGCTGGAACGACGGCCGAACCTTTACGAAGCGCCCAATCGGTCATTGGGTTCGCCCACCAACCGGGACCGATCCAGAGACGATTGCCTTTCCATTCGGATCGGTATCCTTCGATCTTAACTGGCTGCTTTTTGACCTCAGGTTTCTGAATGTCTGCGGCAACTGTCTTTGATGTCAGCACTTGCGTCAATGACGCTTTGATTACCGGGTCTTCCCCTGCCGGATCCGCGGTTGTCTTCAAATATTTTTCAAGTGCTTTGCCAAGACGCTCAGCAACGCCTTCCGTTCCAGGTCGTCGATAAAAGTTCAGCAGTTCGTCGGGATCTTCTTGCGCATCAAATAGCCAAGGCACATCACTGACCGACAAGACCAACTTGTAGCGAGAATCAATGGCGGCAATCCAGTTGGTTTTTGTGCCGCTGCTTCGCAAGAATGTAAACAGGGGAGTATCGGGGTTGCTTGAATCATCCGAAGTGCCAACAAGATTTTTGGACAAATCGCGACCTTCATCACCCGCGACCATGTCATGGCCAAGTAAACCCATCACGGTGGGTGTCAGATCGACCGTGCCGACGGGCTGGGCGTAAACCACTCCAGCAGCGATGCGTTTCGGATAACGAACTAGCATCGGAACGCGAGCGGATCCTTCATATGGATTGCCTTTGTTCAATCGGTCATGCTCGTAGCAAAGATCGCCATGATCGCTTGTCATAATCAACAGCGTATTGTCTAACTGGCCAGCTGCTTCCATTCGTCCCAAGAGCTTTCCGATGTTGTCGTCAATGCACTGCACCATGCCAAAGTACTTTGACATGTCGTCACCACGAAAACTCCCGTGTTTGCTCTTGGCTCCCAGCCATTTCGGCGACGGAATGCCTGTCTGAAACGTCCTAGGCTGGGAAAACCTGAGTGTGTCAAAACGATGATCATAGGGAGCGCGTACCGTGTTGGGACCATGCGGATCCGGATAGCTGATGACGGCGAAGTAAGGTTGTTTTTGCGAAGCGTCGGTGACGTAATCAATCGCACGATCTGTCAGCCAATCGGTCGCGAACGTCGTGTCGTCGGCATCATCGACGCTGTAGTTGGGCTTGCCAACATTCTCACCGCCCACGAACGGATTCCCGTTCTCCATAAATAGCTTTTTCCAGTGTCCACGGTTGAACATGAATTTTTTGAACTGAAATCCACCGTCTACTTTCGGTGCCCATTCCGGCTTGCCCACACCACCCAAGTGCCACTTACCAAAGAAGCCCGTTCGATAGCCAGCATCATTCAGTCGATCGGCTAGCGTGGGGATCGAACGATCTAGCACAAGATCGTTCTTTGGGACTCCGGTGTTATGCGGATAACGGCCCGTGATCATTGCCGCTCGGCAAGGAGAACAGACCGGCGAAGTCGCGTACGCTCTTGTGCAGATCACACCTTCATCAGCGATCCGATCAAGATGTGGCGTTGGCACGACAACGCCTGGTCCCCACATTTCCGCTTGCTCGCGAGGCATCAGATCTCGGTAACAACCAAGCGTACGGAAATTGTGTTCGTCCGTCACAATCAGCAGGACATTGGGAGGGGCATCAGCGGCGGTACCCAATACGACCGAGCACGACATAATCGTCAGGAGAAAGCATGTTCGCATCATCAATTCTGTTCTCGCATGTTTGTGTATTGTTGAACTGTGGGGCGTCAGACCCGGCCGCTCACGCGTCACGGCTCACTTTTCAGGTGGCGATCGAACCATTTCAC
>CAYUGI010000216.1:0-11715 GCA_964444105.1 uncultured Pirellulaceae bacterium
ACCGACCAACATTCGGAAACCCATTTGTGATCGGTCCGCCAAAGTCATTTCGACCTGCCAAACTTCATTTTTCCAGCGAACGTTCGTCAAAATGACGATTCTTTCCTGGGACTCCCCAGATGAACTACGTATGTGCCGGACATCGTGCACTTTTGCTTCACAAGAGATAGTCTTTCGATCTGAACGCTGAGCGGGATGAACTTGGAATTTTACGAACACATCGCCTTCGCGGGTGAACGTTTCGATGGCAAAAGCGTGAAGGCTGGATGAGCGGGCACCGGTGTCGATCTTTGCTTTCAAATGTTGAATGCCTAGATCGGGCAACGCTAACCATTCTCGCCAACCCATGATGGGCAGTGAATGATCGGCAGGAGAATCGTCGAAAGCCGAGTCGTCAGATGATGTCACCAGAAGTATCCTATCCAGGCATGAGAATCACCGTATTCTAAATGAAGGCGTAGACATTCAGTAGTAAGTGTCGTCTTCGGGGCGAAGCTCTTGATGGAACGGAAAGTGACCGAAAAACCTCGTGTTCAGCGAATCAGCACATTAGTGAGTCAACTGATGTCGCGGCGAGGCTATGCGCAAAGGATTGCTGGAGAAGATTTCCATAGTACGATCGGCGTGGCAGTCGGCGGGCAGTTGGGCGACTCGATCACGGTCGGAAAACTGAAGAGCGGCGTACTACAAATCTTTGCGGCTGACTCAGTGACGCTGCAGGAATTGAACTTCCAAAAACGATCGATCTTAAAGCAAATCCAGAAGGATCTTCCACAGAGTAAAGTGAGCGACGTGCGTTTTCGGATACTGACCAAGTGACAGCAGTAGTCAATACAATCAGGTCCGATGACGGGGCGAAGCGTTGCTGGTGGTGTGGTACCGATCCGATTTATATCGACTATCACGACAACGAATGGGGCATGCCGGTCGTTGATGACCAGCGGCTATTCGAGAAAATGTGTTTGGAGGGTTTTCAGGCAGGTCTAAGCTGGATCACCGTCCTAAAAAAGCGAGACGCGTTTCGACGCCATTTCAAGCAGTTTGATTTTTACAAAGTCGCAAAGCTAACGGAGCCAGCAATCAAACGTATGCTGGACGATCCGGCCATCATCCGGCATCGCGGGAAAATCGAATCGACGATCAATAACGCGAAGCAAGCTATCAGAATGGTGGAAGAGAACGGATCGCTGGCGAAGTTCTTTTGGCAGTTTGAGCCAGCCAAACACCGTGTGCTCCGCAGCAGAAAAGAAATTCAGGCTACTACGACTGAATCGACGGCGCTGAGCAGAGAATTGAAACGACAAGGATGGAGTTTTGTCGGACCAACGACATGCTATGCGCTAATGCAAGCGATGGGAATGGTCAACGATCATTTGAAAAGCTGCGATGCTTGGCAGCAGATAGACGACGCGCGAAGCAAGTTGGAGCGTCCGTAGTTGGCTCAATACTTGACAAACAGGGCTCAGCGTTCAGGGCTCAGGGTTCAGTGCTTAGCGCTCGGTGCGAGGTATCGCATTTCATGGACGACAGTAGGTTTTGTGACGAAATTCTACTGAGTCCTCGTGTCAGCTTCTGAGCTTCACTTTGGTATCACTTCTCTCCCAATCCGACGATCTCCAGCAGACGCAGTGCATTGGTTGTCGGTGACACGCCTTCTCTCATTTTGTAGTCAAACGTCATCTGCTCTTCGCCCTCGGCATCGGGTCGAATCGTTTCACGAAAATGCACCAGCTTCGCAATCGACATCATCTCCGGTTCATCAGCCAATTCCAAATCGTGAGTGCTGATCGCACCGATCGCACCGGAGTCTCGTAAGTGACGTAGCACTTGAACGACGGCGATTTGTCGCTCGCGACTGTTGGTACCTTGCAAAATTTCGTCTAGCAAAAACAACACCACACGATCAGGTACGTCCGCTAAACGTCGTGCCTGTTCGACGACACTCTTGAGTCGCTGAAGTTCGGCCATATAAAACGAAACACCTTCGGCGACATTGTCTCGCACACGAATACTGGTGGCCAATTCGACTGACGGTAGCTGAAATTTCACCGCACAGACTGGTGCACCCGTGCCAGCCAAGGCGACGTTCAACCCGACGCTACGCAACATGGTGCTTTTGCCGGACATGTTGCTTCCGGTCACAAGCAGGATGGTTCCAGGTGGTCCAACAGTAACGTCATTGGTCACGCGGGATTCGTCGCTTAACAGTGGATGGCCAATCGACGTAGCTTTGACGATCTGGGGCTCGGGTGACTGGATCCATGTTGGTGTCGCCCATTGAGGATACTCATCACGAACAGCCGCCAAAGAAACCAAGGATTCCAATTCGCCAAGTGCATCGAACCAATGACCCACCGAAGGACCGAATTTCGATTGCCAGGTTTCCAAACGCTGCAGAACGCGAACGTCCCAAAGCCCAAACGCTTGAAGCGGTAGGTACAGCAGGAACGTTGCAGCTGATTGACGCAGGCCTCCTGCGGCGGCGACCTTCTGCAACTGGTTCATGCCAGCTTCGGCAGCTTGGTCGCCATCCAAAATCACTCGGCGAATGCGAGCAAGACAGCCCTCACTGTCAGTTTCCTCCGACTCAGGTAACCAGTTGGCGGCCGCAAAAATTTCTTGGTAGTTATCGACTGCTTGGCGATTAGACATAGCGATGGAAAAGATCGCGTGTGCTGGCCCCAGCATTGCACTGGTCAGCAGCATGTTGAGACCGGCCAGAGCAATCACGCCGATTCCACAAGTCTTCAGAAGCGTCGCTGGCACGAAACCCAAAATGCCCATGACCAATCCAAGGAACAAAGCAACTGCCACTACCAAGGAAAGGTTCGCCCAGATCGAAAGCCATCTCCGAGACTCCAACCACCGCTGGCCCGAAGCCCACTCGACGAATCGGTCCGGCGTTCCGGTGCTCTCGCCAACTTCCCGTGCAAGCGCGTAGAAACGCATTCGGTCGTCACGGCGAGGAGCCAAGACATTGATCGCTTCAGTGCGTTCTTTCGCGGCCCCAGCGTCAGCTTGCTCGGTGAGCCAGGTCGCCAGCGTACGAATTCCCGGCATCGTCGCGGTCATCGAAACCAGATGAAACAAGGATGCAGGTCCCAGCAAATCAAGATCATCGGCAACGGCTTGTTGGTGTTCGGGTAGTTCAATTGATTCCAGAGACTCGGTCAACCGTTTCGTAGCCAGTGTGTCCCAGTCTCGTTCCAACCGAGCGATTAGCCTGCGGACCACGCCCCGCGTTCGTCGTAGAGCGTCCATCTTGTCGCGGACGGGTTCGTTCAGAACAACGACTACAAAGAAAGCGGCAAATGCGCCGATCGCAGCATAGCCAGCGACCCAGCCCAATTGTGAAAACGCTCCAAGCAACGCAAGCCCAGCGGACAAGCAAAACAAGATGACACGCAGCGTTCCAAATTTTGCGTCGGTAGCTTGCAGTTGGCGATGCGTGTCCTCGATGGTGCCCAAGCGATCGCGATAACGCCGCAGTGCCTCGCTGGCGTCTCCGCAAGCAGGCATGGGTTGTTCAGTTGGAATCGATGGTTGGTCGTCGGACACGTCAAAGCTAGCGATGGAAGGAGTGCGGTGGTGTCAGGAATCCAACGAATAGTTGCGAGTGCTATCTGCAGTGGAACGATTGCGATTTGCAGGCTCAGGCGGGTGGCAGAACGGAGTCCGCTGCTTTTGATTTCGTCTCAGTCTAACCCGGTGCCGCTTCCAACTGAGGTCGCCGCATCTCACGTCGGCTGGGCTGGACTACCTTCAGCGCGACGCGATCTTGAAGATTCGGGCGGAAAATCGTCAACAGCAGCAACGGCAAGAACCACGCAACATACAAACCGCCGCCAAAGCCGTGCCAAAACTGTGCTGCCACCATGACGACTGCGGAACAACTTATCAACGTGCCCAGGTTTTTTGGCGAAGGCCAGACTGCAAAAAGAGTACTGAGGATGACGAATCCCACAATCACCGGCAAACGCCAAATAGGATTCCATCCCAAACTCCAGATCCCTTGCAGATGTTCGACTTCCATCATTGGCCGTCGCAGACCGAACATCAACACCAAGCGGTCCCACAACGGTTCGGTGCCGCTGACTGAAAGCAGGAGCATCAAGATCGTTAGCGTCGCCAGTACTCCAACAACAAAGCGTCGTACGCCGCGCCGCCAATAAAAACTACACCACAACGGCAACAGGAATAACGGGTAGTAGACTAGCCCAGCAGCCAATCCGAAGAAGATGCCAGCGATCATCGGTTTGCGGTAATTCAAGATCGCCCAAAGCAGCAGTGCAGCGGGCAGCGCATGGTCTACCCTGCCGGTCATCTGCGCCGTGTATGGCAGCATCAAGTACAACGTCGCGGCGCCAACTCCGGATGCGAGATTGCCGAAGTGACGATTGCCAATCAGCACGATGCCGCTGACGATGGCCAAGTGCGCCAGAATCGCTAAGACTTTTGCGATCATCGTCAATCGTTTTTGGTCTTCATCCAATTGGGTAATCGCTGGTGGCTCGACGCCCGCGAGTGATTCGCTTATCGGTCGCGTGCTGATTGCGGGTATTTGATGCATCAACGCATAGCCTGGTCCCAGCTTTGGCCCCTGCCAAACTTGCATGCGAGGCGTGCTGTTGACGACATTACCCATCATGAAAACAAACAGCGATATGCTGATGAAATACAATCCGCCTGTCGTCAAATTGGGGTTCAACAGCGGTCGTCGCACCATCAATGGATCCAGTAACAACCGGATCAGCAGAAAGCTCTGGATGACGAAAAGGGTGATAAACCCGTTGCGTCGAAGTGACCTCGCTGAATAAAAGTTGGCCGATTGAATCGCAGGCTTCGCCACGTTCTCGTCTAAACTTGCGTCATCATCGAGAATACCTTCGATCGGATTTTCGTTTACTGACTCCATGTCGGTGCCAGCTTGCGTTTCGGCTGTCAACGCTTCCACGTCAATTGCATTCGCGGAAGCAATTTCCTGCGAAACCAACATCGCAGCGGGATAGGCATCCGGCTGAGAGACCTTCGCGGCAGCGACTCCCGTTCCCTTCCGCGTCACTCCGGATGTCGTGTTTACGTCGGGCAGAAAGGTGTCCCGATACTGCTCAGTTGAATCCGTTTCTCGTATGGCAACCGCTTCGGTCTCCATCTCCTGCAACTGTCGGCGTCGGCCTTCGTGGACCATCAACAGTCCGGGCGCCAGTAGAATCAGCAGAGCAATGTCTAGGTTTCGTACGCTCCAGAAGCGATGAAAAACGAAGTACAGTCCAATCGTCAAGAACGACGACATGTATACCCATGTCGTCGGGTCGGGCCGTCTGTAGTAGAGAAGAATCTCGCTCATAGAAATCTGGGTGGTCGCATCTTGCCGACCACCGTCTCGCTAAGCGCGAATGATGTTGAAACAAGTCAAAGTGCCGTTCGAAAACACGTCGAACAGGCTAACTTGCGTGCCCCACCAAGATAACGCAGCGTCGTGCCGGGGAACACAGGGTGAAAACACGCTGAAGGTAGGCGCTTTTGATAGACAAATGCATGCCGTCACGACTTGCCACCCAGAGTGAGTAACAACACGCCAATCAAAATGGCTGCCACACAAACGGCTTTCCCGCGAAAGTTCACTTCGCCGAAGAGCCTGATCCCTACGGCGAACGCAATCACCACACTGCACCTGCGCACCGTCGAAATCACCGCGATCAGAGCTTCGGGATCCGACACGGCTGTGAAATAGAGCATGTCGGCGACCAGTAGCATGGGGCTAACGCTCAAGATCACCCATCTCCACTGAAACGGATTTGTCTGACGTTCCCGCCGATACCAGCGAACGAACAGCGGCAGCATGACGACCAACAAGTAGACAGCGAACCAAGCTTGCACATTGGTAGGTCTCATCGCCATCGATTGCAGTAGCACTTTGTCGTAGATGCCGCTCAGCGCTCCCAGCGCCGTTGCCGCAACCATGCAGCCCACCCAACGATCGCGCGTGAACTGAATTCCCTCGCGGCGTCCCACCACCGAAAACAGCCAAAATCCAATCAGTGTGATTGCCATCGCAAACCACTGGAGCGATGTCGGTCGCTCACCTAAAAACGGAATGGCAATCAGGATCGTCCAAAACGGGCTGGTCGCACGAATCGGAGCCGCGATCGACAAGGGGAGGTGTTTTAGAGCGAAGAAGGCCAACGTCCATGAGGCGCCGACCAGGGTGGCTTTGGCGAAGATCAATCCATGATCTTTCAGCGGTAACGGATCGACGCGTATTAGATCGATTGGCACCGATTCGGGTGCCAGCGCCGACCAGAGAATCAGCGGCAGACAAATCGCAGCACCCACCGAAACGTTCGCCAATAAAACCACCGGCACCGCATTGGCTCGCACCGACAGTTTCTTAGCAACGTCATAGAAGCCAAGGACAATGGCGGATAACAATGACAGTAGAATCCAATTCATGCCGGGAAGTCTGGTGCATGGATGGTTATTGAACAAGCAAGCGGAATTTGGTTCTGCCAAGTAGTCCTGCGACGCCGTTCGCAGGGCCAGTTGACCCTAGTCATCCAGCGTGAGCGCTGATGGTAAAGTAGCTATCGCCATTTTGGTCACGCGAACGGCGTCGCGAGACTACTTAGACATGCACAATCGTCGCTCACACAACCTTGCGAAAAGGCGACAGACATGAACGTAAAACGACTTGGTTGTCTCGCACTGCTTGTCTGCATCGCGATTGGAATCGCCTTGTTGCTGCCTGCAGTGGAAGCCGCCCGTGAAGCATCGCGTCGAATGTCGTGCAGCAACAACTTTAAGAACATCGGTCTGGCGATACACAACTACCACTCGGCCTACAAGCGACTTCCTGCTGGCTGTGGTGGCACGGGTCCGACTCCAGGTCATGATGACTGGTCCAATCAGCGTCGGCTTTCTCCCTTGGTTGCGCTCAGCCCCTTTCTGCGGGGAAACAACCCGTGGGGCGAAATTAGCGATCGTTATCAGACCGACAATCTGGTCAGGCCATCCGAGCCAGATCCAGAAAACCCGATTCCCCGCTACGACTACAGCTACCATCTCGAACTGCACCGACTAACAACCTCCGACGGACCCTTTATTGACGAACAAGGCAATCACTTTTTTCCTTCAATGGGTCCGGCTCCGTGGCGAGCCTCAGTTTATCCGCTTTGGCAGCTAGGAATGAGTTACCTATTTCGCTGCCCATCAGATGAGTCGAAGCGACCCGAAGGACATGCAGCACTTTCAAACTATGCACTCTGCTACGGAGACGCGGTGTACGAAGTCGGCTACGAACCAGGCGTGACACTTGCCTTTCGCGATCACGTTGCCGATACAACCACGCAGCGAGGTGCGTTTGTTGCTGGCAGACAACTTCGATTCAGTGACATAAAAGATGGCTTAAGCGAGACGATTTTTATGGGCGAGGTGGTTGCCTACGACGGTACGAGACGCGCTCAAGGTGCGGTAGCGCAGAACATTTTCGGTCTCCGCGACAATCCAGCACTCTGCTTGGAAACCGTCAAGGACGGGAACTACAAAAACGACATCGAGCTCCGGATGACACCTGATGGCAAAGCGTCGCGAGGCGGAAACTGGGCGGACGGTGCGATCAGTTGGTCTGGTTTCAACACGATACTGCCGCCTAATTCTCCGAGTTGTGACACAGAGTCGGAGCAGCGACTAGAAGGCGTCTTCAGTGCGTCGAGCAATCACCAGGGTGGAACGCATATTTTGATGGGCGACGGCGCGGTGGTCTTCATCACTGATTCAATCGATGTGGGTGATCCGACAAGGCCAACCGTTTATGCTGATAAAGGTGCTCCTCCGGTCAATCGTCCAGTCGTAGGAATCTGGCGAACCCAAGGTGCGATTTCAGATGCCACCTTACGCGAACTCAGTGCGGCAATGCCATGACGGATCCACTTCAAAACGCTGCCGAGTGGATGAATGACAATTCTGGTGACGCGATCGTGCGACTTCAGCGCTGGTGTGACCAGAACTCTTGGACGGAAGATCTTGGGGCGCTTCGTCAGATGGTGGACATGCTGTGTGAGGACTTTGCATCTTTCGGTGTTTCGTTTCATCAAGCCAACTTGCCACCGCTTCGATTGCTTGGCGATACCGAAGACTGGCTGGAACAAGAAACGGGTCCGGCGCTTATTTGGCATCACGACCCGGCAGCCACTCGTCGTTTGTTGTTGATGATCCACTACGACACGGTGTATCCCAATGGCAGCCAGCCGGCGAAGTGTGTTCGTGAAGGAAATCGCTTGGTAGGACCTGGCACGGCTGACGCAAAAGGTGGCATCGCTGTCATCGCGATGGCGGTCGAGGCGATGCTGAAATTTGATCTAGCGGGTGACATGGGCGTTTCGATTCTACTGAATCCGGACGAAGAAGTCGGTTCGACAGCATCGCGAGAATTACTTTCACGGATTGCGCCGAAGTTCGACGCGGCACTCTTGTTTGAGCCGACCTTGCCAAGTGGCTCACTTGTCGCGGCGCGAAAAGGTTCTGGGAACTTTTCGTTTGTCGCTCGCGGGAAATCAGCTCATGCAGGTCGCAATCCTGGTGACGGACGCAACGCCATTGTTCATCTTTGCAAGATCATTCCAGCACTGACGATTTTGCACGAACCCAAACGAGGTGTGCTGCTGAATGTCGGACGCGTTGCTGGCGGAGGTGCACTGAATCGGGTGCCCGATCATGCGGTGCTGCAATTGAACACGCGTGTGGTCGATGATGAAGCCATGCAGCGCATTGAAGAATCATTGCAACGCATCGCAGACGAATTCACCGTCGGCGACTACCGCGTTTCGCTGACCGGCACCTTCTCGTCTCCACCCAAACTCGTCAGTGCTGAAATTCGCGCACTTCAGAAGCAGGTCGAAACAGCGGGTGACTCTGCGGGCCGCAAGATTACTTGGCAAGATACCGGTGGAGCTTGCGACGGATGCAAGCTCGCTGCATTCGGATTACCCAATATCGATACGATGGGCGTTTCGGGTGGCAACCTGCACAGCCCAGACGAATTTTGTGATTTGGACTCGATCGTACCGGCTGCGATGACGGTCGCAGCGTTCATCCGCAATCGTTGTTCCGTCAGGCCCTGACGGAATCGGTCCCACTTTTTATGCACCCATCAGGCTCGCGCAGTCATACTGCGACCGGTCAGGGCTTTGCGGGACAGCGAAGTGCCTGAACCTTTCGCTCGGAAAACGCTACTATATCGCAGTCGTTCACCCATCAGCATCGAACTCATTCGCCCGACGCCCCTTGAGCCAACCCGTGAGCAAACTTCCTCCCACCCACGCCGACTCCTTACGATCTGATCCGCGAATCGCTCAGGCGAAAGCCTTAGTCGCCGAAGCCGTCGCAGATCACGCTTCCAGCCTGACGTCCGCAAAATCTGCTTGCCCCGATTTGGCCGAGCACTTTGAGTCGCTGCTGCAGCGTCTGGGTAAGGCTCGTGGCGGTCCGCCGTTTTGGCCTTACCTTGCTTCGGGTCTTGGAAATGGACCGTACGTTGAAATGGCTGACGGCAGTATCAAGCTGGATTTCATTGGCGGCATCGGCGTTCACGGGGCAGGACACAGCAATCCGGCCATGATCGATGCAGCGATTGACGCGGCAATCGAAGACACCGTCATGCAGGGAAATCTTCAACAGCACCCACCCAGCATCAAAATGTGCGAGCGTTTGCTGGGCATGGCCGCAGGTGGAGGTGCGAAGCTGGACCACTGCTTGCTTTCCACTAGCGGAGCGATGGCAAACGAGAACGCACTCAAAATTGCACTTCACAATCGAGCTCCCGCCGACCGTGTGATTGCTTTTGACAACGCTTTTGCAGGTCGCTCGCTGGCGATGGCAGCGATCACCGACAGGCCCAAGTATCGAATGGGTCTGCCATTGGCACTGAATGTTGACTACCTGCCGTTTCGCGACCCGGCGAATCCCCAGCGAAGTCAACGTTGGGCAGTCGACGAGCTTCATCGATTGCTGGAACGACATCCGGGTCGCTATGCAGCTTTTTGGGCGGAACCGATTGCCGGCGAAGGTGGCTACTATCCCGGCAGTCACGAGTTTTTCGCTGCCATCTGTGGGCCGCTTCGCGAAGCGGGGATTCCAATCATTTTTGATGAAGTCCAGTCTTTCTCGCGAACGACCAAGCCATTTGCGTTCCAGCACTATGGGTTAGACGAGTTTGCTGACATCGTGACGCTGGGAAAAATCTCCCAGGTTTGCGCAACGCTGTATGGCGAAACATTGAAACCAAAGGGACCGATTCTTAGTCAGACGTTTACTGGTTCGTCATCTTCAATTGCGACGGGCATCGCTATGTTGGAAGCCTTGGAATCCAACGGCTGTTTCGGTGCAGAAGGTCAAAATGCAAAACGTCATGATTACTTCGCAGCGGGTCTCGCCAAGTTGGCAGAAAAATACCCCAAGAAAATCAGCGGGCCTTTCGGCGAGGGCATGATGATTGCTTTCACGCCCGGCGATGGCAGTTTCGATGTGGCCAAAGAAATGATGATGACGATGTTTGATGTCGGCGTCCTCGGCTTCGTCTGCGGTTCGGATCCCACACGAATTCGCTTCTTGCCACCACCCGCGACGACCACCAACGAACATATCGACGACGCGTTGAAGCTGATCGAAGTTGCTTTGAAAAAGTAGTCCTCATCAATGGGTGCTGAAAATGTGGATTGTTCGTGCGGTCACGATTGATGATCTTGATGCGTTGTATGCGCTGGTTCAATCTGCCACACGCGGTTTGACGACGTTACAGCTGGACCGCGATCAACTGTTGGATCGTATCGAGCAATCAGTTTTTGCTTTCTCGCGCCAGGGAACGTCTCCTCGTGGCGAACCCTATGTGCTGGTGTTGACGAATACGAAAACGGGAGAGCTGGTTGGCACGTCGACGGTTTACACCAAGACAGGTGGTTACCAACCGTTTTACGCCTACCAAATTACGCAGAGCGAACATCGTAGCGAGCTGCTGGATATCGAACACACGCGTACGTCGCTTCAGCTACAACGCATTCACGACGGACCCAGTGAAATCGGCAGTCTGTTTTTGCGTGGGATTCATCGTGGATCAGGTTGGGGACGCTGGCTTTCGCTGTCACGATTCGCATTGATCGCGATGAGACGAAATCGATTTGCCGATCGGATGATCGCAGAAATGCGTGGTCGCCAGAATGAAGACGGCAGCGTACCGTTCTACGAAGCGGTCGCGCAGAAGTTTATCCCGGTGAACTTCAATGTCGTTGATACGATGTCGACGATCAGCAAACAGTTCATCGAAGAAATGATGCCAATGCATCCGATCTACTTGGACTTGTTGCCACAAGAGATTCGCGAGGGTATCGGCAAAGTCCACAAGGAAACCGAACCAGCGCTCAAGCTATTGAAGTCAGAAGGTTTTCGCGAAACGGATCTTGTGGACATCTTTGACGCTGGGCCTGTTGTGCGATGCGACACGAGCGAGATCAATGCCGTGCGACGAACTCAGGAGCGGACTGTATCGGACATCGTGGACGAACGATCCACACAGCGCGCCAACGTGATCGTCGCCAGCGCCGCGAGCGAGTTCACAAGCGTGCTCACCTACGTCCAGCAGGATGCCGAAAACCTGACGCTGGACAGAGAATCGGCGACCGCTCTGCAATTGGAGATCGGTTCGAACTGTCACGTGATGCCCTC
>CAYUGI010000217.1:0-11660 GCA_964444105.1 uncultured Pirellulaceae bacterium
ATTGGGATTCCGAGAAAGGCCCGTGGCTAGCGCCAACGGCTTACGACCGTCATTTACCGATCCAAAATCCGCTACGGCGTTGCCCTCCGGGAGAGTCGAGCCTTAGCGAGGAGAGGGCAAGTCCGGATCGCCGACGGCAAACGTATTGCAAACGAATTACCCTCACCGGCCGCTACTGCGTCCGACTCTCCCGAGGGGAGAGTGAGGGCAGGAGAATCCGCTACGGAGCTGACCGAAGGAACAAAGGGAAGCTACTGGCGTGCTACTTACGTTTGACGATGAACGTTCCGTTATCGGCGACGTCGAACATGGGGCGACCGTATCGGTTGCAGGCGTTGATGCCTCCGGGACGGAATGTGAATCCAAGTGAGATGTTCCATGCTTCGTCGTGAAACGAATTGCCTTCGTCTTCGTTGGGGATCACATACGTCACTCCACTGTTGAAGAGAACTTTGTCACACAGCGGCATGTTTACTAGACCACCTAAGACGGTATTGTCGTTGTCGGTGCCGCCAATGAAAGCTGACCAATCACCGTTGCAAGCCATCTCGCGACGGTAGAACGCGCGGACTTGGTTCATCGCTTCAAAATCAACATTGGAGACGACGAAGTTGCCCGCTGCGTTTCGGACGCCCGTGGACGACGAATCGGAATTGGTTCCGGACATGAACTGCACGCCAAAGATGTTGCAGTTGTTACTGTTCCAACTTAGCTCACCACGAACTTGCGTGACGTCGCCTTGGAAGTACCAGTCTTCGTTTAGGTAGTCAAACACGACACCATACTGCAGTCCGTAGTCGACTCGCCTGAACAAGCCAGCAGTCAGAAAAATCTGATGCCGTGTTTCGTTGGTTAACTTGGAACCCGACAATCCAGTTTGCGTTGCGCGAAGCCCTAATTGAGCGGAAAGATCGAAACCCAACAGTCCGCGTAGCGAGCGTCCTTCGTTGAAACCTTGATAAAAACCAAATGAGCTCCCCGCGTCGGAAAGTGCGGTGGGGTCGTTTGCATCCACATTGGCACAGTTCATTGGGCCGGTGAAACCTTGGACTCCCGCGAACAGGTTCATGCGATTCCATCCCATTCGCACGAATGGCAAGAAGACGGGAAATCCAGCTGGACAGCAATTGGACGTGGTAGCACAGGAGTCACAGCCACAGTCGGCTTCCATGCCACAAGTTGGGCCGACGAATTCGACGCCGCAGCTGCACTCACCCGCACAGCCACATCCCATGTCGATTCCACAGCCCATGTCGATACCACAGCCCATGTCGATACCACAGCTTGGTTCGATGTATTCGACGCCACAACCGCAGCCGGTTTCAAAACCACAGCCGCAGCCCATTTCGATTCCGCATCCCGGTTGGATCATTTCAACACCGCAGCTGACCTCGGCTCCGCATCCCGCATCCATGCAATCACAGACGGGACCGCAACCACCCGCACAACCACCCAAGAAACCGGTTTGCTGAACCAGCGATCCGTCCAGGGGCGCGGGCGGCATTTCGTTGATGGCCTGGCCGTAGGCCGCTTGAGCCACCATCGATTGTTGACGTGGACGCGTACGTGACTGCTGGGAAGCGGATCGTGCGTGCGAGATATCGATGCGATCTTGGGCGAAGTCGCTACCGGTGCGACTAGCGGGTCGCAAACGGTTTTGCGCGTTCGCTGTTGCGGTCGGTGCAATGACCCCAGCAACGATTCCTGCGAACAGCAATGCCGTGTGGATTAGCCGCTTGATTGGAACGCCCACCATGGAAAATGATCGATGGGGCAGTTTCAGATGGCTGTGTCGCGTTATCATAGCGTTGCTTCTTGTAGAACGAATCCAGTTCACCAGGCACGCTCACGACGCACCTCCCTGTACCCACAACCGCGGGTATCCAGTTTCATTCTTCGGATCGATACAACCACTACGATGAATAAACTTTGCCTAATCGTTACTAATTCACACGCTATCATTGCCTCTCGCTTTCGCGTTGCGGCCGTTTTGATGCTTGTTTTCCCAATTGCAACCGCGTTTGCCCAAGAAAAGGAGCAGCCAAAGGAGACTCCTGCAAAGGTCACCTACCCTCGCGATGTGGCAGTCGACAGCGATGCTTTGCTGGTCGTCGACTTGGACTTGCCGGGGATCTGGCGAATCGCGGGCGACGAACAAACGCTTTACGTTCGCGGGACGAAGTTCTTGCGGAAACCGATGAATCGTCCTTGGTGCGTCGTGCCACATCCGGCCGGCGGGATTTTGGTAGGCGACAGTGCGACGCGAGAAATCTATGCGTTCCCGGAACCCGGTGAAGATGGCGAACCGCTGGCGTCCGATTCAGGCAAGCCGCTGAACGACGGTTACGTTGGAGTCCCAATGGCACTGGCTGTCTCTCCGGATGGCAAAACCATCTATGTGGGCGATGCGGAAAAGCGTGCTGTGTTTTCATTGCCTATCGAAGGCGGCAAACCGGAACTTGTCGCGCGGGTCAACGCCAGAGGCCTGTCGTTCGATGATGACGGCAACTTATGGGCAGTGACGCCGGATGCTGAAGCGGTTTATCGCATCGACGTGACGAGCAAGAAGGCCGATGCGATCGTGAAGGAACGTCCCTATCAGTTTCCCGGCGGATTGACGTGGTCGGGCGATGAAGGATTCGTGAGCGATGTTTATGGCAAGTCAATCTGGCGGTTTACCGCGGATGGCAAAACTGAAAAGTGGTTTGACGGTGATGAGTTGAGCAAGCCCGTTGGTTTGGCATCCGACGCGAAGTTTGTTTACGTCACGGATGCTGACAAGAAGCAAACATTCCAAATCGATCGGAAAACGAAGGAAGTCAAAGGGCGAATGAAACCGTAGCGGAATTGGTTGCTTCGATTTGGCTGCCTAGTATCTAACTCATCGACTTGTGCAGGTACCGAATGCCATTCGGGAGAGTCAAGCCTTAGCGCGGAGAGGGCCCGTCCGGATTGCCGATGATGTTCATTCACAACGCGAGTTACCCTCACCGGCCGCTACTGCGTCCGACTCTCCCGGAGGGAGAATGAAGTCTGGTATGTCTGCTACGGCGTTGGCCTTCGACGGATCGCGAAAAGCGAACAACTGTGCTGTTCTACTAACGATGACGTTCACTTTGCGAACGGCGCGTGAGTGCGTATT
Organism: uncultured Pirellulaceae bacterium; assembly: GCA_964444105.1. Lineage (GTDB taxonomy): Bacteria > Planctomycetota > Planctomycetia > Pirellulales > Pirellulaceae > K23-9. The sequence continues at coordinate 3,143 of CAYUGI010000217.1, forward strand.
CTGTTTGATCGGATAAGGCCCATGGCTAGCGCGATCGGCTGACCAAACTATCACCGCCTTCTACACCATCGACATGATGAGAATCCTAGTTACTGGTTGCGGCGGATTTTTGGGCAGCGAAATCGTGCGGCAACTGCTTGGCCGCGGTGATGAAGTGATGGGTATTTCGCGTGGGGATTACCCGGCCTTGGCTGCCGCTGGAATGAAACCACTTCGTGGCGATCTGTCCAATCGCTCGTTCACTTTGGAAGCCATCAATAATGTCGATGCCGTCGTTCACACCGCCGCCGTCGCAGGAGTCTGGGGCGACTGGGACCATTTTCATCGCAACAATGTCGTGGCAACCGAAAATGTTGTGGCTGCGTGCAATGCCAACGGGATCCGCGACCTTGTTTTTACCAGCAGCCCGAGTGTGACATTCGGTGGGGATCACCAACGCGGCGTTGACGAATCAGAGCCGTATCCCACTAGCTACCTTTGTCACTACCCGCATACCAAGGCTTTGGCGGAGCAGCATGTATTGGCGGCGCACCAGATCGACACTCTCCACACCTGTGCTCTTCGGCCACATCTGATTTGGGGAAACGGTGACCCGCACCTCATGCCTCGCGTGCTGCAACGAGCCAAATCCGGCCGACTTCGGATTGTCGGCAGCGGAGAAACTCAAGTTGACACGGTTCACGTCGTCAACGCGGCAGCCGCTCACTTGGATGCGATCGACGCGATGAAGTCACGCCCCGAAATCGCCGGAGGCCGATCCTACTTCATTGCCCAAGACGAACCGGTGAACTGCTGGGACTGGATCAGCCAGCTTTGCGAAATCGGCGGCGCGAGGCCGCCGACAAAGAGAATTTCTTTCGGCGCGGCGTATGCCATCGGAGCGACGCTGGAAGCAGGCTACCGGATGCTTGGCAAAAAGTCCGAACCGCCGATGACACGTTTTGTGGCGGCACAATTGGCACACGACCACTATTTTGACATTTCATCAGCCAAGGAGCGTCTGGGCTTCCGCGTCCGCGTCAGCATGGAGGAAGGTTTGGCGATGCTGCGTGATTCGCGAGTTGATAACCCGGGCGGTTGAACTGCGGGCGGCATAAACGGTTCAGCAATCAATGTCTGGCCAACGAAACGCCCAAAAACGCACCAAAAGCTGTCAGGGCGTTGTCAGTTTTCGGGCGAATTGTTAGCTTTTGACTTGCGAAAACGGTCTGTTTATCACGCCGTCTTCGTCGAAAACGCTTCCCAATTCAACGCTTCAGCCCAACACGCGTCATCTCCGTGATAGCACCTCATCGCGCATCGCAATTGCCCGACGATCAACGCATCGTGATCACAGGCATTGGCCTGACGTCCCCCAATGGCAATGATTGGGGTTCTTATCGCGAAGCATTGCTGGAATGCCGCAGCGGCGTGAAGCCTTACGAGATCCGCTACTTTGGCGAAACGCTGGCGGGAATCTGCGATTTCGAGGCCACTCGTTATCAGAAGAAGAAAGAGATCCGCCGCGGCACGCGAGCTGGCAGCGTGGGCGTTTATGCGGCCAACGAAGCGATTAAGAACAGCGGCATCGATTGGGAAAACACAGACCGATCGCGAGTCGGCATTTACGTGGGCGTCACCGAGCATGGAAACGTCGAGACCGAGAACGAAATTTTCGTGATCAAAGGCTTCGACTACGACACGAGTTGCTGGTCGCACCACCATAATCCTCGCACGGTTGCCAACAATCCAGCTGGCGAAATCGCGCTGAACATGGGCATTACCGGCCCTCATTATTCGATCGGTGCTGCTTGTGCCGCCGGCAACGCTGGCATCATCCAAGGCGCACAGATGCTGCGTTTGGGCGAGTGTGATTTGGCGATCGCGGGCGGAACGAGTGAGAGCATTCACACGTTCGGTATCTTTGCCAGTTTCAACAGCCAAAACGCTCTGGCGACGCACGAGGATCCAACGAAGGCGTCGCGACCGTTTGACAAAGATCGAAACGGAATCGTGGTCGCGGAAGGCAGCTGCCTTTACACCCTGGAGCGTCTCAGCGACGCGAAAGCTCGCGGGGCGAACATCATTGGCGAGCTTGTCGGTTATTTCATGAACACCGACGCGACGGACTTTGTTTTGCCCAACCCGGAGCGGCAAGCTCAATGCGTCAACGCGGCGTTGAAGCGTGCGGGGCTGGATGCGGAAGACATCGACATTGTCAGCACTCACGCGACCGGTACTGCCAGTGGCGACACGCAGGAATGCAAGGCACTTCGCGAAGTTTTCGGCCAATGCAAGACGGTTCGCATCAACAACACGAAAAGCTACATTGGTCACGCGATGGGAGCAGCCGGTGCTTTGGAATTAGCCGGTAACCTGTCTTCATTTAGTGACCGAGTCGTTCACCCGACGATCAACGTGGACGATTTGGATCCTGATTGCGATTTGCCAGGGCTCGTGCTGAATGAACCGCAAGAAGTAAAACAGGTCGATTACGTGCTGAACAATTCGTTCGGCATGCTTGGCATCAATTCGGTCGTCATTATCGGCCGGATGTAATCACTTCCATCCCAAACAACCTTTTACATCACCAACCCTGCGATAAAGACGATGACACCAGCAGAAATTCGCGACGAAATCCTGGATATCCTGGACGACATTTCACCGGACGAAGACTTGGATAACCTGAAAGATGAAGTTGCGTTTCGCGAACAGCTGGAACTGGACAGCATGGACTTTCTTGACATCGTGATGGAGCTTCGCAAACGTCACCGCGTGCAGATTCCTGAGGAAGACTACGGTCACTTGGCATCCATGCATTCGACGGTCACGTATTTAGAACCAAAGATGGTTGATATCGTAAAGTCGTAGCCAAAGCAGTTTCTTTAACTTCACCTTTTACGTCACCCTCAACTAAATCGTTCCCATCAACTTGCCCCCGTCAGTTCAAGGTGAAGTTGAAGGTAAAGGAAAAGTTGAGTAACGATGTCAAAGTGCGAACTGGCGATTCGCCCACCCAACCCACCATGTCCAAATACGACACCATCATTATCGGTGCGGGAATGAGCGGGCTGGCAGCTGGCATTCGCTTGGCACATTTTGACCAACGCGTTTGCATTCTCGAGAAACACTACACCATCGGTGGGCTCAATTCGTTTTACCGAATGGGCGGACGCGATTACGACGTTGGCCTGCACGCGATGACCAACTACGCGGTCAAAGGCAGCAACAAACGCGGCCCGCTGGCCAAGCTGATCCGTCAACTGCGGTTTCGCTGGGACGATTTCAAGCTGGCTGAACAAGTTGGTTCGTCGATTCGATTTCCGGACGTTTCGCTTGATTTCAACAATGACATTTCGCTGTTGGAAGACGAAATCGCTAGTCGCTTCCCTGGACAGATTGATGGTTTTCGCTCGCTCTGCGATACGCTGCTGGACTACAGCGACATGGACGGTGGGCACCCAAACTTCATGCGTTCCGCCCGCGATGTCATGGCGGAACATATCACCGAGCCATTGTTGATCGAGATGTTATTGTGTCCGCTGATGTGGTACGGCAACGCACGTCAGAACGATATGGACTACGGGCAATTCTGCATCATGTTCCGAGCCTGTTTCCTGGAGGGGTTCGGCAGACCGTACAAAGGCGTCCGCGTGATCTTGAAAAACCTGGTTCGCAAATTCCGCGGGCTCGGTGGCGAGTTGAAACTGCGTTGTGGTGTCGAACGCATCCATGTTGACAATGGCCGAGCGGTCGGTGTTGTCTTGGACGATGGCACTGAGTTGCAAGCTGACCGCATTTTGTCGTCTGCCGGTAGCGTCGAAACGATGCGGATGTGCGACGATGTGACCGAAGTCGATGTGGCCAAAGCAGGCAAGCTTTCGTTCATCGAGTCGATTTCGATTTTGGATCGGATGCCGCAGAAGTTTGGATTTGATCGCACGATTGTGTTTTACAACGACAGCGAAAAGTTTCATTGGCAGCTTCCCGAAAACGAACTCTGCGATGCCAGAACGGGCGTGATTTGTTCGCCCAACAATTACATTTACGACACCGACGAAGGCGAACTTCCTGACGGTGTCATCCGCATTACGACGCTTGCGAATCATGATCGCTGGTGCGGGCTTCCTGACGACAAGTACGCCGCGCAAAAAGTGCAGCAGTACGACGAAGCGATCGAGTCATCGGTGCGATTCATGCCCGATTTTCGCCGCTACGTGGTGGACACGGATGTGTTCACACCCAAAACGATCCGCCGCTTTACGTTTCACGACAACGGTGCCGTGTATGGAGCACCGGAAAAGCAGCTCGACGGTACAACTCATCTGAACAATGTGTTTTTGTGTGGCACCGATCAAGGTTTCGTCGGCATCGTCGGTGCGATCGTCAGCGGAATCAGCATGGCGAATCGTCACTGCTTGCAGGCGTAGCAATGACCCTATTAGCCGTTGGCGCTAGCCACGGGCATTTATCCGCGAACCCAGGTAGGTTCGGAAATCAGGAATCGAAGAGGCCCGCGGCTAGCGCCATCGGCTGACGAAGTTAGCGGTATACCGGCTGAAGCCGGTATACCAACGTGCGCGGATTGATTCTACGACACGCCCGTCGCACCAAGCCGCTAGAATTGGACCGCTTTCCAATACTCAATGGAGCCATTTTCCTTTGCCCCAACGCAGCACCAACGAACCATCGACGTCCGCGTCCCTGCTGGCTCGCGTGCAAAACGGCGACGCCGATGGATGGCGGCGACTGGCTCAGATCTACGGGCCGATCGTTTACGCTTGGGCGAGGCAGTGTGGATGCCAAGCGGCCGACGCTGCGGATGTGATGCAAGAAACTTTCACGTCCGTTGCGGGTGCGGTCAGTCGCTTCGATCATCAGCGCGAAGGTGCCACTTTTCGAGGCTGGCTCTGGACGATCACGCGAAACAAAATTCGTGACACGGCCAGAGCAGCGAATAACCAACAAGCCACGGGGGGAACAAACGCGATGCTGCAAATGCAGCAATACGTTGACCACGTCGAAGCAGCCGACCCACCTAGCGAGCTTCACGCAGACAACACGTCCGCACGACGCCGCGCTTGCGAGCTGATTCGAGATTCGTTTGACCCTCGAACTTGGCGGATGTTTTGGGAAACGGCCGTGATCGGTCGCCAGCCGCAAGCAGTTGCCGATGAAATGCAGGTTTCGCGATGGGCTGTCTATAAAGCCAAAGCCCGTGTTCTGCAGCGTTTGCGTCAACAGATGGAGGGGTTGGAATAGTTTTGCATCAAAAATCCGCGGCAACTGTCCAATGCCATCGTTGTGTGGGTAGAAGCGTTGTTTTGATCAGCAAAACAGCCAGAACCTCACGATCGAGCAGGCAGTATCATGATCGCTATGAAACGCAGTTGTCTCACGCCCGATGAACTTCGCCAAACGCTAGCCGGCAACCTGGGGAGCGATGGCTTCGACGATGCTCTGGCACATTTGGACGAGTGTGAGGCCTGTCGCGAAAACGCCGACGAGCTGCAAACAAAGGGTCAGTGGATCGTTGAATCCCTGGCAGACGAAGCGATCGATCCCCTTCAAGCGGAAACCGCTTGCCAGATGGCACTCTGGCGAATGTTAGAAACGCCGGCATCTCAACAACCGTTGCCGGTTCCGACAGCAGACGCCAAAACACTCGGGCCTTACCGCCTGAAGCAAACACTCGGTCAGGGAGGGATGGGGACGGTCTATCTTGCGGAGCACGAACGCCTGAAACGACAAGTCGCCATTAAGCTGCTCCCGCGCGAACGTGTCGACACGCTCGGTTGGCTGGATCGTTTTGACCGAGAGATGACGGCGGTTGCGGCGTTGGAACATCCCAACGTCGTTCGCGCGACCGACGCGGGTCACGAAGACGGCTGGCACTACTTGGTCATGGAATACTTGAAGGGATTGGATGTCGGCCAAGTCGCGCACCGAATGACTCAGCTGCCAATCGCGGACGCTTGCGAGATCGTTCGGCAGGCAGCCCTGGGACTCGTGCACGTTCACGAAGCGGGGCTGGTCCATCGCGACATCAAGCCGTCCAACTTGATGCTCTGCCAATCGGGAACCGTCAAAGTGCTTGACCTGGGATTGGTTTTGGCCGGCGACGACCCGCTCTCAAAAGACGATCGCTTGACGACGGTTGGCCACCTGATGGGAACGATGCCGTACATGGCTCCCGAACAACTGGCAGATAGCCGGAGCGTTTGCCCGCGAGCCGATATCTATTCACTCGGTGCGACTTTGTTTCGATTGATTGCTGGCCGGACACCGCATCAAAAGACAGGCAACTTAGCGGCTCACATTTTGGCGATCACAGGAACCGATGCACCGCCACTTTCAAAATTCCGAACAGACGTCGACGCTGATCTTGAAAACTTGGTTCGCGAAATGCTGTCGCGAGACGCGCAGCAACGTCCCGCTTCGGCCGCTCAGGTCGCCAAGAAACTGGAGCCAGCACGCACCGAAAGCCGGCTCAAACCGTTGCTTCGCGAGGCATTGCGGCGTCCTGTTAGCAGCGAGGGCGCGCCTTCTCGATTACCGTCGGTCGCGAGTAGCAAGCCGCCAACGCGCCGCCCGAATTGGGTCGCCTGGGCGATGGGAGGTTCCTTGGCTGCTTGCCTGCTGTTGGCAGGATTCCTGCTGAAACTGCAAACCGAAAAAGGAGAACTGATCGTCCACAGCCAGCAAGATGATGTCACCGTGCTGGTCAAACAAGATGACGAAATTATCGAGCGACTAACGATCGAAAGCACCCAGCCACGCCGAACCGTTCTTCGCAAAGGCACCTATCGAGTCGAAATCGACGGCGGCGGCGAAGCTTTGCAGCTAAGCAAGGAAGTCGTCACGATCGGTTCTAGGGAACAAGAGCGAATCGACGTTACCCAGCGAGCCAGAAACGACGCCGCAGCAGCGACACTTTTCAAAGGCCAGTCCCTGGAACATTGGATGTCGGTGCTAACCCGCGAAAAGGAAGTGGATGCGATTGGGGAAGCCATGTTTGCTGTAGAAGCCCTGACGCGAGAGGGACCCGCGGTGCCGCGGCGCTCAGCTGCGGAGGCAACGCTTGAATTAGCACGACAACACGGCGGTATGCGCATCAGCTCTTTAAACAGTTTCGGAAATAGCGCAGTCGAAATAGTGACCAATTCAGATGCGTTTTCACGTCGATTCATGGCTTACTTTTTGGAGACCTTTCCCAATTATTTTGCCGACCCCGGACTGGAACTCATTGAGCGTGAATTGCGTAGGGGCACGTCCCAGAGCCGCGTTGCGTCTGTGATGGCTTTATACAATTTCCTGGGCGGTTTTCGAGACGGATCTAGCAGTCACGAATCAAAACGGGAAGCAGCGAATTCGTTAACGCATTTTGCTAAGAAACCCGACAGCGTCCGATTGATCGAGACAGTGTGTTCGCACTTGCTGGAATCGGATAAGGGCGGGCCGAAAGATCCTCAAACGCCAGACTATCTCTCCGAAACCGCGGGCGAGACGGCGTTGAAGCTGACACTGGCGAGTGAAAGACCAATCGTTGGCTTGAAATGGGCCGAAGACCGCCTGCGAAAAAAGTTTGATAAGATCGCAGATAGTTGGAAGAAGGCTGATCCTGCGGAACGAATCGGGGACATCATGAACGCGGGACTATGGATACTGCCAGCCGAGTACTACCTCCCGATTATTGAACTCGCGGAGGCATATCCCGAAGAAGCAAAGTGGGATGTTGTTGCAGGCATCATCTTATGCGATCAACATTTCGGTGAGCTACTTTCGGATCACCAAGAACGAGTCTTTGCGTCCGTCGCCTCGAATGCACCCAGCGAACTCATTGATGGGATCGAGACGCACCTTTTCCGCTTGCTCAACAATGCGAGGGCAACGAAACCCCGGCCAAAGCCAAAAGTCACTTTTTCAAACGCAGGCGGTGGTATGGGAGGTGGTATGGGAGGTGGAGGCTTCACACCGGTACCAAAACTCCTCGTCACTCTGTCCCCTTCAGTTTCACCGTGGCAACTGGCGGTCCCATTCTATGCAACCAAAGCCGCTGACCCGGCCGGAGCCCTCGTGATGCTGAACGAAATCCGCCAGGAATTGGTTCGCCACGACGCTGCTACGATTTATGGCTCCGGCACCGAATTTGAATTGGTGGATAAAGCGATTGAGATTCTTAAAAAGCGGCAATCCAAATAGCGCGGCAATCCAAATAGCAAAGCCCAAGGCACGGCATGCAAAGGTTCTACGCTGCCACTCGCTAGCCCGACTTATTGATCAGCACGCGTTGGTGACCCGCCTTAAGGCCAATACCGCTAAGTCAAGCGACTTCGAATAACGCGAAGCGCCAGCGAGCGGCCCATAGAACGCGCCGCTCGCTGGCGCTTTTTGATGTTGCGCTAAAACGGAAGAAATCGGCTCTTGCAAGACAAATAACCATTCAATGTTGCGTATTCACAATTCACTCTCCCTCCGGGCAATGCCGTAGCGGATTTCTAACCGGCGATCACCACATTTGTGAGCCGCTGGCCGTGAG
>CAYUGI010000218.1:0-1482 GCA_964444105.1 uncultured Pirellulaceae bacterium
GCATCGTCGGAGGTCAATTCCATGCTGCTAAATCTTCCAGGTGTCGCGAATTCTTGTGCATCATTCTGCGTCGGCAGACGCGGCCGATCGGGCGTTACGACGAGATCTTCGCCCACGGGCAATCCCCAGCGCAGCGCCAACTCGCTATTCTATCAGCGATGTGTTTGTTGACGATGGTGTTTTGAACAATCCAGCAATATCCGTCCCGAAACATCCGCTAACGGCACCTATGCCCACCTTTCAGTTTCTTACGGAGAAAAAGACACGATGCCTCAACTGACGGTTCAACAAAACGGCGAGACAATTGGCCAGTTCGACGTTCCAGCAGGCAAACGATTGGTCAAAGCACTGGTCGAAGAGGCCGGTACTGATCAACTTCACGCTTGTGGCGGTTTCTCCAAGTGCACGTCTTGCCGCGTTCAATTCACCGACGGTGAACCCGACAAAATCACAGAAGCTGAAAAGGAAACTCTTCGCGTTCGCGAAATCACCGACGCCGGGGTTCGCTTGAGTTGCCAGATCGCCTGTGACTCGGACATGTCCGTCGAAATCATCAGCCGCCTCGAAGGCAGTGGTCGCAAAGACCAAGGCTCACCCGTGGCAGACGGAATCGAGCCGGAACCGGTCTGGACAGAAAAGTAGAAGCATTTGCTGTCATAAAAAGTAGACAGCACAGATTGCCGACCCCGCAGACAGGGAACTCCGCCAGTGAAGCATGGCGGTTTTCCCTCGTTCTTGACGGATACCTCTCGCCTAACCAGACGAACTCGTCTCTGGGTTTAGATGTATCTCTCCAAGGACGGAATCGATGCGATCATTACTAGCAATTGCCTGTTTCGCTACGCTGACGCTGACTCATGCGAGCGCCGCGATCGTCTTTGAGGATGCATTCAGCTTGGATCCTGGAGCGAATGGTTGGACCGAGAGCTTGAACCTGTCGAACACGGCAGTTGGCGAAATCTCGACTTCGCTGGTCGGCACGGCTGCGATTTTTGACAAAACCGCCGGGAGCGGAAGAATCGAATTCTCGATCACGCGAACGATCAGCACGGTTGGCTTCGAGAACATCATGGCCGATCTGACGGCCTTTCAGTCATTGTCTGAATTCGAGTCCACCGACTTTCTATCACTCGAGTACAACAGCGGCTCAGGATTCACATCCCTCGTTCGCGACGTCAGAGTCTGGAATGGCGTCGAAGATTCAACGGGTGAAACTCTGCCCAACCTACCGCTGGGAAACGTTGTACCGACATCAACGGGTTTGCTCGCGTTACCGACATCGGCAAACGAAAACGCGGCACTGCAATTTCGCATCCTTGGCAGTTCTAACGCGAATGCAGAGGACTTTCTGATCGACAACTTTCGCGTCGAAGGTTCCGTGACTGCTGTCCCAGAACCGTCTTCGTTCGCTCTAGTTCTTCTTGCAGTCAGCGGATTCGCCCATCGACGCCGACGGTAAGCATCTACTAGTAACGCGAATCG
>CAYUGI010000218.1:1582-11622 GCA_964444105.1 uncultured Pirellulaceae bacterium
TGGGATGGCTCGGTCATTTTCACCAAGACACTTGTGATCTGGGGCCTAGAACGCTCGTTCGTCATTCGACGAACCACTGCTGCACCATTGCATCGATCCAACTGACCTTTTTTGGCCCAATGAATCCGTTGTGGCCTCCGCCTTGCGAAACCAGCAATGTGGTCGATGGCGAGAATGGTTGTTTGGAATCTGTAAAGCACTCGACCGGCACGATCGGATCATCAGCAGCGGCAACGACCAAGGTTGTCACCGGATTTTCTTTTGCGACATGACAAGCAGAGGCGTCCTGATAGTACTGTGCCGCATCTGCATACCCGCTGAGCGGGGCAGTCATCCAATCGTCTAATTCGCGCAGTGTTCGCGGCCGGGGCCCCGCCAAAATTCTTTGGCAGTCGTCTCGCGCGATAACTTGCTCGGGTACACGGGCAAGCAAGCTACGGATGAAGTAGTAGTTATAGATCCGTCTTGAAAAGCGATTCATATTGTCGCTACATCGTTGCAGATCCAGCGGGGGAGAAACGGCGGCGATCCTAGTCAGGCGACCAAACCAATCTGGCGCTGCATCGACCCCCGCCCCGATCCGTCCCATTGCCCGCAGCAACTGGTTCGCACCAAGCGAAACTCCCATCGCGTGCATCGGGCCATCGCCCGTCCGCTCGGCCATCGCCGTTAGTCCTGCAACGAGGTCGTCGCTGCGTCCCGCGTGGCTCAATTGACGGGCCAACGCCTGGGCCGACCCGCAGCCACGCATATCCATCCGAAAAACGCGCCAACCTCGATTCACGAATCGATTCGCCAGGCGAATCATGTAAGGCGAACCGTGACATCCCGACAACCCATGCAGCAGTAGCAGCGACGGTTCGCCGGCCGACCAGTTTTCAGGACGGTCATCGTGCAGCACAATGCCGTCTCCATCATCCAGATTGACGACGTGCTGAACCGTCGCTGTCGGTGGCGTTTCAGATTGGCCAACCGAAAAGATGGTTTGCAAATGCCCACCACGGATCAAGGCGTGCGATTTGAATTCAGGTGGATCAAAAGTTTTCATATTTCCGTGTAAGATTCTGGCATGAGAAAAATACGATCCTTCATCGCCCTCCCGTTAGCCGCAAGCATCAGCGGCAGTGCCATCAAGCTTATTCGCAAGCTGAGCGAATTGGATGGGGGCATCAAATGGGTGCCCACCGACAACTTGCATTTGACGCTGAAGTTCTTGGGTGACGTCGAGAACACCGAAGTCCACGATATCTGCAGCACGGTATCTGACATCTGCTACCAATTTGATCCATTCCCATTGAATTTCATGGGCACCGGCGCGTTCCCCGATTTGGATCGCCCGCGTGTGCTGTACATCGGTGCCGAAGACCCGACCGGCGCACTCGTTGAGATGGTTTCGCAAATGGAAGTGGAACTCGCCAAGCTAGGGTTCAAACCAGAACCTCGAGACTATCGTCCTCATCTTACGATCGGGCGCAGTCGCAACAGACGCATCAGTGCCGAAGCCCTAGAAGTCTTGCAGGCGCACAGCGAACTTGAATTCGGCGAAATGGAAACCGACGTCGTGGAGTTGATCGGCAGCTTTTTGGATAAAGGCGGGCCAACCTACAACGTCATGGACACGATCGAGATAGGAGAGTAGGCAGCTCGTTAAAGCGTGCCACCTGCTTGGCGAACTTCAGCCGCCTCGCGTGTGATTTCAAAATCGATTTCAGCTTGGCCATACTTTTCGCCACCGATGTCTTCCATTGTCAGCTGCAAGCGATATTTGCCTTTCGCCAACTTTGACGGGAGATTCATTTGATACGCCACGAAGTAGTCTCGCAAGAAATTACTTGAGAGTTGCTTATCGGCGGGTAACAACTGACTGACGACTTTCACCCCAGACTGGTCGAACACGTCATAGCTACCCTTGAGATGCGTCTCGAACCCTGATTCGGTTTTCTTGGCAGTAAACCGATCAACCTCACAGTACAAAATGACAGCTTGGCCCGCAGCAAAATCTCGGTTCGGAAACGGTTTGACTTGGCCGTAGGCTTCGATCTCGGTGCAAAACTCCAAGCCACGAACTTCCAATGAGTCGGCGGCAGCGGAAAGATGCTGAGTCGCTTGTCGCAGTTTTGGCAGGGCCTGACTGAAACGGCGACCAGCGACCGGATGCCCTTTCGGATCGACCATCGTATGGAGCCCTTCCAACTGATTGCGCAGAAACTGCTGCTCCTGCGTACTAAGACCCTGCATCTGAGCAACCGCCGCCTCGCGATCGCCAGCTAAGACCATCAAGTGGCGAGCCATGATTTGTCGGCGACTCTGTTCGGCTGGCGATTCTGCGTGCGAAGGGTCACTAAGCCGTTTCAACAACGCATCATAGAGTTCACGGTCCGAGAGTGACTCCGGATTGAATTGGGCGACGACTTTCGCGACGGCCTCTGGCTTAACCTTCCCAGCCGAATCCATGGACAAATCTTCGGGTTTCGCTTTGGCTACTCGTGTGGGACTTTCGGTGATAGCGGCCGGAGTTCGGTTCTCTGACAAATTCTTGATTGCAGTGTTCGGCGTGGAGACAGATGCCACTGCTTTGGTTGATGGAAGAGCAATCTGGTGCTTGTTCACGGTTGGCGTCGAATCCAGACGCGTCGGCAGATCAAAAGCCGGTGTCGCGGATTCGCTTGCGACATGATGGTGCTTCGCTAGTTCACCGGCAGAAACCCTGGGAGCCGATGACTGAACAGGTTGCTGGGCCGGTTGCTGGCCTTCTGCAGCAAGCTGTTTCTGACCTGCACGTTTCGGCAAATCGATCGCGTGTTCGCGCGACAGTGAGCTCGCCAACTCGACAGACTGCAGGGACCCTTGCTCTTGATTTCCCTGCGAACTTGCTTGTCGGATTTCTTGGTCTGCGAACGCAAAGTAGTCGTCTGGATCAGGAAGGCCCACACGAGAAACTCGGAACGCATCTCGCTCCAATGCATGGGGCATGACTTCCAATTCCCTCGCCAATGCCGAAACAGTCAGTTCAATCGCATCCGCGTCTTTCCTGATTTCTTCATACTCCGCGTCAATCTCAGTAGCCACCAATTGACTGCTCGCTTTTGCATTCGCCAAATTTGTTTCGACTGGTAGCGTCCATTGATCCGCAACAGCATCGCGTGCCATCACTACTTTAGCGGCGTCTAGCTTAGGTAATGACTTGCGAATTTGATCCATCGGCGGCAGTTCGAATCCAGAAGCCTCTGCGATGGCCTGCCTCACCACAACCTTGCGACTGGGCGGCGCGCCTTTCGGTTCACTTGGAGGTGGCGGAACACTTACCTTTGCAATCGAGCGAGTTGGCTGAATTTCCTTTCGCGACGGGGTCTCTTTCCGCACGTGATCCTTGTTTACCTGGGCTCCCTGCCGCTTCTGGGCAACCTGCTGGCTACTTGCCGTGCGTTTGGATTGCGTCGGCCGATTCGAAGCGATTCGTGTGGGGGGAATTTCCGGTTTCGTCTTCCGCAGTGGCGCGAGTTTCGGCAAGTTGCTCAACGCGCTTGCGACGCCCTGCTTTGGTGAAGCAGGCTGCACCGAAGGCACCGCTTCTTTGGCCAAATTTTCGATCAACCGGTCCATCGCGCGGCGCTTGACATCGTCAGGCAAATCACTGAACCGAACGGTCTTACCCGTGGTCTTCTTTGCGACGCTTTGCGCTTTGGCCTTGGCAGTGGTTCTTGCTGGGGAAAACCTCGTTTTGGCAGGCATAGTTTTGGCGGACGTGGTTCTGGCAGGCGTAGCTTTGGCAGGCGCAGCTGCAGCGACTGACTGAACTGGCGCGGTTGGTTTCCGCTGAGGATTCGCTTGAACTTTTGCCCCCTGCCTTGAACGAGTCGTCTTGCGATTTGCCGCCAACAACGCCTCGACTGCGTCTGACCGAGATGGCTTGTGGGACGACGGTCGCGCGGATGATACAACCGGATCACTGGCTGGTTGCTTAGCGACAGTCCGTCTTGGCTCAACGCTCTTCGAATGAGCGACTTGTTTCACGCTCTGTTCTGGCCTGGTGGTAGCGAGCCGAGTCCGAACTGGATCGTTGTCCAAAGGTTTTGTCGATGTGACTTGACGAGTCGCTTTGGCAGGGCGTTCCGATACGGCTAGTCGCTGTGGTGGCGGTTGCACGCCGGGTGTTCGCACAGCGGGATCTTCCGTCAGCACAAGCGGTTGCCGCTGTGGGCCGGCACCACGACACCCAATCGCCAAGGCGAAAACAGCAAGCACCAACAGGGAGGAACCGGCCGTCCAAACAGCAGGCATCCTTGCTTCTGAGTCGATTTGTCGTCGTATCATATTCATATCATTCGCCAATCTGAAAACTGGCGTCTTGCCAAAAAGCGAGCTGGATTTCGTCTCGATTCAACTTGCCCGTGCGCCAGCTTCAGCGTGAAACACGCTTGAAAACGCGAGACTCAGGACAACATCGTTCTCGGTCCTACAAAACTAGACCTCTGCCAAGCAACGCCAAACTTAGAAATTTCAGCTCTGGGCAGTGGAAACGACCTTGGTTTGACAAGTCTTCTTTCGTTACCGTCAGTCAGTTCGCTGAACCGGTGTATCCTCGCAAACCGGTGTATCGTGGCAAGGAGGCCAGCATGTCGTCTGAATCATCTCCGTCGTCTCCCCGTTCTTCACAACGAGCAGGGGAAAGCCGCCGTCGTTGTCGCCTCATCCTGGTTGATGCCAATATTCGTAAGGGCTTCGGTAAGACGTTTCAGCTGGCCCAGATACTTGCGCGTGGTTCGCTGCAACTTGGATGGCGACCCGTTCTCATTTCTCATCGTGATTTCAATGACGACAAAGCGTTTGAGTTCAAAGTCCCCACTGCAAGTGTTTTTCAAGTCGACAACTTGATTCAGTGGTCGCTGGGCGTAGACGGACAATCCACCACGCGACGAGACGTGTTCGGGAAACCCTTTGGCGGAACGGGCTTTCAAAACGCGTGGATGCGCATGTCCGAAAAGCTCGTCTCATCGGAGCGAAACGCCGAAACAATGCTCCGAAAATGGGCGAACGGATTTACGAAAATGTTGAAAGTGGTTCGACCGCGTTCAACCGACACCATCGTCATCAATCACTGCAATGACTTCACACTCTTGGCGCTAGCAGCTGCGATTCGGCAGTCGCCCGGACAGCCACCTTTACGAATCGAAGCGATCTTCCATTCCCCGATCTATCTGCCGAACCAAGCTAACGCGGAGACCGCGAAACAGTATGCCGCTCAGGTAAACGATTCCCTCAGCCTTCTGCGATCTCACAAGGTCCGTTTGCACGCAACCAACATCAAGCTTGCAAAACAGATTCAGAAGGCTGGCGTTCGTCAAAGTGTGGGCGTGATCGATTTACCGACTCAGGCGAGACCTGCCCCTGTGCAACCTGTCCCTGTGCAACCTCCCCAGACACAACCTGTCATTCCCAGCAATAACGCCAGCAACACGAAACCCATCAAAGTCGTCCTCGCTGGCAACCCCAACAAGAATCAGCGACATCGGCAGTTGCTCGAATTATTAGACGAAATCTACCACACTCATTTAAAAAGCGGCAAATTTCGCGTTGCAACTCGTCCTCTCACAGACGATGCGAAAGGTGAAACAGACACAAGCACCTGGCGGCAGGTTCTCCCTAGCTCCCTTCACTCACACTACGAACGCGGCTTGAAGAGCGACGCCGGTGGCCCCATCGAAATCGTTTCTCACCAGCTCAGTGGCGAAGCCTATCACCAATGGCTTGATACAGCGGACGTCGGCCTTTTCCTGTACGCCCCCGCGATCTATCACGCTCGCGCCAGTAGTGTTCTCCACGACTTGCTGATCCGCGGGACACCTGTGATCGTTCCTGACAGTTGCACGCTGGCGGATGAAATTCGGAAAGCCGGAGGACACCGCAGCATCGGCTTGATTTACCAGACGACCAATGAGATCCCGGGCTTGTTGCTGCAGTTTTCCAAAAGGCGAGAGGAAATGCTCCAACGAGCAAAGGCTTACGCGTCCAAATTTGCCGACCGACACGATGCACGCCGAACGCTCGCGAAACTGGGCGTTGATGGCCAGTCTCCAACGCGACGGGTAGCGTAGCGACCAGAGCCGAAGTCAATCCGAAACATCGGCACGACTGGGCCGCTTTCTCGGCTTTGAAAAATCAGGCGTATCGATCGCATAGGCTTCTACTTCAAACGGGTTTTCGCGGTAAGCGTCGCGACCTCGGAGGTACAGATACGCAGACGCAACCAGGTACGCGGGGACAAAAAGTGGTCCCCAACGCTCGTATTGTCGCACATGGACGGCCTCGTGCTGACGTGTCACGTCCAAGGCATCCTGTGTCACCCCGAAGACAACGTGCCCAAAAGTCATCGCCATTGCTGGGACAGGCATCGACAAAAGCGACTTTCCGATTCGTGGCCCGTAGATTTCCACGACGCCATCAATTCGCTGAAAACGTCCACCAAGCAACAGACCGATCGCGATCCCGGTGATGGTATACGGCGAAACCCAGAGATATTTCACCGAATCGACACAGAATTTCAGCGGCGATGATCGCATGACAAGTGGATAAAAAACGGGGCACGAGACAATGAACTGGAACAACGAATCGCGACAAAAAAAGCCACGCCAAAAGGCGTGACTTTGTTTTTCAACATACTCGATTGTTCGATGGCACGTCAGCGCGGTGTCTGCTCACGCTAGCGGATCCATCTAATCATGCACTAGGCGTCCATCATGTCCGCTTCTTCTTCGTCGTGCTCTTCTGCGTCACAGCTGTCATCAAACTCGCCTACTTGTAGCAAATCAGCTTGCTCTTCAGTCAAACGGACATAACCCATCGCACGCAGTACTTCCAAGACTTCGCTGCAAGTTGGAAACATGCGTCCGGAGCTTTGCTTGTAGTCGTCCATGCATCGCATGAAATCAATTTCGTCTTGGTTGTAATCACGCTCGCAAGTCGTCGGATCAATATGACGGCGACGTTGCTTCTTGCGGCGAGGAGTCTTCATGACGCCCGTGTCCAACGCTTCCGGGTTGCCTTCGCGACGCTCGTCACTCCGACGATCAAGCGTGACAGTGTTGTCTGCATCGACAGGATTTCCGGTGGTGGAAGCCTTGTCCGATGTTGCGTTGGATGCTTTTGACGATGCCATATTAAAATTCCTTAGCAGAATAACTGTGTCGCCCTGCCCGTGCGAAACTTTACGGACGACTCAGATTGGAAGGGTGCTGTGCGTTGGGCCAAAAAAACATAGCACGCGTTTTCCGTAAAGATCGCCGATTGCGGGCACTTTTCCAGCTAGAAAAGCTGTACGGTTTAGCAAAGCGGCCCGGCTGTACCGGTCGTGCCGCTTAGATGCTCAAGCGTCGCATAAACCCGGGTCATTTCGCGTTAAGAAATCAAGCGTTATCGATGGCCGCACGCAATTCTGCGACGAAGCCCTTCACGCTTGCAGCTGCTTCGGCGGCTCCTTTCGCAGCGGCAAGCCGACGAACAACAGCCGAGCCAACGATCAATCCATCTGCGACGGGAGCCAGCTTCGCTGCGGTTTCGGTACCACTGATGCCAAACCCAATGCAAATGGGCAAATCCGTTTGGGATCGTAGCCACTGAACATTGTCAGTCAAATCTTTGGGCAGTTCGGTTCGCTCGCCGGTGATGCCTGTGACGGAAACGTAGTACAAGAACCCTGAGGAAGACTTGGCAATTTGCACTTGTCTTTCACGCGGCGTCGTTGGTGTGACCAACTGAATCAAACTGAAATCAGCTTCGCGGCAGATCGCTGACAAATCAGCTGCTTCCTCTACCAACAAATCGGGGACAATCGCGCCGGAGTACCCAGCTGCCTTCGCCTGCTGAACGTACTTCTGCAAACCCGTCCGGTAGATGATCGCATAGCTAACCATCGTGACCAGCGGCATGGCAACTTCGCCAGCTACTTGACCACCAAGATCGAAAACATCCTGCAACCGAAATCCATTGTCGAGCGCTCGTTGATACGAAGCCTGTATGACGGGGCCGTCTGCAATCGGATCACTATACGGCACGCCGACTTCGCAAAGGTTTGCACCGGCCGCCCCGATCTCACGCAAAATCGCCGAGGTGGTTTCGATGTTAGGATCCCCAGCCGTCAAGAACGGCATCAACGCCTTGGTCCCTTGAGCACGAAGATCCGAAAAGAGTTGGTCAACAGCAGACATCGAGTATCAAATTCCTGGCAGTATGGCGATGAGATAATTGGTCGCGCAGCATGGGAGCGTACTATGCTTTCCACTGTCCCATTAGGCAACGCCATAAAGGAATCGCGGATCTCACGCTCCCTCCTCGAAACGCAGCAGCGGACTTTTTAGGCTTCATCCTCCCTCCGGGAGAGTCGGACGCAGTAGCGGCCGGAGAGGGCAATTCGCATCGAAGACGAATGTCGTCGACTATCCAGACTGGCCCTCTCCTCGCTAAGGCTCGACTCTCCCGGAGGGCGAGTAAAGTAACGCGGGCTCAGTCTATCGGCTGCAAATTGGAAAACCAAGCCAACGCATTTAGGCGACAATCAGCTGCCGTTCCACTTCTGTTTCAATAAGAAACAGCTGAAACAACTGCCCCAGCGTAAAGGTGTCGATTTCTTGCACCGCAACATCAAATCCGGGAAGATCAAATCCGGGACGTTCACGCCCTGTTAGATTACCGCCAGGAACATCTGAAACAGCTTCAGTACATTCGCTGAAACTCGCATCGCCATCATCCGCGAATGCCAAGAAGGACCAACCAGGATCCGGCAACATATCGGTTCTAGGAATATTGGCCTTGATATTCACCTGCAGCGATTTCTCTTTCGTACCAGCCCCAGCCACATGATCGCGAGGGTAGACGCACGAAGAAACATGTATCGAATCATTTTCGTCGCGAAAGGAAAATGCACGAAGCACTTGGTACCAGCGAGCGAATGCCCCCAAACTGTCCGAGTGAACGTTCATTGACATGGCATTGGCGTGTCCGACATCGATCGCGGTTCGTTTCCAAAGCAAGAGACTCAGCACGACATTCTGATCCATCGCCGCATGCAGGAAATTTTCCTTCAGTTCATGCGCTCCGCCCAACCATCTCATGCAGTCCAGCCCTAGCAGCGCCGAGGGCAAATGATTGGCAAGCGACATAACGCTCAGCGGATCTGCGACATCACCATCATCAACGAAAATCTCCTGACACTCCATCGACCTTGCAAGACGATCTAGCCAGGATTCGCCGTGGACGAAGGGAATGACGTATCGCTGCAAGACTTGTGGTGCTGCATCACCCGCTTGACCATGCATCTCTGCGAGCATGTGCGAAAGGACCTGCGAAACCGTGCCATCAGGATCATGATCGCTCAGCACGATCACGGCCCAACGACTTGGCACTGACTCTGGAACGGGTGTTCTAAGTCGCTGCAGCAGTGCCGTGATCGTATCGTTGTCCGAACTATCGCCGGCAAAATAGACACGCGGCCTACTGCCTCGCTGAGCGCGTGTCAGTTCGTTGTGCAACGGATCACAACAAGCACCAACCACCGCGCGAACTACGCTCAGTGCGGGGGCACTACCAATAACCACCAACGCATCAATGTCATCATGCATTCCGTTGGCAATCGAAAACACACGCCCCAATGAAGACGCACCACGATCACGCTGATAGTCGCTGTGCAGACGCTTGGGCAAATTTAAAAACGACGGCGCTGCAGCATCATCCTTCCATTCGGACCGAATTCGTTCCAACCCAGCCGACAGCGACGCGATTTGTTCGGTCGAACACCCAAAGTCCTTTTTCGGGTCGGTCGTATTTTCAAAATGCAAAAGAGAAATGGCTTTGGACCTCGTAGTGATTCAGGCCGGCGCGACCAAAGCGATGAGATCCGAAACGCAAGTCTTGAAGTTGCGCGTCTCTACCTGCAATTGCTGGCCACTGATCGAGGAAATATAACGCGAAGCGCGAGCAAGCGGCACGTGCAGGCCGCTCGCTCGCGCTTTTTGATGTTGCGCCAAAACGGAAGTAATCGTCTCTTG
>CAYUGI010000219.1:0-297 GCA_964444105.1 uncultured Pirellulaceae bacterium
CACTGGTGTTTCCATATAAAAACCGCAATTTTTTTAAATCCCCGGGCCCGGTGGGGGACGCGACGGAACCGGACGTTACGCATGCACAATCGAAGCTGTTTCAATCCACGCGTCCCGTGTGGGACGCGACTCACGGTTCTCGGTCCAGCGGAGAGCGATTCTAGTGTTTCAATCCACGCGTCCCGTGTGGGACGCGACGGTCGCGGGGTGTCGGTTTGGTTTTACCGCGATGGTTTCAATCCACGCGTCCCGTGTGGGACGCGACCTGTGGTTCGGGGGCGGTGTTTGCCGTCAATG
>CAYUGI010000219.1:307-11568 GCA_964444105.1 uncultured Pirellulaceae bacterium
TTGGGGGGGGGTTGTTTGGGGCAATTGGGGGTTTAAAACCCCCGCGCCCCGGGGGGGCGGCCACAACGCGACCGCCGCCGCCCCCGCCACCGAATACCGTTTCAATCCACGCGTCCCGTGTGGGACGCGACCAGTATCACCAGCATTGCGGTTGTCGTTCGATGAGTTTCAATCCACGCGTCCCGTGTGGGACGCGACTCCGTAAGGCGGTCGCGGGGGCGGGTCCAAGTCTGTTTCAATCCACGCGTCCCGTGTGGGACGCGACACGCAAACAGGTGCCGACTTCCATGCGGCCAAGAGTTTCAATCCACGCGTCCCGTGTGGGACGCGACGGACGATATAGCGGCAGCCAAGCGATTCGTTTGGGGTTTCAATCCACGCGTCCCGTGTGGGACGCGACTCGTCACGCTGGTGACGCTAAGCCACTGCATCTTGTTTCAATCCACGCGTCCCGTGTGGGACGCGACCCCGAAGGAGTCACGCGAACGCCGTAACCTGTGTGTTTCAATCCACGCGTCCCGTGTGGGACGCGACGGCGGGCTAGTTTTGACTGGCGGACCCGCAGAAAGTTTCAATCCACGCGTCCCGTGTGGGACGCGACAGGTTTGCGAAGCGTTGAAACTACCGTTTGATTCGGTTTCAATCCACGCGTCCCGTGTGGGACGCGACAGCAACGCTGCACTATCAAGCACGAACGACAGCGTTTCAATCCACGCGTCCCGTGTGGGACGCGACGGAAGTAGCTCATACTCTTTCCTCCGGCTTCAAGTTTCAATCCACGCGTCCCGTGTGGGACGCGACGGAAAGGTAACGCCAGAGCATCAGCTAGCCGCAGTGTTTCAATCCACGCGTCCCGTGTGGGACGCGACCCGGCGACTGCTCGATCGAGGAACGATCAACCAAGTTTCAATCCACGCGTCCCGTGTGGGACGCGACATCAACATGACCGTACTAGATGACATTCAGGACGTTTCAATCCACGCGTCCCGTGTGGGACGCGACATCGAAATCCAAGGGCCGCGCGTTGACTGGCGAGGTTTCAATCCACGCGTCCCGTGTGGGACGCGACGGATTGGCCAGTTTGCACCAACGGTCAGCATCGACGTTTCAATCCACGCGTCCCGTGTGGGACGCGACATGAGATTCGCGAATCAAACAAGTCTGATGCGACGTTTCAATCCACGCGTCCCGTGTGGGACGCGACCCGGCGAAAATGCAGAAATCGATGGCGAGCAATACGTTTCAATCCACGCGTCCCGTGTGGGACGCGACCTTCGGCGCTGGCTTGGTGGCACTTCCGGGAGCGTTTCAATCCACGCGTCCCGTGTGGGACGCGACAGCGGCGGCTTAAGTGCTTGCCTCCGCTTGACTTAAGTGTAGAAGTCCGCGAACCGTGACGCGAGTGGGCTGTCTTTGGCTCACCAAACCTATTTCATTTCCGTTAACTCGCTGACTTGCAACGACTTAGCGCGAACTGCGAACGTACGGGTGTTTTCGTGCGCGCTTGGGGTTCGCTCTACGCCAGCAGCGGTCCGTCCATGTCAATGCTGGGCTTCGTGCCGTGGTGTTCTACGCGGCGTGACCAATTGTTGCCTAGCAGGTAGAAACGCAGGCTATCTTGGCTCAAATTGGCCTCCTGGAGAAGCTCGCCGCGGCACTCGGCCCAGCGTGCTGCGTCCACATTGAGCTCGAACACCGAATTTTGCACCCGCTGTCCGTAGTCCAGGCAAGTCTTTGCGACTCGCCGCAAACGCTTACGTCCCGCAGCGTCTTTGGTGCTGACATCATAGGTAACCAAAACAACCATCATTCTCTCCCGTCAGTTTCGTCCAACAGATCAATGTGCTGCACGGCCAAGCGCCCAGGTCGAAGCGCACCGCCAAGCGCCCGGGCGGAAACGCTCAGGTCTACCACACATCACGATTTACTTCCAAATGAAGGGCGGGTACGAATCTAAATCTCCACGCAAATGCCTGGCCATCAACCGTGCTTGAAGATGGACCAACAAGCCCACCGTCGTCTTTTCGCCCAAAAACGGATGCTCGATGACATCTTGCTTGCGATTCTGATACGCAACCAAAACCTCTTTGCGGGTTTCGTCGTCCATTCGCACCGCTCCCGATTCGGTTTTCGTAAATCCGGCAACTTTCACCTGCCGACGGTTCACCAGCGATAACGCCAGCCGATCACAAAGAAACGGGCGAAACTCTTCCATCAAGTCCAGCGCTAAGCCTGGACGCCCGGAACGATCGCGGTGCAAGAACCCCACGGCCGCGTCCAAGCCCGTTGATTCACAAGCCGAACGAACATCGTTGGCCAGCATCGCGTACAAAAACGACAAGAGTGCGTTGAACGGATCAAGCGGTGGACGACGTGATCGCTGCGTAAATCGAAAGCCGCTGGCACGATCGCTGATCAAGTCCGGCAGGACACGAAAGTACCGTGCTGCCGCTTCGCCCTCGTACCCGCGAACTTGGTCAGCATCGTTGGCTCGGCGCACCGAGTCGATCGAAGGCAGCATCATCTTGGCCTCTTGCGCCAAACGCTTTTGAGCTTCGTCGTCCTTGGAATCGCGAACACCCCGCAGCAGAACACTTCGACAGTTGGCGATCTTTCCCGCGATCACACTGCGGGCGATCGCGGCGGCGGCCTCCGAATCGTCGGCGGCGCGGTACTGTTGCCGCCGCAGCAGCACGTTGCCGGGAGTGAACCCGACGACGGCAGCCATGAATTTTCCGTAAGGAGTCATCAGCGAGAGCGTGACACCGGATTCGGCGCACGCACCGGCCAGATGAGAGCTGAAGCCGACGCGACCAAAGCAAACGATGCCGTCCAGATTGTGAAGCGGCACGCGAAGCAGGGTTTCCTTTTCCAGTTTGACCTGCACCGCCGCGCCGTCTTTGGCCAGATAGCTTCCTTCGGTGGTCACGAAGAGTGTGTTGAGATGTCGTTTCATGCAGAGTCCTCATCGGTTTGCGGGCCGTCGCTAGCAGCGTGGGATGCCAATTGGCGAGCCATGAATCGTGAAGCGCTGCGCTGTGCGGTCGTGGCCGACGGCAGACACAGT
Source organism: uncultured Pirellulaceae bacterium (assembly GCA_964444105.1). Lineage (GTDB taxonomy): Bacteria > Planctomycetota > Planctomycetia > Pirellulales > Pirellulaceae > K23-9. Next base: position 3,375 of record CAYUGI010000219.1, read on the forward strand.
TCGACCAAAGAACATGACTTACACTTGGGCAGCTTGACGGCTGGCGGTGTTTCGCGATCGTCAATCATTTGACGCAGTCGTTTGATGGCTTTGACGGTGCCAGTACGTAGTGCATCATCGATTGCCACGACGGTTCGTCGTTTTCGTTTGCCGTAGAACAGCGCACCTTCGGTAACCTCGGTGCCACACATTTCTTCCAGACACAAAGCTTGCGCACACAGTTGGATTCGATCGGAATCATCTTTCTTGGGTTGCCCCCGCTTGTATTCGACAGGGACGATTTTTTCGTATTGGGCATCGTCGTCGGATTCGCCGTAGAATTCGACGACGTCGGCGCGGCCAGCGATCCCGTATTCCAAGGACCGTAGGGAAAGGCTTCGCGAGATACGGATACCGGGGCGGGTCTCGTGCTGAAACGAGTCGGCCCGCTGGTGCAGTTGTTGGCCTTCGACGGTAAGACGGTTTTCTGCCCAAAGTTGTTCGACATGAATGAGCGCGCATTGCCGCTCGCAAAAGATCAAATGCTGTAGCGCCGAGATCGCCAGCAGATCGTCTTCGGAAAACATGATTGCGCCCCATGAAAGTTAGAACCTGATATTACCGGGGTTAACGTCGGCGATGTAGATCCCCAGCAAACGAAAGTCACTCAAAATCTCTTCGACGGCATTCCAATTGTCCTCAAACAAATCCGACTTCTCAGCTTCCCAGTCTGCCCACACTTCAGGCGAATAATCAGGAGGCCGGTCCAGGTAAGCCCCACCAAAATCAAGACAAAACGGAGGGCTGACAATGGTCATTTCAATGGCAAGCAACTCGTCGTCGTAGTGGACTAATTGCGGAACCATGTGACCGGAAACTTCGACAATCTCCAGGTCTCGCAGCCTGAGATAGATTGAAACCTCACGGTCGTAGGCAACCTCTCGCTCATGAAATTTCACGGCGACTTGATGCTCAATGGAGTTCGTTTGGGATAGATAGTTGCAGACCAACACAGTACCCTGGGTTCCAGCACCGGCGCACGAATCGACGGTCAACTTTCGTTGATCAACGTATTGTGCGACACGAGATTCAAAGTCGGTGCTGTTCATTTTTCGCGTCCCATCCGGGGAACGTGAATCGTTCAAATTGGTGATGAATATGATTTTTGATAATCACGCTCCACGCGAGACGCGTGGATTGAATGCCGGCGGAATGTTCTCTGCTGATGTGAAATTGCATTTGTACGTCGGCGAGGAACGTTTCGAATTAGGCCAACTCGGCCCAGGCTTCGCGATTCTCCGCGAGTCCCAAGCGATCGCATCAACCAACGCCGAGTTAGAAACCGTCATTGACGAAAAAATCACCCGCTGGCCAGTAAGAATCACCAGCGCGATCACGGGTGATTCGATGCGGTTCACGTTTGATTCGGTAGCTAAGGACTCGCTAAACAATACCGTATCCTGACAGTTCAAGAATCCGTTGCTGGAGCATACCTTTCATGATGCCTAGAAACGTTGGGTCGTAGGGGCCACGCCAGACGTACACATCGGAAAATGGCTTGGCAGTATCTAAACCCAAGTCGGCAATTTTCCTTGACCAAAGTTGCACACTCGCAGATTGCAGGTCACGAAACGATGGGCGTTCGCCGCCATCAAGTCTTTGTACCATTTCAGGCGATACCACCACTGTCCGAGTATCAGAGTCGATAACTCGTCCCAATTTCGAAACGAGAGGATAGTCACGCTCTTCTTCGGCAGCTTGCAGTGATTCGCCACCACTTTGGCCAAGCTGCTTAAGTTCCTCTTTCATCGCTTTCGTTGCAATCTCGCTTGGCGATAATCCATCAAAGTCACCGCTAGCGAACGCTTTCGCGAGTATCACTGACGCAATCTTGAAATCAGGGTGTTCATTGATCAAACCATCTTTAATCAGCCGAAAAACTATTACTTCGCCCAGCTCTCTTTCGCTGTGGCGGTTTACGCGGCCACCCACTTGAATCGCGCTCGCAGTACTAGCTGCCTCGCGAAACGCAGTTCGAAACGAGAGATCAACGCCCGCCTCCATGCAACTGGTGGATACGAGTATCCAGTTTCTTGAATCTTGGAGGTCTTCTTTGGAGGCTCTGTTCTGCCGCCGTATCCTCGTCTCCGCAGACAGTCGTTGCTTGATTTTTCGGAGGATTGATTCTCGATCTGAGGGGCAGAGTGCAGTCGAAATATGAAGCACATCTTCACCTGTCTCTCGCAGTTCGCTTGCTATCACCGCCGCCGACTGAACAGTGTTTAGTATGACTAACGCAGGTTTTGCACTGTGTTGAACCGCATGCACCAACGATTGGCGAGACAAAGCCTCCGGGAGCATGCTGTATTTGACACGTTGCTTTTCAACGGAGTTGGCTTGTGCAATGACGTCCGTGTCGATCGCCGGAAGATCACTAGTCTTGCTGCCCACGATTTTGCGTATATTCCAGAACTCAATCAGCGACCCGGAAGCGAAAACAAAATGGCAGCCCCAATCCTGACTTAGTTCAGACAACCACAGCCAGTTTTGTTGCCAGAGTCGAACGGGGATCGCGGCATGAGCTTCGTCTAAAAACACAGCCGAACCGGGAATCGACTGAAGTTTCCGCAACGCGCCAGGCTTATTAGCGGACAAAGTCCCAAAAAACTGAACCGCTGTCGTGACCACGATTGGCGCGGTCCATTGGGTCGCGAATGATCGCGACTCCAGACTCTCGTACTCAGCCTGGTGGTGATGAGCCGCGACGACCTTGCCCGCTTCTTCGCCGGGAAGCACGATCGCCTTACGAACATTCGCGACAGTTTGGTCGATGATATTCGTGAAAGGTGCAACGATGATGATCCGATCGAGATTTTCTCTTGCTGCGGTTTTCAGCAGGTAAGCTAAAACAGCGGTTGTCTTTCCTATTCCAACAGGTCCAGTACACGAAACCATTGGGCTACTGACTTCAGCGTCGCGACAATTGCGATAGAACCGTGTTCGCAACGCAACGCGATCGGGACGAGCAAGAGACGAATCCGCCAACATTTCGACGTACGAATCGAGCATTTCAAGACGCTCGCGCCATCTTGACCGGGGAGGCTCGGGCAACGAAAAACCTTGGTCATAACTGGCAGCGTCTCCGTGGTCCGCATCAACTAAACACGACAGCGCGAGACGCATCCTTAGTCCATGCTCTGGGACACATGCACTCAGCGTAACGTCCCCGCAGTCTTTTGTATGCTGATAGACGAGCTTTGCTAACTGACCATCGACATGCCTTGTTAGTTTGTCATGCTCTTTGCGATTCGCATCTCGGTTACGCACTCCACGGAGAGGACTGACCCGAACCCGTTCTTGAGCCTCGCGTGGAAGACCAGGCGAATGATGCGCGCGAATCAACCACGCTGACATTGGGCACTGTGGTAAGACATGGGCAACACCAGCATCAACGTGATCGACGGGGAGCTTTGCTTGGCGACCGCTTGCCAGTGCGATTTGGTTTCCTTCATCCAATTTCCCCAAGTCGTGCCAATGAGCTGCGCAGCGAACCGCATCCAACAAATTGTTGGCGTTCCCTGAACTAAATTGGAGCATTCGTAATGCCCTGCGTTCCGCACCAGAAAGCGTTGCTGCAACGTGCTCGCAATACAACTGCGGAGTTTCGTCAGGACGGCCTCTGGGTGTCGAATGCGCGAGCAGTGGCATTTTCAATCACCCACAAAGATCGACGAAGGACTCAAGCCGATTCCGCAGTTCTTCCTTCAACTCCAATGGAAACTCATAGTCCTTCAATGCGGTCGAAGCTGTTTCCGAATCGTCCTTGGTCGGCATCATTGCGTCGATAATGAGTGGATCCGGACACGATCCAAGTGGATTCGTGTGTTCCGCGTACCATGCGTGCAAAACAGAAACGAACGGGCGAATCGCTGAAGCCGTTTGTGAATAAGCATGGGGAATCAAGAACTTCAGGAGTTCAATGTCTTTTGCAGTGCAGCCATTCTTACGAGCCATCATCGGATTGACAAAAAATGGCATCGCGTAGACTCCGTGCTGAACCACGCGAAACCCTAGTGGGGCCATCCCTTGTTTCTTATCTCCTTCCACTCCAGGTTTGTTGGTGTTGGTCATTCGTTCAATTTCTACAGGCGCTATCGAAACACCGACGCCAACCTGAACGGTCCCGGTACTGATGAAATGCTCTTTGTCGTCCGAATCACCCTTGTCCATTGACTCAAGAAAGGTGTTCCCAAACACTCTCGCATCCCAGTATTTTTTATTGAAAGCGTCGGCTTTCAATTTCCATATCTCATCACGTTTGCGACCGCGGCTCTCCAGAATCTCGTACTCGTATTCGTTTGAGTCTAAGCTGACTTTGTCGGAGGCGATTTTCCAAGCATCGCCCTCTTTGTCCGCAACGATGTCTCTCAATTTCCGCTTGAACGAAACCGGAGAAATCACCCCTCTTCCATCAGTGCTGAGCGTGCGTGGTTCACTTTCCTGATCGGGATCACCATTTGGATTGGAGCATCTCGCTTCAACGATAATGAGTCCGGTACCGCGATTAAATGACATTGGTTTTCCTCGTTAGTTTTGGGATTCTGATCGGATGCCGGCGATGTAACCGAGAATCAATTCGGCGCGAAATTCTTGATTTGTTTTGCTTGGAAGCTTACTGGCTAAATCAGTTGCCAACGGCGCAGCCTTCGAGGCGGCAGCAATCCCATGCGCAATCGACCATTGTCGATTCCTTTCCGCTTGATATTTTGCACTTGGCTTTTCGGCCGGTTTGACAAATTTTTCATCCACTCGGAAATTGCTCTTTTTAGCCCAGGCCTGATAGACGAGCCACTTACGGGACAAGACATCAAGCGCTTTCAATGGATTCTGTTCCGCCATCGCCATTAAGGCATTTCCCATCAACCTCGATGGAAGCGAACCGTTGCGAACATCATGGCAATAGCCGGAATGCAACTCATCAGCCGCAGCAAGCAATTGCCCGAGTTTAAAGGCACTTTCTTTCATGTAGAGTTCTCCATTTCGACCAAGATTGTTGAGCAGTATGTGAAAGGCACTGACCGTGGCCAGTGCTGCCGAAGCGTCGTATGACTTGTATTCATCGAATGTTCGCCGGGTCGCGCCGGCAATACCAACGACAAGCTGTCGGCGGCGTGGCAGTATCAGACCGAGCCATCTTTTGGCGGAAGCCTCGCGACTGCGTGGAGTACCCATCATTAGCTGAAGAACATCGAAGAATCGACCGCCGGGAACTTCGTCTTTTGTCTTGCCATTCTCTTTGAACCGTTCTTTGGAAAGAACGATGAAGCTTGCCGGAGAGATGCATATCGGCGTCTGGCGAATCGGTGGCTTGCCGCGTCCCCTGGGTACTGAAAGTTGAATCGCAGGCAATTGCTCAAACGACTCAACCCAGCGATCACACGCATCAAGAAAATGCGCAACTGGCTCCGCCCCCGAGTGAATGATCTTTCGGTTCGCAGGATCAACCTTTCGGAGCACCAACATACGAAGCCTGGGTTCATGCGTTTGATCGAGCTGGTTGCCTTTGACTGCTTCGATAATCAGCTTCGCCTTTTCCGCGAACGTTGCTTTGTCGACGTCGTCTTCCACGAACGCATCGGCAACAGCAAGGTGGGGAGCTGTCTCGACGTAAGCGATAAGGAGATCGCGACTGGATGGATTTTCAGATGGTATTTTGCTCCAAGTCTTGCCTTCATTCTCTTCGGCGCAAATCGCTACCAAAGCAGCTTTCATTTGGGCGATTGTGGAATTGCCAACCGAGATTGAATCCACGCCTCGTCGCTTGTAGCGATGACGGCACTCAACGTCCTCCTTGCGCGCGAACAACGGTGTCCTGCCGAGCAACGGTAAGTTGGCTTGCGGAAACGAAGTCTCGTTGATCGTATCGGGATGGTTGGAAACGGCGCATGCCCGTGAATTGGAATTGGGTGTCGCCATAGAATCCGAGTTAGAAACCGACAGGGACTCGCTGACTGGAAGCGTTAGATTCGGATCTGTAATGGAAAATTCGGATTCTTCCATCTGTGCCTCAAAGCAGACCTGTTCGCCACCCTCAAGTAGCACCGCAAACACGGTTTTCACTAGTTCGTCGGTGGGGTTCTTTAGTAACGCGAGCAGTCCTTCAAGCAGACTAAAAGAAAACGCTTCAAGATCCTTGGCAAGGAGGAGAAATCGCTCATGTGTCGCCGGGACGATGCTGAGTTCGTCGTCGATCAGTCGCAATTTTTCAAGCCGACTCTCGATTCGACTCCTGTATGTTTCCCAGCCGTCGAATTCTAGGCTACGCATCTCGTAGGTTTGTGCTGATTGCTCGAGGAACTCTATTGCCATCGCTAAATCCGTGCCTCGCTTGAACACCTCTTGCTTGCGTTTCTTGAGTTCCTCTTTCGTGTATGGGTGCACCAACAATGTGTCTTGGAACCGGACAAAGGGAAAACTGTTTTTGTTGCCGTTCGCGATCGTCCAGCTCTTTTTGACAACGTCGAGCGGTAGCAATCGTACGTCAGCAACTGCCCCATTGGGGGCGATTTCTAAGCAGAGCTTGATCCCTTTGCTTGGCCCTTTGATCCTCTTGTCCAACAGCACTGTTTTTATTCCGGCTGCCTTAAGCGAATTGGCGATATCGTAGAATTCGTTAAGCAAAACTCAGTACTCCTTGATCAATGTTCAAGTCGTGAATGAATTCTGGCGAGTAGGTTCCGTCGATGGGGTTTGACCAAACGGATTTCAACATGGACGCGATACGAATGTTGTCAAGTTTCGAATCGACCTCGTAGGCATCGCGAAGCGGCCCCCAGTAGGTCGCTGTGAATTCAGAGAGCCCTAAACACGGTGTACGAAAACAGCGGCCTTGCTTGAGCCGACGGTTGAACAAGTGCTGGAGGTAATGGCGGCTGTTTTTGCCGTTGCGATCTGGAGATTTCTTATTCTCAACGACATCGCCGTATAGCCGGTAGCACACGTTGGTGATGATCTGGTTGAAAAACTGAAACGAGTTCCCTTTTGCGACCTGATCAGATTTTCGATTCGGACCGCCGTAGTTGTTGGCGTACGCCTGAAAATTGATCCGTCCGCCCGGCGTTCCACTCTTCTTGCAGATTTCGACCTTCGATGGTTTGATCCAAGCACCACGTGGCAACCAAGCAATTGTCTCGAAAATCCCTTTGCTCGCAGAGAAAGTCGGAGCTGGATAAGACACCGGGGTTCCGCCCGTATCAGGTCGCGAGAACATCGCAAGTGGTCCCGCAATTTCAATCTCGACCTGATATCGACTCATGTGCTGACTCCCAGAAATTAAAATTGAAGTTACTGGTAAAGCTAAAATCACCCGTGGTTGGAATCGTGTCATCTACTTTTCCGTGCGAACTGCCGCCGGGTGGGTCGCGGTTAGCTGTGTAGAGGCTAGCAGATGCTTTGACAAGTCTGGTCAAAACTAACGCCGATATTGAAGCAGTTTGCTTGAGCTGGCATTGGATTCGTTGCAACCGGGGAGGTTTAACTTGATGGGCTGGTCGGATCGATTGGATCGGCCGGATCGGTCAGACCTGAATCGCGATCTGTCCGATATCACAGATCAGCCTGGTCTTGCGATTGCCCTTAAACAGGTGCGGTGCTTTGCAATCTGGGTAGCCGGTGCAGCCCCAGAATTGGCTGCCTGCGTTCTTGCCTTGGTGGTTCTTAGTGCCATCGGTTTGCCGCAGCTTGTGCAGTTGGGGATTTGATCGGTTAGACCTGACGGATTGGCCTGATTGTTTTGTCCAACAGAAAGTTGCATTGATGGATCAGGCCGATGGTGGCGCCCGCGCGGACCGCTGCATCGGTGCTGTCAAGCCAGCGTGAGTAAAGCTGCCAGCGGTCTGCGTCAGAAAGCTTGGTCAGGTCCGTCTGATTTGACTGATCTTTTTGTAGCAGCGCGGAACGCTGCGAACTGCGGAGGCTTCGGCGCTGTTGGGTGCCCACACCGTTAGCCCGGATTATTCATGACACTGTCGAATTGTGTCACAAGTCAATGAGCTCGTTTGGCTTACGAGAACAACGGATCAAACAGACCGCGCACGTTGGTGTACCGGCTTCACCGGCTTCGATCAGTTACAGGCCGCCTAAAGAGAGCGTCCAGCTTAGGTGGTTGGTATTCGTCTGCAATTTTAGCGTCACCATCTCGTTTGGTGTGAGCCAA
>CAYUGI010000220.1:0-8580 GCA_964444105.1 uncultured Pirellulaceae bacterium
CTTACGGAAAGTACAGGTAAACGGTCTTGGGCAGCGGGGAAAGCCAGGGTGTTTTCACGCCGGCGGCCTGTAGTTTCCGTCCCACCCAACTATTACAGGTGTTCAGGCAATGGTAAGTACCCTTTGCTTCGCAGAAAGTGTCTCGCTGGTTGTAGTGAAAGTTGTCGATCGGAACGGCTTGGCCTTTTTCGTCCAATTCCAATGAATCGTGAATTGCATCGACCAGTTGTTGGTACTGCTGAATCGAAATTCGGACTGATCTCGCACTCGAGCTTAAGTGCATCGAGTTCTTCATGTTCACATGGACGCAAGTGTCGGACGGCCACAAGAGTGCCTTGGCTGCGACCGAGGGCTTCAGGTCACCCCAGGTCTTGGTGTAAAGAAAGAACCCCTTGTCACCCCATCCAATCGATATGAGGTCAGCGTCCGTGGTGTCGCCCGGGAAATACGACTCAGGGAACACCTCACGCCAATCAATCACTCCGTTCTGAATTGGCAGCACCAAGTCTGCATGAACCGCATTGGAGACAACCGATACTTCGACACCCTCATCAGCGGGCCGGAAGTCTGAATGAACCGGGATCAACCCGATGGCGACAATTCCCAAGTAGAGCGATAGCAGCCCGAGTAATCCTCGGGCAAGCTTCTTTACAACGCGTGAGACTTTTGCTCGACGAGCGACAGGTTCTGTGTCGGAAGATTTATCGCGAGAGCTCAGTGGTCAGACTTCATTGAGGTGACAACCAGAGGGATTTGAATGTTGAATGAGTTTCGCACTTTCTTTTCGTCAATTCGATCGGCAGCGCAGATTAATGCCACTGGCAATCCGTTTTCAACCACGACTTGAGGTCGTTCAAGATGGTCGAATTGTTCGGGCAAGCCATTTTCCCACGTAACCGAACGGTCAGAAATTTCGTGGTGCTTGGCTTTCTGCCAGTCCACTCCGTCAACCGAATCGTAGTGCACCAAAGAGAAGACACGCTTTTTTTTCACATGCTTGATTCGCTTTACGATCGCGCGGTACTTGCCTGACTGATACCAGATGTACGGATCCTCGGCGGGAAACCGTTCGCCTTCAAAAGTGAACACTGGATCGGGAAGCTTCTTGAATGGCCCTGTTGGGCTGTCCGACATTGCCACGCAGTGAACGACCGGGCCACCGTTTGGCATCGGGAACTCTTTGCCAACCGCTTTGTAAACCATCAAGATTCCGCCATCGGGACGCTGGCAGACTGACGGGTTGGACGTTACCAGCGAGTCCCAGGCTGAGTCATCGTCGCTGACATCAAGCACCGGTTTGTCCAAGCGTTCCCACGGTCCGTTGGGATCATCAGCCACCGCAACGCCGATTCTTTGGTTATTGCGGTGCTGCCAGTTGAGCAATTGCTTTCCTGGATAGCCAACGATCTCGCCATCGCCGGTGTTGCCCATGTGGTAGAGATAGTACTTGTCACCGAACTTGTGGACGGTTGGGTTGTGAGTACACCAACCATCCCAATGCTCTTTTCCACGACGCGGCAGCGCGATGTCTTTGTGCTTGAACGGACCAAGCGGAGTTTTTGAGACGGCGTGAGCGATCTCTGAGTCAGTGACCCAAGCCCAGCCGAGTTTTTTCGGCCAGCGCGAGTAAAGCATGTGATAAAGGCCGTCGTCGCCTTTCACGACCGAACCACCCCAGTGACTCCACTGCTCGCTAACGAACACCGATTTTTGCGATGCGTTTCCGAACTCAATTTTCAAGTCCGGAGCGGCCACAAGCTTTGCGGTCGAGCTGGGAACTTGCTCTTGAGCGCACGCGGCGTCGCACCACGCCACCAAAAGACAGCCGACGAGAACGATATACTTCATGAGCAAAGCGTCCTTACGCTGTCGTTGGAGAAGCGTCTTCTTTTTCAAACTTGGTGAACGTGCGGAAGCCATAGATCGCAATCATCACAAAGCAGATTGCAGGCAACCAGAACGATGCGCGAATGCCTTGCGAATCGATTAGTCCACCTTGGAATTTGGTCAGCAACGCACCACCAACAATCGACATGATCAGGAACGCCGAACCGAGCTTCGACTCCTCTTCTTCCATGCCTCCAAGTGCAATCCCGTAAATGGTGGGGAACATCAGCGACATGCACGACGAGATCATCACAAGGCACAATAGACCCGTGTTGCCGACCAACTCGGTGCCGATCAGCGAATGGAGAAAGCCTGGCAATCCAATGCTGAAAATCTCACCTTTTTGCGTGATCGCACCGATTGTGAACGCCAATGCACCAATCGCAAACAAACAGAGCATCTTTCCAGGACTGATGAATCGCAACAACGCAGTACAGACCCAGCGACTGGCTAAGAAAATTAGCATGGCAACAATGTTCCACGCCTGAGCTTGCCCCAGCGTCGCGCCGACTTGTTCCATGGCATAGTGAACAATGAACGTCCAGCACATGATCTGAGCACCGACATAAAACGCTTGGGCGAGGACGCCTTCGCGAAAGTGAGCTCGCCCGAAGATGCGGCTGGTGATTTCCATAAACGGTGCGTCTTTTCCCTCTTGCTTGAACGTTGGCATGTTCGAGAGAGAGTACAGAATCAAAAACGCGATCACGACGCAGGCAATGATGATGTACGGCTTTTTAACACTATCAAGGTCTGCACTTTGCATTTCAGAGAACCCGTCGGGATCGTTGGCCCGGAACGCTTTCAACGCGTTTGGCATCGCGCCATCCAACGCACCAATCTCCGTGTCGAAGTCAGGCAGCTTGTTGTAAACCTTTACTTCGGTGCCGTCGGAAAGTGTTTTGGTGGCGTCGTCTCCAGCCGAAGCATCGACAACGAGGTGTTGGGTGTACTCGGCATTTCCCTTCGCCAGCTCGCTGCGGAAATCGCCCGTCGCCAATTGAGGAGCCAGCACCAGGGTCGCGACCGACATCCCGATCAACGATCCGATTGGGTTGAATGCCTGCGCCAAATTCAAACGCTGAGTTGCGGTTTCTTTCGGCCCCATTGCCAAGATGTAGGGGTTGCAAGCGGTTTCTAGGAACGCCAGCCCGTAGGTCAAGATGTATGAACCCAACAAGAACAAGCCGAAGGTCGCGGTTGACGCTGCGGGAACGGCAAAGAGCGCACCCAGTGCGTAAAAGCCAAAGCCAACCATGATGGCAGCTTTGTAAGAGAATCGACGAATGAAGAACGCTGCCGGCAATGCCATGCAGAAATAGCCGGTGTAAAACGCGAACTGTAGCCACGACGCTTGAGAGGTCGTGATGATGAAAACGTTTTCGTAGACCTTGACCAGCGGATTCGTAAAGTCGTTCGCAAATCCCCACAGTGAAAAGCAGCACGTCGTCAATATGAACGGCAACAGGTACTGACGTGGAACAACGGGTACGCTTTTTGACGCTACGCCTTTTCCAGACGCTTCGTTCTCTGACGTAGGGTCATAGGGGTTTTCCGTGGTTTCGTCTGACATGTTTGAACCCGCTTAATTTCGTTCTGTATGTTCGTGTTGATAGGCGTTAGATTTGACAGATGCCTCATACAAGCATGCAGTAGTGGTTTCTTGAGGAGGACTCAGCCGAAATGTCTTAGCAAAGATACGGATAGCTTGCATGAATCAACCCGTCTTCTCGCAGTGTTTTCCAAAGATCACCGGGCGGAGTCGTCGTTACAAGCTCAACGTTTTGCGCAATCCGAGACGGCCGGCTGCTGTTCAGTGCGGTCGCGACGACACCTGGAGGTGACATCCCAAAGGCGACGCAAGCTTCAGCGGGTTTTACGCCGAACTGGTCGCAACGGCTGACGAAACGTTCCCGCCATTGCAGCAGAGCTTGATCTTCAGGCGTTTTACCGGTGACTTCGCGGTAGTCAAAAAACTTGCCGCCAGTCAAGAAACCTGCCTGGAAGACGGCGGAATTGATCACCGCGATGTCGCGTTGCCGAAGGGACTCCACAAACGCTACCAAGTCATCTGGATGAGTATAAATTGTCAAGCTTGTCGCCAGCATCACCCAATCCAAATCACATTGGTCGCTCAACCGCTCGGAAATCCGCCAGTCTTTCGACCCGACGCCAATCGCCACGACTTCACCTTGCTCGCGTAATTCGCGCAAAGCTTGGTAGGCACCGAGAATGTCGTCCCAGCGACGCTGGCGATCCGCGTCATCGGACGCAGCTGCCAGGTATTCGTCCGGATCGTGAACGGAAGCCAACTGAGGCTTGTAAGGTCCTAACAATTCGCAGCCTTGATGCCAACAGCGAAGGATGCCTTCGTAGCTGATGTCTTGTACCGCATCGAATTTCAGATCGACCCAGGCACCCGGCTCGAACGTAGGTTCCGGCGATTCCAGCGGAACGCGCCGCCACCCCAGTTTATTGCTGATGATGATTTGGTCGGGATCGATAGCGAGTGCTGTCAGGGCCTTTGCCATCGACTCCAACGCCAACCCCGCTCCGTACTTGCCAGCTGAATCAGCCGCAACGATCCCGGGTGAGTGCTGGAACCACTCCGCAACGATCTGTTGTTTGACTGAATCATCAATCGCTTGATACAAGTTACCAAGCGCACTGGTACCAAATACGATCGGTGGCAGACGACAGCCTGTTTTCCCGATCGGCGATGTCGCCGCTTCCCTTGACATGGCTAGGTCCCTACTGGCTGACTTTCAGGACGTATGCAAATTCCGATGGCGGAGTGGATGGCAACTGGACCGTCAGTCCGTTGGCGTCACGGGTCCACTTCAGTTCGGAGTCGGAACCAAGCAACTGTACTGAAGCAACTTCGTCGGTGTAGTGCTTGCTGCCTTTTGCCAATGTTGTGACGGTAATTTGATTGTCCTTAGGCCATTTCATTCCAGTGACATAGAGCACGTCGCCCCGTGCGGTGAAGCGAAGATCTTCCGCTACGAACGGCTTGTCTTTCGATTCCGAAACGTGACCCGTTGAGACAGCCGTTGGTCCTTCGCCAAACGTTTTCCAGTACGTCGTATCGTAGATCGCCTCGCCGTTGATTTTCAGCCAGTCACCGATCGCCATCAAAATTGCTTGATCTTGCTCGGGAATCGTGCCATCTGCACGCGGACCAACATTTAGCAGCAGACATCCGTTCTTGCTGACGATGTCGATCAAGTCATTAATTAGGCGACTAGGCGTCTTGTATTTCTGATCTTCTGTGTAACCCCAAGAACTGGAGCTAACAGCCGTGTCGGTTTGCCAGAATGGCTTGCGAATTTCCGCCATCTTGGAACGTTCCTTGTCCAACACAGCCGCTTTCTCAGGAAACGCACCCCACTTGTAGTTGATGATCCCCATCCCGTCCGCTTTCTTCGCGGTCTGGTTGTAGTAGTACGCTGCAAACTTTTGCAGGTGCTCACCAAATGGATTGTTGTCGTAGGTGTCTTCGCGAAGACCTGGCGTGATACCGAAGTCAAACCAAAACACATCAGGCTGATATTTGTCGACCAGTTCGCAAGAGCGTGCCAACCAGTCGTCTTTGAACTGCTTGTCCTGCGGAACAAAGTTCTCTTGATACTTGGAGGCATTTTCCTCGAACAAGAATGGCATCGGACGGCCGTATAAATCAGCGAATTGCGGGTCCGAATTGTCGAACGATTCATCACGCACGTAGAACATCCAGTTGAACGCGCGGTGGCTGCTGACGCCAAATTTCATTCCTTCGCCGCGAACAGCTTTCGACAGTTCCGCGATCACATCACGCTTGGGACCCATTTTCGATGCGTCCCACTTCGTGAACGAACAGTCGTACATAGGGAAACCATCGTGGTGCTCGGCGACAGGAATCACGTATCGAGCACCCGCGTCTTTGAAAAGTTTGGCCCAGCGTGTGGCATCGAATTTCTCGGCCTTGAATTTTGGAATGAAATCCTTGTAGCCAAATTTCTTTTGTGGACCATACGTATCGACGTGATGCTGAAAAAAATTGTCGCCACGTCGCTTGGTATCGATATACATCTGGCGTGGATACCATTCACTGCCAAACGCTGGAACACTGTAAGCACCCCAGTGAATGAAGATCCCGAACTTGGCATCTTTGTACCACTGCGGAATCTCGTAGTTTTCCAGCGACGACCACTGAGCTTGAAAAGGCCCTTTGCCGATTGCGGTTTGAATGCCAGTCAACGATGACTCAACCTTCGGGTGCGGCAATGTCGCGGCATGGGGTTCTTCAGCATTCCCGGGAACGCTGAAGAGTGCGACAAGTGCCGCAGCAGCGATAAGAACACCAAGCTGTGTGCGTGATTCCAGGAGTCTGGATATTACGTGTTGGTGCATCCCAATCGAATCGGATCGCATAGTCATTTTCCTGAGTCTTTCTGTTTTCAAACGTGTCTAGTCGCGTAGTAGCGAGCCTGCGTTATGGTTTTGCTCCAATCGTAGTGGCAATGGTGATTCGACGCGCTAGTTCGGCTAACATTCACAGTCCAACTTCCCCTAATTTCTTGCTGCGAGACACCATGCAACGATTTGCCCTAGGCATTTGTGCTCTTTTTTGTGCGACATTCGCCACCGAGTCAGCCAGCGTTTTCGGATCTGAGAAGCCGAACATCCTTTGGATCTTCTCGGAAGACCTTTCGCCGTTTATGGGGTGTTACGACGATCCCATTAACACCGGTCATACGCCGACCATCGATGCTTTCGCTGCCGAGGGCGTTCTTTTCAAGCGAGCGTTCATGCCCGCGCCGGTTTGTTCTTCATGCCGATCCGCGATGATCACCGGCTTGATGCAAACCACGACCGGCACGCACCAACATCGCTCGGGTCGTTTCACTGATGGCGAAATCGTTCCCGAAGATCTGCAAATCAAATTGCCAGCGGGGATCAAAACGATTCCAGAGTTGATGCGCGACGCGGGCTACTTCACTTTCAACAGCGGCAAAGACGACTACAACTTTCACTACGATCGTCGAAAGCTGTACAGCGTTGGCAACAACCCGAACTACAAAGCTGGCATGAATGGGTGGCAAGGCAATCGGGCGCACCACAACATGTCGATCACCCAGGACACCTGGAATTCTCGGCCAGACAAATCGCAGCCTTGGTTTGGACAAATCGAGATCAAGGGTGGCAAGGCAAACGCGAAGCACGTTCGTGATGGCGAACGACTAGCGAAAGAGGCCGTTCCCCTGCCGCCGTATTTTCCCGACACGCCCGGCCACCGAGCGTCATGGACGATGCACTACAACGCGGCTCGGGGCGCGGACGCTCGCGTAGAGGACATTCTGAAGCAACTTGAGTCCGATGGCGAACTAGAGAACACGATTGTCTTTTTCTTTTCCGATCATGGCAGTAACCACTCGCTTCGGCACAAGCAGTTTTGCTACGAAGGTGGCGTTCATGTTCCTCTGATGGTCAAAGGGAAGCATCCAGCCTTGAAGGCAGGCACGGTGCGAAACGAACTCGTCTCGGGTTTAGACATTTCGGCCACGACTTTAGCGATGGGTCGTGCTGCGATGCCGGAATATTTGGATGGGCAGGATCTTTTCGGTCCTCAGTACCAGCCTCGCGATTACGTCATCTCCGCACGTGATCGTTGCGATTACACCATCGACCGGATACGTACGGTACGAAGTGAAAAGCTGCGTTACATTCGCAACTACTTCTCCGATCGTCCGTTGTTGCAGGCTCAGTATCGTGACAATAAAACGGAAGTGAAGGATTTTCACCGGTTGCATGAAGCCGGAGAGCTTACCGAGTACCAAGAAGAACACTGGTTCGGTAAGCGTCCTGAGGAAGAACTGTACGACTTGGCCTTGGATCCGCACCAAGTGAACAACCTTGCATCAAACCCCAAGTTCGCGAGCGACCTCAAGAAGCATCGCGAGATTCTGGAGACCTGGATTGAAGAGACTGGCGACCAAGGGCAATCGCCCGAATCCGTTGCTCAATTGAAAGCTACGTATGACCTATGGAAAGACAAGCCTGTGTTTAAAGACGCTGTCGTGAACCCGGAATACGACCAATTCAAGGGCGAGCTAGCTCAATGAACCGCTTAGTGCTTTTTGGCTTGATACTCGTTTGTGCATTTTGGCAAGCAAAAACACTTTCCGCTGATGAACTCCAAAGCCCCAACGGAAAAGTCGTCGCGAGAGTGTTTACGACGGAAGCAGGAGCTTTGCAGTACGACATTCGGTGGAAAGGCCAACCGATCATTGAGTCATCGCGACTGGGTATCACCGTCGATGGTATCGATTTGGGATCGAAGGTGACGATTGGTGTACCTTCCACAAAAAGCTGCGATGAGACTTACGAAACGCGCGGTGTCCACACCCAAGCCCGCAATCATTACACGCAGTGGACCTTCCCGCTGACCCATCAGCCTAGCGGTCGAAATTGGTCGCTTGCGTGCCGCGTTTTCGACGATGGCGTCGCGTTTCGCTACCTCGTTTCCGCTAGCGACAAGCAACACGTTGATGGCGAGAGTACTAGCTGGAAAATCGTCGAAGGATGCAAGGCTTGGTATTTCGAGCGTTTGGCCAAGAAGTGGAAGCTGAAATCCTACGCTGGAGAATGGCTTTCGACGGACGCCGGCAATCTGCACACGGTTTCACCGCCAGGTCCGATCCAAGGAACACC
>CAYUGI010000220.1:8680-11533 GCA_964444105.1 uncultured Pirellulaceae bacterium
ATCGACTTGGCAGCCGAGATGGGCTTTGAATATTCAACCGTGGACGACGGGTGGAAGGACTGGCCGGATCCATGGGGAACGATCAAGTCGCTCTGTGATCACGGCAAGTCAAAAAACGTCGGGGTTTGGGTTTGGGTCCATTCGAAAGACATCATGGATCCGACGAACAACTATCGGCAAATGCGAGAGTATTTCGACAGGGTCGCGGCGGCAGGATGTGTGGGACTGAAGATTGACTTTATGAATGGTGAGTCGAAGGAACTGATCAACTTCGAGACCGCCGTCTTGAGAAACTCTGCTTGGAAAAAGTTGATGATTAACTTCCATGGTTGCCATGCTTCGACGGGCGAAGAGCGAACGTACCCGAACGAAATGACGCGTGAGGGTATCCGAGGCATCGAAGTCAACAAGATGAAAGAAGGGCCGTTGCCTGCGTCGCACAATGCTGCGCTTCCATTCACGCGATTCGTCGTCGGGCATGCCGACTACACGCCCGTCTTGTTTTCAAACCCAGGGCCGACGACTTGGGCTCATCAAGTCGCCACTCTCGTTACGTTCACGTCGGCGCTGCAAACTTACGCCGAACATCCCGACACCATGATGCGGTCGCCGATTCTCAAAAAGGCGTTTCCCATCGTGAAGACGATCCCACCGATCTGGGACGAAACCCGCGTCCTGCTGGGCAGCGAGATTGGCAAGCTAACTGTCATGGCCCGTCGAAGTGGCGACGTGTGGTTCATCGGAATCTTGAACGGCGAGCAGATCGCCAAAGACTATTCACTCGATCTGTCATTTCTTGGGGACGAAAATCTTGCAATCGCGGCGATAAGCGACGACACGACATCTCCTCGTGTGAATTTGGTGGGGCTTAACGCAAAAGCCGACCTGCATGAATTTACTACCGCGATTCCGTTGAAGGTAGAGCAGCGTTCCCTCAAGCAAGAGAGAAAGCTCTCTGTCAAGCTAGCTCCAGGAGGTGGCTTCGTCGCAAGGCTAACGAAGCAATAAGGAAACCTCGGACGCACATTCAGTCAACCCACGTGAGATCGCCTCTCTTGTTCTTTCTTCGCGCTCTTCTTTTTCTTCGTGGTATCCGATTCAAGC
Organism: uncultured Pirellulaceae bacterium; assembly: GCA_964444105.1. Lineage (GTDB taxonomy): Bacteria > Planctomycetota > Planctomycetia > Pirellulales > Pirellulaceae > K23-9. Next base: position 9,785 of record CAYUGI010000220.1, read on the forward strand.
CGCCGCTTCCAGCAGCGAGTGTGTTCCCATACAAGCCACTGTTACGCACAACGCTCGTCTGGGAACAAAAACCACGAAGGACGCGAAGAGCACGAAGGCAGGTAGGTTACAGAACGAATCGCTTGATTCCATCTTTCAACTTGGTCACATTGAAGTTGATCAGAAGCCCTGTCTTGATTCCGGCTAGCTTCATGTAAGTGAGAAGCTGAGCTTCGTGAATTCCCTTGAGTTGGTTAACACTCTTCAGTTCCAACAGCAGGGTATCTTCGACCAAGAGATCGATTCGATAACCACAGTCCAGCTGAGTTCCTTTGTAACGAATGGGCTGAGGGCGTTGCTGGTCGAACTGGATTTCGTTTCGCTTCAATTCGTGAGCCAAGCATTGCTCGTAGGCAGACTCCAGCAGACCGGGGCCCAACCTACGATGCACTTCGATCGCGCATCCAATCACTCGGTGAGAGAGTTCTTCAAATTCCATTTCTGCTCGCCCCTTTTGGAAATTGAGTGGTTATGTGCCGCCAGAACCGTCGACTGATTGCCGATACGCTTAAGAGCATTTTACAGCGTCTAAAGTGCCGAAGGGGAAAAACGAACCACGAAGGAAACGAAGAGCACGAAGGACAATATCCGAAGGCATTTGGCCAGAAATATTTTGCCTACGGATTAAGCGAATCTAGCAAGTGTTTCCTTCAATCTCTCTGCTTCGTGCGATTTCTTTTCTTCGTGGTAGCAAAAATGAGCCACTACACCACTGCGTTAATCCAGCCAGAGTTTTAATTTGCCATCGAGCATCCCTGGCAAGGCTTTTTTGACTAAGCGGTGCACTTGGGCGTCGCTGTAGCGGGTGCTTAGGTGACCGGCGATGATCAGCTCGTTGTTGAACTTGCTGGCGCGCTGGCGGTAGTCGTCCACGTGCATGTGGCCGTGCTTGTGGATTTTGTCTTTGCGATGTTCGGGAGCGACAAACGTCAACTCGCTGATGAGAATTCTAGCGTCGTAGAAAACCGGGTTTTTGTCCAAGCCTGGCGGTGACGTGTCACCGGTGTAAGCCACAACCGGAATGCGAACTTCATCGGTGATTTCGGTGCCAGCTATTTTTAGCTCGCGAATTTCGTTTCCTTCCAGGCCGACGAATTCTGGTTTCAGCTTATGACGGCGTTGGTGAACAACGAAACCAAGAGAGTCGATCGTGTGACGAGTTTCCAAGGCGGTCACGATGTACTCGCGGCTGATCGATGTTTGGTCGCCAGGCAGCAGCCCGATCAGCTCGCAGGGCATCGCGCCTCGGTCGAGTCGGCGGAATTGTTGCAGCATGTTCCAAGCGTCATCGACGGCCGAATCAGGAAGGTAGATCACGGGCGGATCCATCTTCATCATTCGGCGGCGCGAAACGTAGGCTGGCAGCGCGGCAATGTGATCCAAGTGCGCGTGCGAGATGAACATGGTCGGCGTGCCCATGAAGTCCCATGGTTGGATACCGCAATCGAAAAGCAGTTTCAGCTCGTTGATACGCCAGCAAGTCTGGACCGCGGCGCGCGAGTAACCTTCGACGGTCAAGCCATCGTGAGTGTGGGACAGGATCGGGACGTTTTCAACCATCGCAAGACGATATCGCAAGAGGAGAGGTCGCGTCAGGCCGGGCATTGTCAAACGCAGAGTAATCCGTTGGCGCTAGCCGAACGGCGCTGACTTGAACTCTGAATTTACCCTCCCGCGCAGCGGGAGGGTCGGGGGGCCCAGGCGGCCCGG
>CAYUGI010000221.1:0-3422 GCA_964444105.1 uncultured Pirellulaceae bacterium
TCCTTACTTCGCGACGGATGAATGAAGCGACCGATGCATCTTGACGACATCCTTATTGATTGGGATTTCAATCCCTCCACGCTGAACGTTCGCTTGACGAAGGGAAAGGATGGACGCGATGTGATTCAAATGCGTGTTGATCTGGGCATCATGCAGTTGGAAACCACCGGTCGCCCGGATGGACAACCCATCGAAGAATGCGAAACCTACTTAGAGTTTTTGCAAAACCGTGTTCTGGGGGATTCCGATTTTCGCATCGACGAAGACCAGTGCAACGAAGTGGATCGCGAGTTCATGCAGTTTTACCATCGGCGAATTTGCTGGCTGCGTTTGCAGTACTACCACCGCGCTGTCATGGACGCGGATCACACGCTGGCTTTGATGGATTGTTGCGAGAAAGTGAGCGATGACGAGGAGTGGAATGGCTCGCACGAACAGTACCGACCGTTCGTCCTTTTCCATCGAACGCAGGCGGCAGCGCTTGGCGCCCTGGAGGAAAATTCCGCGGAAGAAGCGGTCCAAGAAATCAATTTGGGCTTGAACACGATGCGGAAGTTCTTTGACAAACACGATGCGGAAGACCACTTCGAGTCAGACGAATTGGTCGTGCGACTGTCCGAGCTTCGCGAATCGCTCCGCACCGAATACGAAGTAGGCCAAACGCTTAACGAACGGTTGTCGATCGCGGTCGAGAAAGAGCAATACGAGTTGGCCGCCCAGTTGCGTGACGAACTCAGCAAACGCGAAATGAACTAACTGCAGTGGCTCTTCAGGTTTCATGTCCACCAACCCCTATCAACCGCCCGCCGAAACGAGTGTTTCCAAAGCTGATAGTGGTGTGGATGAGTCGGCTCAGGAGCACAAGACACTGCGTCTCTGGATTCTTCCGACTGGGCTCGCTGGCATCATGTCCGGGTTTGCCTTCAGCCTTTTTCTGTTGTCATCCTTCGAGTCTCTTCGCGACAAACCCAGCACCGTCATCGGCTGCTGCGTTGTGACGGTCGGCCTTGCATATCTTTGGGTGGGCGACCGTCTGTTTGAATCAAGCAGCAAACGATGAACGTAAATGGGCCAAAGATGCAGGGTGAAATTTCTTGAGAAGCTATCTGGACGCCCTCACACTGCCGCTGATTGGCCCCGCCCGACTTGGATCGTCGCCGTGGTTGCTGCACTTAAGAACGTTTGCCGTCGTCGGTCAGTTGATGACGATCCTGGCTGCAGGGTTACTGACCGAAGTTGAACTGCAGTACGCGCCGCTGCTATCGCTGGTGGGGCTGACAGCCGTCACGAATCTGGTCTACGGGTTATGGCTCCGACGGCTACTCGGTGCTGGCGACGTTGACCCTCGCCAAATCGATGGCGAGCCGGATGTGGCTCACCGCGCTTCGCTGCTGTTGATGATGCTGGATTTAGTGACGCTGACCGCGATGCTCTATTTCAGTGGTGGTTCAGACAATCCATTCAGCTTTTTTTACTTTGTCAATCTTGCTGTGGGAGGTTTGATTGTTCGCCCGCGCGCCGCTTGGGTTCTGACGTTGCTAGCCGTGGCGGGGTACACGTTTCTCTTGCAATTTTGTGTTCCCATTGACGCGCTCAGCACGGACCGCACCGGGAGCGGCTTTGACTTGAGAGCGATTGGGCAAATGTTCGCATTTGCCGCATGCGCTTCGGTGGTCACCTACTTTGTCACGCGGACGTCCTGGGAATTACAGCAGCGTGAACATCAACTACGCGAATCACAAGCGGAGCAGGCGGCCAGTCATCGCTTGGAGGGTTTGACAACATTAGCAGCGGGGGCCGCTCACGAATTAGCCACGCCGCTTTCGACGATCGATGTGATCGTTCGTGAACTATCGAGGCATTTGGAAACCGTTGATAAGCCCGAGTCGGTCGATACCGATTTGGAATTGATCGATCGCCAGCTGGAAATGTGCAAACAGATTCTTCAACGCATGCGAAGTGCTGCTGGCGATTCGATGGCGCAGCGATGGGATCAGACCACAGTGGGCGACTTGATTGACACCGTGCTGGAGGGCATTCGTGATCCGCACCGCGTGGATGTGATCGACGCGATCGATGCAGTGGAAAATCATGGGCTCTGGCTACCCCAGGAAGCGGTGGCTCAGGCGGTTCGAAACCTTGTCCACAACGGGCTGGACGCTAGCGGAATTGGGCGACGCGTCAGCCTGGAACCGAGGATTGTTGCCGACCGACTGATGATTGCGGTCAACGATAAGGGACAAGGAATGTCCGATGATGTGTTGCAGCGTGCCAGTGACCCGTTCTTTACCACTAAGGAGCCAGGGCGTGGAATTGGATTGGGACTGTTTTTGACTCGCAACGTCATCTCGCAACTAGGCGGCGAGATTGACTTTCAGTCGGCGGTCGGGCAAGGCACGCAGGCCACGGTGACTTTACCGCTAGATTTGCGGCCCCCCGAGGCTCCTACCGTTCCAGCGACTCGAAAAAGCAACGCGTGATGCCGTGCTTATTCCAGTCACTGGGCTTGCCAAGATGTCGCGAATCGCAAAATTGCGGCAGACGCCAGTCGTGTTGCTGTTAGAATGAAGAGCGTGAAGACGCAAGATGATTAGTGGCTCCTGGCATAGAGCCAATCGTAGATCTAACCGTATAGACAATCGCAGATACCGTCCAAGTCGATCTTGACCGAGCCCACCATGAATGATGCTCCGACCGAAACGAGTCCCGTATACCGCACAACCGATGTCGGAGCCGAGAGCATTTTGCTGGTCGACGACACATTGGTTCTTCGCGAACGCTTGTCGATGGCTCTGGAACAACGTGGTTTTCGAGTCGAGACGGCGGGCAACTTTGATGAGGCGGTGACGGTCTTTAATAAGAGCCCAACCGACTTGGCTGTCTTAGATCTGCGGATGCCTGGTCGAACGGGTTTGGAATTGCTGCGGCGGCTTTTGCAAATGAAGCCCGACACGCGGATCATCATGCTGTCTGGTTTTGGCAGCATCCCGGCCTCCATCGACGCAGTACGCGCCGGCGCTGTGAACTTCTTGAGCAAGCCCGCTGATGCTGATGACATTTTATCTGCGTTTCTGCGAGGCGACGAACCGACTGTCCCGGATGGCGCGATCGCGTTCCCCGCACCCTCTCTAGCGCGTAACGAATGGGAACACATTCATCGCGTTCTTTCGGATTGCGGAAACAACATTAGCGAAGCAGCCCGCCGCCTTGGCATCCATCGTCGTTCACTGCAACGAAAACTGCGCAAGCGGGCTCCTGAAGACCCCGCGATGCCAGACGCTCCCGAGGGTGAATCCCCGGAAACGGCATAGGCTGGGTGCGAGTCATGATCGATTTCGCAGTGGTTGCGGAGTTTCTTGTTCAACCTGAAAGGTAGTTAGCCGAAAGGTAGTTAGCCGAAAGGTAGTTAGCTCGTGCGGTCC
>CAYUGI010000221.1:3522-6978 GCA_964444105.1 uncultured Pirellulaceae bacterium
GAAAGGTAGTTAGCCGAAAGGTAGTTAGCCGAAAGGTAGTTAGCTCGTGCGGTCCCAACATCTCACTCTTGCGATGAACGATCGATGCCAACAAAGAGGCACAACCATGGTGTTGCTGTGTCGTTACATACTTGCAGTGTGGATCGTCGCTTTCGTATCGGGGCCGTCTTTCGGTCAAGGCGTTAAGCCAAATGACGCTTTCGAGAAGTTGATGCGCGAGGGCGATGAACGTGCCGAGCGGATGAGAAAGCAGATGGAAGATCGCATGCGTAAAATGCGGGAGGAGATGATTCCAAGCTCGTTTCCAACTGGGCGTCTCCCACGCGGCCCTTTTGGCGGAACTACCGGGTTAGTGCCCAAGCCCAATCGCGACACTCGACCGCAAGCGACAAAGACGCCCGAACAATTGGGTGCAAGCGGGCTGAAGCTTCCGCGTGGGCCGATCAAACATGCCAGCGGCGAATCCGTGAAAGTGCGTGGAGAAAACGGCGAGCCGATCATCGGTCAACTTCATGTCACAGTCGGTGATACAAGCCTTGTGATGATGCCCGACGGATTGCTGAAAGCACTGCCGGAATCGGAAACTCAGGTTACTTCCGAGAACTTCGTCTCGATGTCCATGAATGACATCGAGAAAAAACTCCTTAAGAACCCGAAGTTGAAAGCCTTCAAGACAAAGCGAAGCCGGCGTTTTCTGTATGTGTACAACACAAGCGAGATTTTCATCGACTCGACTCGCACCATCATGGAGTCCATGTACCCTGCGGTGCGCAAGTACTTCGGCCGATCAGGGATCGATCTTCACGAACCCAAAATGCCACTCGTGGTGATTGCTTTTGCGTCCGACGATCAGTTTCAGGAGTATCGCCGGATGCCGCAAGGAATCGTCGCCTACTACGATGGCATCAGCAACCACGTTTTGTTGTATGAAAAATCGAAGCTATCGGATCACGCGCCTGAGATTGCGGTGAAACGCGCGATTTCAACGATCGCGCACGAAGGGGCTCATCAGATCCTTCACAACATTGGTGTTCAAAAACGCCTTTCGCGATGGCCCATGTGGCTGAGCGAAGGACTGGCCGAATTCTATGCACCGACATCGGTGCAGCGAGGCGTGCGTTGGAGCGGAATTGGATCGACTAACCAATTGCGAATGATGGAGATCGAACAGGAATGGAAATCGGGAAAGCCACTTGGAAACGGATCTTCACTCAAACGAGTCGCTAGTGCATCAGAGCTCAGTTCATTGGACTATGCCTACTCATGGGCATTGATTCATATGTTGTCCAAGCGTCATCAGAAAGAATTATTCGCTTGTATACGACAGTGTGCTCAGCTCAGGCCACTTGATGGTACTGAGCTGGTGACTGAGTCGGTGCCCACTTCGGTGGAGGTGTTTTCCAGGCATTTCGGAAAGGAGTTCGCCCCATTGGAGAAGGAACTCTATAAACACCTGACCAGTCTGCAATACTCCGACCCTGTCAAGTCTCAAACGCACTATCTCGTCGTCGCCAATGGCCAAGTCATACTGACAAGTTCACCTCAAAAAGTGAAAGAGATACAGCGTTCGGTGCTAATTGGTCGTGCTAAAGTGCAAAAGTTTGCGAACCGCGCGCTAGCCGAGCGTGCAATGGCGGCGATGACAAATTAGTGGCTATTAATAGGTTTGACGCATAGTCTCGTAGCGGGGGCCATTGGAGCCTTCTTCGTGATTGCGAGGTTTCTTTGTCATTGGCATCATCAAGTTGCTCAATAACGGTGGTTTCAGCTGGTATGTCCGTTAAGCTCTGTGGTCACGCTGGGCGGAGTGGGTTCGTATTTCGAGTGCCACGAGCGACTTAGAGGCAAAGTCAATGAAAAGTTTTTGGCGATATGAATGTACTTTTAGTAGAAGATGACTCGGTCGATGAGCAAGCGGTGCGCCGCATCATGTCTTCCGATAGTTCGCTTCAATGCGTCGTGACTCTGAAAGATGCGATCGAGGCTACGAAGCATCAGCAATTCAATTTAATCTTGCTTGACCTGGGGCTCCCGGATAGTTCGGGTATCGATACCTTTACCTCTCTGCGCGAAGCTGCCGCATCGGTTCCCATTGTCGTTCTGACTGGGGTCGATGATGAGAGGATGGCGATTCACGCGATTCGTGAAGGCGCACAGGATTTTCTAGTCAAAGGTTATCTTGATGCACGCGCTCTGCGTTCACTGGGCTTTGCCGTCGAACGCGAGAGACTCACCCACGAACTACTTGCGGCACAGAAGGAACGACGCGAGCTGGAAGAAACGCTTCGCGAACGGGAGCGTGAACTGGCTCATATCAGCCGTGTTGCCTTGATGGGCGAAGTCACCGCCGAGATCGCGCACGAAATCAGTCAGCCTTTGCAGGCGATCGCCAATCTTGTGTCGGTGCTGGTGCTAAACGGTTCAGAGGAGAAACCGGAATCGTCCCACTCAAACGCAGACCTCGCTCGCCAGATTGATGAGGCAATTACGCTGGCTCAACAAATCTTGTCGCGAACACGAAAGTTTGTTCGGAAATCCGAAGTCGTGAGGACGTCAGAGGATGTCGATAGTGTCGTTAGAGATACGATCATGTTCGTTGACTTCGAGCGACGCAAATACGATATTGAAGTTCTGCAAGAGGACGGTGAGACACAACTGTTAGCGCTGATCGATCGTGTCCAGATCCAGCAGGTGCTAGTAAATCTGTTTCGCAATGCCTTCGACGCCATCAAGTCGAATCAGCAGTCAAACGATCGACGCATTTGGGTGCGGTGTTTTCGCGAAGGCCAGAACATCGTGGTCGAAGTCGAGGACAGTGGATGTGGGATACAAATATCGAACGAAGAAATGTTTACCGCATTTGTGTCAACCAAAGCAGACGGTCTTGGAATGGGTTTAGTCGTCTGCTCGCGGATTTTGAAAGACCACGATGGGTCAATTTCAGCGGTAAGGAGTGAAAGGGGAACAGTTCTTCGAATTACGTTACCCGAGCATCTCGCATGACCCCTATGCCAAGAATTGGAATCGTCGAAGACAATCAATCGGTGCGCGAGTCGATGGGCGCGCTCATCGAGGTCTGGGGGTACGTCGCTGTTCTGTTCAGCTCGGCAGAAGCCTACATGGAGCAGAAGGATTCATCAGACATCGATTGCCTGGTGTTGGACTTCGACTTGCCCGGAATGAATGCGTTGGAGTTGATGCAACAGCTTGAAGGAAATCTCCACGAGGCGCCCACCATCGTTGTCAGCGGAACCGTCGATGCCCTGAAAAGCGAGAAGTTACGTCAACTGGGAGTGCTTGCGGTCATCTGCAAACCTGTCGCTGGCGTGGAGCTGATGAAGCTGATCGAATCGACGGTCGCTGCCTGATTTTTTGGCGCGGGAAGTACGCAGCTTCTGCGATTCGAGTACAAGAGATTCGAGTAAAAGCGATTCGAGTACAAGAGATTCGAGTACA
>CAYUGI010000221.1:7078-11462 GCA_964444105.1 uncultured Pirellulaceae bacterium
TTCGAGTACAAGAGATTCGAGTAAAAGCGATTCGAGTACAAGAGATTCGAGTACACGCGAGGCGAGTACAAGCGATTCGGGGCACTGCTGATAATGCGAGCTTACATGACGCTGAAGTAGTTGTCGCAAGCGAAGTCCATGTAGGAATTCTTCAGTTCGATGGGGAGATCGTTGTATAGGCAGTAGTTTTTTACCTGAAGCAGCAAGTCACGAGGTTGGCACATCCGCATTGGACGGTCCACCGGTTTGTAGTGTGTCTCGATCAGGTAGTCGATGCAGCCCTTGTCGTAGGGCACTTTGGTGACCTTGCACATGATCTCAAACAATTTGCGGAAGTCTTCCTCTGGTGGATTTTCCGCTTCGATCTTGTAGGGAATTCGTCGCAAGAACGCGTCGTCGACCAAATCCTTCGGCTCCAAGTTGGTACTGAAAACGACCAGCTGATCAAATGGCACTTGGATCTTCTTGCCGCTTGCCATGTTTAAGAAGTCATAGCGTTTCTCCAGCGGAACGATCCAACGGTTCAGCAATTCGTCCACTCGCATTTTCTGACGACCAAAGTCATCAATCACCAGTGTTCCGCAGTTACTCTTCAGTTGCAGCGGTGCTTCGCTAATGTTGCTTTCCTGATTGCACGCGACTTCCAGCATCTCCATCGTCAACTCACCACCGGCGACAATGGTGGGGCGTTCGATACGCACCCAACGTTTGTCGTAACCACCGATGTCCAAGATGCCACTGCCCGCCTCAGGCATGTTGACCTCGTGGTTCATCGGATCAAACACTCGCATGACATCGCCGTCGACATCGACTGCCGCAGGGACCCAGACGTACTTACCGAAGGCGCCCGTCACGCGTTCGGCGATTGACGTCTTACCGTTTCCGGGAAACCCAAACAAGAACATACCGCGACCGCTGGCGACCGCTGGCCCCAACTTCTCCAGCATCTTGGGATTGATCAATAAGTCACTGAAGCATCTCAACAAATCTTGACGTTTGGGATATTGACCCTCGATCGTCTGCATCTTTACGCTGGCGATGTAGTCCTTCAACGCAACCGGGCAGGCTCCGAAATAGGTCGAGTCGGAAGCATGGTTGCGAGCGATATTTCTGCCCGACTCGGTCAGCTGATAGACGTAGTCATTCGTTGCCGTGGAACTTTTGTAGGCCACGTTCTGTTCCATTTTGAGCCGTGCCATGACTGGTTCGATCATTCGGAACGGCAGTTTGACTTGATCGGCAATCCGCCGACCTTCGCACTCACCTATATTTAGAAGGTAGCGATAGATAATCGCTTCCAACATGGACTCGTTAGCACCGGATTCGGCCAATGTATCTGGCTCGGCGGGACGCCAAGGTTCATCACGCTCGGGCTTGAATCCCAAAGCCATGGGTAGTTTTCGCGACGCACGAAGGCCCTTCGTTGGCTCGGGCAGCTTTTCCTTGGCTTCTGGCTTCGGTTGCGCTGCTTGTCCACGTTGCTGGGGGGCAGCTACTTGCGGTGCTGCTGGTTTCTGTGGGGCAGTCGGACGTTGCGCCGCAGGCTTCTGCGCTGGATTTGTTGGCGCCTGATTTCGTGGCGCCGGATTGGGTGGGGCCGGATTGGGTGTGGTTAGTGCAGGCGGTTTTCCAGCAGCCGCTGGGCGAGGCGCAGCTTGGGGCGGAGGAGTTGCTGCGGCGCCAGAATCATCACTGCTAAGAGATTGAATTCGCGAAATCAGCGCGTCTAACTGGCTGTCTGCCGCATCAGACGGAGCATTCGTTGGCTGGCTCATCAAGATTCCTTCCTGGAAATGGCTAAGTCGCATCCTGCGACGCCCCCGCGTTGAAGTTTGCTGGGAACCGTTGTAATGGGTTCCTACATACTGTGAGGGTCTCGTTCAGTATCGGCGCGATTATCCGTTCGATGTGGCCTGACAGTGCTTCCCGGATTGTTCGTTAACTGCCTTACTCACCGATCAACACAAAAATTTCGCGCAACCGGCAAAGCCGACCCGATTGATTCTGTTTCTTCCAGTCGATTAAGCTCCGTCACGGCTTGTTATCCCGAGCCCAGGTTGCTTGCAATCGGTAAACTAGCCCGGATGAGCAAACAGCTTCGCATCAAACGCAATCGCGCAGAGTCCTCCACCTCTAGTAAATCATGTCTACCAATTCGCCCCTGCGATCAACCACCATTGTCGCTCTGCTGCTATGTTTCGTCGGATGCAACGCGTCCCAGACGCCTGATGAATCATCATCAAAAGGAGAGACACGTGCGGATCGACCTCGCACTCGACTTCGTTGGACCCGGTACTCGGCTGGTGTGAGCGATGCCGCTGTTGTTAGCTACAAGATCGCGATCGTCAATTTCGGCTCCGCCGATGGCGGCGACAAACCGAATGAGCAACAGCGCTCGAAACGAAGCGCTGTTGGAGGAAACTGACCTGCAAGATTTCTTCGCGGACAATAACGTCGTTCTGTTCCGTGGCCAAGAAAGCTATCTAACGCCTCCTCGAGGACTTAGCGCGGACGACTACAATGACGGCGACAGTAAGGCCACGATCGTGTTGTATTCAGCACGCAAACCGTACAAGCCGACAATCATCTCGCCTGCGACGAAACAGCAAATCATCAAAGAAGTCGAAGGGCTGCAAGAATGGCTGGACTACAACCGACCCAAAAAGGCGGACGAGTAGATTGCATCCAGAAATGGAAATAAGAGTCGCGCCGACGAAAGCAGAATAGGAGCTTTCGCCTGGGCGTGTTTGGGCGGGGTTTATTTGGGCAGGGTCTATTTGGGCTGGGCGTGTTTGAACCCGGTGCGGAATCATGAAGGCCACCGAAACTCTCGCCTTCCCTCTAACATGTTTTCAAACCTTCTCCACACCGAAATTGGACAGACAGAATTTTGCCTGACGACGCCGACCGATTCTCATCCGCTCCCATCTCCCGGTTGATTGGCTTTGAGGTCCAACCAGCTCAGACGCCCGGCTCATTCACTGGTGAAGCGACCGTGCAGTTGAACTGTGGGCAGCAGCATCACAATCCAATGGGACGCGTCCATGGCGGTGTGGTTTCGGCTTTGGCGGACGCTGCGATGGGCATCGCCTTTGGCCGAACGTTGCTAGACACTGAAGATTTTTCAACGATTGAAATGAAAGTCAACTTTTTGAGACCGATCAAGGAAGGCCGGTTGGTCGCTCGAGCGTCCGTCGTCGAACGAGGGATGCGTATCGGATTCGTTGAGTGTGAAATCGCCAACGACCGTGGCAAACGAATCGCCACTGGAACTTGTACCTGTACGGTCATCTCTTCTTAGCGAAACGGAACTACGCGACTTCTGGCGAAGAATCAACTGTCGCTTCCGAAGCCGTCTCGCCCGCTGGTTCCAATTCAGTGGGCCGGATGGCGAGAGCAGACTTGTGTACCGGACCCATCGCCCCGTTGGGGATTCGGACGTGGACATGAACCACTTCTTCATTGAAGACTTGATCCACGACTTCGCCTTTGGCAGACAAGTACGCCAGCAACTTTCCGTCCGCTGGAGCAACGTCCACGACCAAATCCAGGAACTCTCGGCCGAGTGCTTCGCCCACAGCGTCGATAAGAATTGAGATTCCTTTTCGGCTCTTTGCACTCACTGGGATCGCGTTGGGATACCGATCAAGCACGCGGTTGAGCACGGCAGGCGATCGGATCGCATCAATTTTATTGAGCACCAACAGCGTGTCTTTTTCCTCGATCCCCATTTCCTGCAACACCAAGAAAACCGCGCTGATTTGCTCAAACACATTCGGGCTGCTGGCATCAGCAACGTGCAGCAACAAGTCGGCTTGCCGCGTCTCTTCCAACGTCGACTTAAAACTAGCAACAAGCGAGTGCGGCAGGTCGCGGATGAAACCGACGGTGTCGCTTAACAACACCATTCCCCATTTTCGCAATTGCCATCGACGGGTCCGTGTGTCCAGCGTCGCAAACAACTTGTCAGCAGCTTCCACGTCCGCGCCGGTCATCGCATTCATCAACGTGCTCTTGCCCGCGTTGGTGTATCCAACCAGCGAAACGGTGGGTGCCTCTTTGCGTGCGGCGACTTGCAGTGCGCGGCGTCGTTCCACTTTCGCCAAGTCTTGCTTCAACTCGTGAATACGTCGCTGCGCCAATCGACGGTCAACCTCAATTTGTTTCTCACCAGGCCCGCGCATACCGACGCCCATTGCTTGACGCGAAAGGTGAGTCCACATCCGCTTGAGCCGCGGCAGGGAGTATTCAAGCTGCGCCAGTTCGACTGCGAGTCGCGATTCGTAAGTCCGCGCGCCAGCCGCAAAGATATCCAGGATCAATTCGGTACGGTCGACGACTTTGACGCCGATGGACTGTTCCAAATTGCGGATTTGACCTGCGT
>CAYUGI010000222.1:0-11426 GCA_964444105.1 uncultured Pirellulaceae bacterium
CACTGGATTCGCCCTCTCCTCGCTGAGGCTCGACTCTCCCGGAGGGAGAGTGAAGATGTGAAAACCAGAAAGCGAGCAAATTTCACGACATACCGCAAGTTAGTACTCTAAAAAAAAAGCGACTTCAACACCTGCGCGTCAGGTTACCATTTTCGTAACACCTCAATTGGAAGAAAGGGATTCGTTCTAGCAAGCGAACTTACTCCTTTGCTTTGGGCGTCTCGACGCGGCGATAGAGGAAGGCGTCGGATGTTAACAACGATGTGAGCAGAGCTTTCATGCTTCCATCATTTTCCTTGTACGCTCGATAAGCTTCTTGCAGCACTGGGGCATCATCAAGAGTCTCGTTGCGTCCCATCCAGAAGCGGAATACATGTCGAACGAAGACTTGTTCCACGCGTTGGCTGCTGGCCAGTTTATCGATCAGGTCAATCGCGTTTTCCACGGGGCCATCCAGATCAGCTTCGCCGCTAAGAACAATTTCGCCGGATGTATTGACTGGGTGTCCATTGTCTACTCTGCGGAACAGCCCGACATGGTTGTACATCTCAAACGGCAAGCCCAGTGGGTCCATCTTTTTGTGGCATCGCCAGCATTCGTTTTCGCGTGTGACCCGCATTCGATGACGGAGTGTTTCGTCGGGTTCGTCCGGAAGCATCGCATCGACGGTGATTGGCACATCGGGAACCGCATCACCCAGCAGACGTTCACGAACCCATCGGCCACGCAGGATGGCGTGATTGTCCATCGCGTCGGAATGCGAAACCAACCAGGCCGGATGCGTCAAGATTCCCCTTCGTTGATCTTTCGGAAGTGTTGTCAATCGGCGACCCGGCTTGCCTCCTTTGACGACTCTGGCGACACGAATACTGATTGCTTCTCCCTTGGGTGACGCCAACGGGCTGATGGTGACTTGGCGTTTGGGTTTCTTTCGTGCCTTTTTCTTTTTCTCGTCCGTGATCTTTTCCGCAGGCGGTGGTTCCGGGCTCAGGTACTCACCAAAGTACGGCGCGTCCGATGGAGCGATGACGACGCGGTCCGTTGTCAGCAGTTCGTGAAAGACGTTCTTGTCTTCCGCCAAAACTAATTCGACCAATCGATCCGTACTGGCAACCATCAAGAACATCGTTCGGTAATGGTTCAAGTCCTTGGGGTCGGCCCCTGCTGTTCGCAACGCCTTACTGTCTTTGCAAACATTGCCAGCTCGGTCGTAGTCGAAATACTCGCGGAAAAACTGAAGAAGCCGCGGTTTGCGAATAGCTGGGTCGTCAAGAATACGCGTGACTTCGCGACGGACATCTTCACGAGTCGCGAAACGACCGTCGGCGACCGCTTGCTGCAATGTCTCGTCAGGGCCCAGGTAACTGAAGGCGGCATTGATGGCGAGTGCGAGCTCTTGTTCTTGCAGCATGACGCGGCCGTACTGGTCCGGTTCGCTTTGCTCGCCCGTGTCGTAGTCAGCCAACTCGGTTCGGAACAGAGCGTCATGATCCAGAAAAATAGACGTGAGGCCCAGAATGACGCCGTCCTCTTTGCCAAGGTCATCAATGGTCTGGTTGACAATGGCAAGATAGTCTTGAGTCTCTGACTGTGTTGGTGGCCGACCGGTGAGCGATTGAAACAAAAAATGGATGACGTCAGTGATTCGTTCGTCGGAAACACCTGGCTCTTTCATCAATTCGTAAACCGGTGTCAATGGACGCTTGACCTCTTTGCCATAGAACAAGCTTTCGGCAAGGCCGCGAAGGTCAGCATGTTTGTACTTTTCGTCGATGTCACCGACTTTGTCAGCGAACTGATACGGCTGGCCTTCAGGACCGAAGGCCATGAAACGCAGGATGTTTTCTGCGTTGCGGGCCGTTTGCGTGGCTTCGGCACCATTGACGCTGTACATGATCGGATAGCTGCGAAGACCATGCTGGTCATCGCTGCTGAGGACGGGCGGAAATCCGGTGATCGATGCTGCATAAGCCGCCGTGCCGCCCACCCATCCGATAACGCGATCCAAGCCATAGTAGACCTTTACTTCGCCTTCCTGGTTTGGTGGGATGAAATCGCCTCGGGTGCGAAGCCCAGGTCGCTTGGGGTTAAAGTCCGGCTCTTGATTGATAAGCGAACTAAGACGAGTCAGATGCTCCTGCGGGGTGAGTCGCCAGATCCGAGCCGGTGACGAGGTCGGCTTGAGACCCGGTGGGAGATCACCGAAGAGCAAGTCGTGGTCCAGGTGATTGCCTTTCGCCGGCAGCAGGTGAGACTGGAAACCTCCCTTTTCTGCCATGACTTTTTGAAGCTGCGATGTGATCCAGTTGGACACCCGGTGACGGTCCAGAAGATCCGGAAAATCACCCGCGTCTTCGGGGGGCATCGCTTTAAGTGCGACTTGCTCCCACACGCTTTTCCAAAGATCCGCGTTATCGGTGGAAACACCGGTTAGCTGGTGAAAGGCAACATCGTATTCCTGAGCGTCGGCTCCGTGGCAGTCGATGCAATACGTTTTCAAAAAGGGTTTCACGAAAGACTGGTAGTCGTCGTTTTCGTTGGCATTTGCCGCAGAAGAGGCAGCCATCCAAAAACAGGCGACGATTCCGAAACGAAATATTGCGAGTGATCGATTCATGACGGTGAAGGGAATATGGGGCATTTTGATTCAAGCGTTGCCCAGTGTGCTGGGAATGTCAGCGAGTCAAATGTCGCAGGCAGACTCCGTTCTGCCGCCTGCCTGCGGACGAATTTGCATTGCCAGGGGTTGGCGGGCGGCAGAACGGAGTCTGCCTGCAACTTTTCGGAACCGGGTTTCTAACACCGTATCTGCATCCGGCGTTCTCTGAGACATGCACGGCACTTTGCAAGACGACCAGCGGCTCGCCAAAACAATCTGCTTAAGCGGAGCCTATGCCAACAGTTCTTCGATCGGCCCCGCCTTGGAGTCGTAAGTGCTTGCGGTGCTGTTGTCCATATTGAATCGATCCTGTGGAGCACCGATGGCGTGCAACAAGGTCGTGTACAGATCGTTGATGGGTCGCTTGCCGTTTAGCTTGGTGTACTGGCCCGTTTTGATCGCGCCACCGCAATTTCCCAGCAGGATAAATGGCCACTGTGCGCCGTTGGTGTGCTGTTTGTCTGCGTTGTTGCTGCCGTAAACAATCAGCGTGTTGTCCATCATCGTGCCGTTGCCTTCCGGCACGGACTCAAGTTCCTGGATCAGTTTGACCAACATGCGACAATTGTATTGTCGGATCTTGATCCAAATTGGATTGTCAGGTTGATCCATGTGTCCCAAGTTGTGTCCCGCCTCGGTGACGCCCAGCCCTTTCCATGCGCCAAAGATCTCGCCGCGTCCCGAACCAATCGTCAACACATTCGTCAGTCCCGCCTTCAAGGAAGCGATGCTGATGTCCAGCAAGGCATCATGCCAATCCGTTTCAAATTCCGGGTTGGTGAATCGTTGATCGTATTCGGGAACAAACTTTTTCAGATGATCCGAGACATCCGCAAGACGTTCGCGCAATCCATTTAGATCGCGAAATCCGTCGGTGTAACTCGCGTAGCGACTGCGTTCAGATGGCGGCAGCGAATTGCCAGCCTGATTGGCTAACTGTTCGATTCGGTTGAATACTTTCGACTTCGCCTCGAATCGTTTTTTCACGTCGCCCGCCGCGATACCACCAAACAGCATCTGATAAAGATCGTTGGGGTTAGAATGCATAAACAGTGGCTTGCCCGGTCCTGAAGCCGACAATGTCGCAAGCGTCGGGCGCGACTGCATGTTGGACAACGCATCCATGCCGATACGCAAGTGAGGCAAAATCGTGTTCGGCAAAATACCGCTAATGACGTGATCGATCGTTGCGCCGCCGGGCGGGATTCCGATTCCGCCGCGGTAGCCGCCAAGTGCTCCAAAGTACGCGCTATGCGACGGGCTGGTGTGTCGACCATGCAGGCCAGTGATAATGTTGATCTTGTCTTTGACTGCTTCCAGGCCGCTGATGGGTTCGGGCAGCGTAACGCCGTCCAATGACACGCTTTCTTTCAGGCCGGGCGCAACACAGGTATCCGGATGGAAGCCTTGGTTTTGCAGAAAGAAGATGACTCGCTTGGGCTTGCCCGTTTGCTTCGCTACTGCCGCGTGGACTTTTCCTGAAGCGAGCGTCGGACCAAACGCGGTGCCAACACCGGCAGCCACGGATTGAAGCATATTTCTGCGACTGATCATCATGGATCTCACTGGTTGAGATTGGTGACGTGCAAGTAGTGGATACTTGGGTAGGAGCACGATTACACCAGTCTAGCCGGTCGCCCGAAGCATTGCACGAGACGAATCGGTTTGGCAGGCTGATCGGGAAAGGTTTCGGCATTCGATTTGACGCATTTTGCGGGCTTTACCGTCATCGATAGGTTGCCCAGCTGCGAACGCGATGCTCTAGCACATCCCGTGCAACCAAGTCGCGACTAGGCAATAGTCGCTGCCAGCCCGCATCAGCATTTGTGCGTCATCGGCTGATGAGATTCCGCCGCCGCTGTAGATCGTGATTTCTGGATCAAGCGTCCGAACTTTATTGCAAACCGCGACCGCTGCGTCAGTGCTTTTGGTTCCGACTGCACTGACATCCAAAACAACGGTTTGCGAAACACCGGCCGCTCGGCTTGCCGCCAAAAAATCTGCCTCGTCCGACTGGTCGCGTGCGACAAACGCGCCCGCCCGAAAATCCAGCCCTGCGACAGTACGCTGCGCACCGATAGCTTGAGACATTTCTGCAATCGCGAAGGGGCTGGACGCAGATTCCGATGCAACGACAAAGCTGACTTGAGGATGAGATGCGCAGATCTGCGATGCAACTTGATGAACGTTGCTGTCACTCGCGCAACCGCTGTCACTCACGCAACCGCTGTCACTCGCGCAACCAACGTCTAGTAGGACGCGCTGCCAGTCCGGAATTGCATCAAGCATTTGCACCAGCTTTTCACGTTGGATTCTTTTGCCAACGATGCCATCCAGGTCAGCAATATAAAGCTGCTTGACGCCAAGGCTTCGATAGTGACTTGCCAGTCGCACAGGATCGCTGCACGTTGTACCGTCTGCTAAAACGACGCCTTCGTAGGAATTACGTTGACCGGCGATAGCGTGAACAGCGGCGCCGTCTTTTAAATCAATGACGGCCACAAGCGAGTCAACGACGTCATGAAAACCAATTGCCACAGCTGTACCCGAAGGATGCGTCGCTACTTCTGATTGAGACGAGTTGTTCGTCCAGCGTAACTCGGTGGCAGTTTTACGTGGGGGCCAGTTTACTTGGGTGGCAGCGAGAAGAGCGATTCGACTTTAACAATCGCGTAGTCGTCCGGAAACGTATGAATCGCTTGAACGCGCATGCTACGTTGACGCAACTCAATATTGATGTAACTCAAAGCGCCCAACGCCATTCGCCCGCTGGCATCAAAATTATGCAGCAGGCCCTCGGTCGGCTGCTTGCCAAGCTGTTGCTGCATCATCCAGAAGATGTCTGGCTTGACCGACTCCAGCTGAAAATGTGTTCGATACTCGATTCCACCGTAGCATTGTGCTTTCTCCGTACGGCTTCCCTTCAGCGATTTCGCCATCATACAGCGGCGTTTGGGAAGTGGCTGATGGGCACTTGTGGCAACTTCGCAGACCGTCACCGGCGCCGGCTTGCACTTCACGTCAGGATACTGCGCGTCAGGGTCAATCGGCGGCCGACCCTTCCATGTGATGACATGCCCGCAATTGGTAATGTCGACGGTCGCCTGGTAATCCGAACGCTCGATTCGACGTGTCTTGTGAACAATGTACAGCTCCGGGTGAAGCGTACGAGAGTAAACGTGAAACGCTAACTCGGCGACTTTGGGACGAACCGAAAGCACAGCAATATCCGAATATAAGTTTATGAAAAACAAGCGTAGTGCCATCGGCCGTCCGCTTGCGTTTTTCTATCGTAACGATGCAAACCTGTGCTGGCTATTAGCGTCCTGACACAAGTTCCCACCAACGATTACATTGATTGTCGCGTCAAACGTGGAACGAAGTTGCCATCGGCACATGTCGCATACGCTTGCCGCGAGATTTCATTATACGCAGGCGTCTGGTGACATCCAAAGAGCGTTTACACGAGGGGAAACAAAGAATCTCTTTTTTGTTCTCTCGACTTTTACCATTGACACACAACCAGCGAATTGACCCATGGTCGTCGTGATCGACAACTACGATTCATTTACATACAACCTCGTTCAAAGACTGGGCGAAATTGATTCGACGGTCGATGTGCGTGTCTTTCGAAACGACGAATTATCGATTGCGGAAATCGATGCTTTGAATCCAGCACGCATTTTGGTTTCGCCGGGGCCTTGTACGCCAAATGAAGCGGGCGTGAGCGTCGATTGCATCAAACATTTCGCTGGACGCATCCCAGTGCTAGGCGTTTGTCTTGGACACCAATCCATCGGGCAAGCATTTGGTGGGACCATCATCCGGGCGCCCGAGTTAATGCACGGCAAAACGGATGACATTGTTCACGACGACAGTGGGTTGTTCGCCGGCCTGTCCAATCCATTCATCGCGACGCGGTACCACAGTTTAGTGATTCAGCCTGATACGATCCCGGACGAGCTATCCGTCACTGCTTGGACGGACACCGGTGGCGAACGGCAAATCATGGGTGTTCGCCACAAGCAACATAAACTTGAAGGGTGGCAGTTTCACCCAGAGAGCTTTCTGACGCAGCCCGGCATCGAACTGTTGACTCGATTTCTGAATTGGTAATCGGCATCGACCAGGCGATGGAGTATTCAATGCTTCGCGTTTCGCGCGGAATAAGCTTGGCGAACTTCATCGGCGATGATTTCCAGGCCCTTCTGCACCACATCGTCTTCCATGGTGAAACTAACGCGAATGCACTCGTGGCGATGTTGCCAATTTGGATCGTCGTCACCGAAAAAGAAATAGTTCCCAGGAACCACCAGCACGTCACGTGCTTTCAAACGCTCGTAAAGTTCTCGCGACGAAATGGGTAAACGCTCAAACCAAAACCAAAGAAAAAACGCTCCTTCGCTCGCGTGAATCCGATACGGAATCGCATCGTCAAACGCAGCATTGGCCGCCGCGATCGTGCGTTGCGATTTCTCCTGATAAAACGGCCTGATCACGTCGTTACTCAGCTTCAGGATCTCGCCACTTTCGATCAACGGTTGCGTGATCGCTTGTCCGATATTGGTGTTCGCCAATCCGACGATCGACATCATCGACGACATGGCGCGAATCATTTCCGGACGTGCTACCACGATACCGGTTCGAGTCGCGGGCAGCCCCAACTTGGAAAGACTGAGCGTCAGGATGATGTTCTCGTTCCACACGGGAGTCGCGTCAGTGAAGATCGCGCCGGGAAACGGTGCGCCGTAAGCGTTGTCGATGATCAGCGGAATGCCATGCTGCGAAGCCAGCGTGGCTAATCGTTCGATTTCGTCGTCGGTCAGGACATTGCCGGTGGGATTGGTTGGTCGTGACACGCAGATCGCCGCAATATCATCGGTGATTTCCATCGCGTCAAAATCGACGCGGTATTTAAATTCATGATCGCCGCGTTTTTCGATCCTAGGTCGAATCGCACGAAACATTTCGCCGCCAACTGACTGAGCCGCATAGCCGATGTACTCGGGAACCAGTGGCAGCAGGATTTTCTTTTGCCTGCCATCGGGCATCGCGCCCGCCAGTGCGTTAAACAACAGGAAGAGTGCCGTTTGGCCACCCGCAGCGACGCTGATGTTTTCCGCAGTGGTGGGCCAGCCAAACTGATCGGCAAAAAGTTTGGCAACCGCCTGGCGAAATCCTCCATTGCCAGCCGGCGGTTCGTAGTTCCCCAGCACCCTTTCCAGCTCGCCAGGGGTGGCCGAGATCTCTGCCATGCGTCTTCGCCAGATCGCGTCGACGCTTTGGATATGCGATGGTTGACCTCCGCCAAGCATGCAAATGTCATCACCGCCCCGAGCAAGTGCTTCGCCCAGGTCGTCCATGAGTTCGCCAATGCCGCTTCCACCGCAAAGGTGAGTCCCGAATTCTGATAGTTCCCAGTTCATAGGGCGGATGATAACAGAATTGAGTATCGGTTCGGCGAGGGAAAGACAGTTGCGAGACTCTGCCTCCGGCCTTTTCGTTTGTGTTTGCATCTGCGTGCCCATGGCTAACGCCATCAGCTAGGGTTTTATCGGTCGCCGGCCTAGTTGATTTGCCGTCGTGTAGATACCCACGCCCGGAGGCAGAGTCAAGCTTGAGAAGTCAGCTGCCGCTTTGCCCGGCATGACAGTTTTGCTGTTTGTTGTTGACCTCTCGACGAACGCTACCTCCGCAACGCGGCATCGTTTTTTGGCACCGCACGCTCCCAAGCTCCGTAGACCGGGTTAGGAATCAGGATCCAACGAGATCCGAGCAGGGCAGTCTTGGTCTTGGCGACTTCGTTTCGACCGTTCGTGTCCTTAATTTCGACTCCGGTACACATATCGCTCATGTTGTCGCCGATCAGCAGCACGATTCGATAGTCTCTCGCTACGGTCGCGCGTCGCGTCGTTTTGCGTCCGTCTCGGTTTTGCTTGGAGTTCTGCGTCATCAAGGTTTCGTTTTCAACAGCAAAGCCCAACTCCTGAAGATTCTCAAGTGTCGCCTGTTTCACGACGTCTTGGCGATTGGTGATGTAGAACACTTCGACGCCCAGTTGCTTGGCTGCGTTTGTAAATGCGAGGGCACCAGGAATGGCGGTTGCTCGCGATTCACTGCACCACGCATTCCAAGTTTCGGTAGCGAAAGACACGCCCGTCATGACGTTGTTTGCGTTGTAGGGGCTATTGTCCAAGACCGTTTCATCGACATCCAGGATGATGGCTGGCGGCTTCGACTCGAAACCACCGTCGTTGATTTGAACTTCATCCGCTGTCCATCGAACATCTTTTAGTCCCGCATGCAACTGAAGCAGTGCTAGCTGGTAGGTCTGTTGGCAAACCAACCGAAACTCCGCGGCATTTTGGACGTACGCGACACTATTGAATCGCGGATCCCTCGAGACATCGACTTGGCTGCTTGCCTTCTCATTGGCCATCTGATTGAGCAGTTGCGGCGGCTTCTCCTGCGCCATTGCCGGCAGTGATAATGCCAGGATCACGATCAGACATTGGATTCGGTTAACAAAATCAGCAGGCAAGCGAGGCAACATGGCAATATCGTGGAGTCGTTCTTAAAAAATTGCTCTGGGCGGGACAGTGGACGCTAGCACCACAGAGCGGTGGTCATTTTTGCAAACAGTGCTGCAAACAGCGCACAAACAGGCAAACACGTGGCAGTTACACAATAATTCTGACCCAAATTACGCGAAACCCACTGGAGCGTAGTTACCTTTTGCGGCTGTATTTATAGAATTTCGATAAGCTTCCGGCACCGGAACGATCGATACAACCGTTAAACCCAACCAGATGTCCTGACGAGTTTGGCGGGCCGACGTTGCAGTGAGTTCCTGCTTCACGGTCTGTCTCTGGTGCTCAATCTACATAGTTGCCCCAAATACCGCTGCTTCCAATGACGGCTCTTCCCACGACTTCCAAAGATGTTCAGTCAGTATCCGGTATTACAGTGCGCTTGGCAGGCGACTCTGGTGACGGAATGCAGCTGCTGGGCACCCAGCTGACCAATACCAGTGCTCTGGCGGGAAACGATGTCGCTACGTTCCCTGACTTTCCAGCTGAGATCCGCGCCCCGCGCGGGACGCGTGCTGGCGTTTCGGGGTTCCAGGTACAGTTCGCCAGCGAAGAGATTTTCACGCCCGGTGACCAGCTGGACGCATTGGTCGTGATGAATCCAGCTGCGATGGTCACGAACTTGGCTGACCTTCGCAAAGGCGGCATTCTGATCGCAAACGAAGACGGATTCGTTGAGAAAGAATTTAAGCTGGCGAAGGTCGAAGCGAATCCGCTGGATGCGTCGGTGATCGAAGAAACCTACCGCGTGTTCAAAGTTCCGATGACCGAGCTGACTCGTTTGGCTGTCAAGGAACACGGACTAAGCCAAAAGATCGCGGACCGATGCAAGAACTTCTTTGCCATGGGACTCGTTTATTGGCTGTTCGGGCGATCGCTCGATCCAACCTTGCGTTTCATCGAAAACAAGTTTGGCGGCAAGCCAGATGTGGCGGCGGCGAACGAAGCTGCGTTGCGTGCCGGATGGGCTTACGGAGAAACCACCGAAGCGTTCGGCGAAAGCTACCAGGTCGAAGCAGCCGAGTTGAAGCAGGGCACCTACCGAAACATCATGGGCAACCAAGCGCTCGCTTGGGGTTTGATTGCGGCAGCCGAGTTGAGCGAGAAGGATCTGTTTTACGGGACCTATCCGATCACCCCGGCCAGCGACATCCTGCATGAACTGACCAAATACAAGAACTTCGGCGTGCGTACGTTTCAGGCCGAAGACGAAATTTCTGCTGTGTGTGCAACCATTGGTGCTGCGTTCGGCGGAACAATGGCTGTCACGGCGAGCAGCGGTCCGGGCATTGCCTTGAAGGGCGAAGCGATGGGGTTGGGAATGATCTTGGAATTGCCCATGATCGTTGTCAATGTCCAGCGTGGCGGACCAAGCACTGGCCTGCCAACGAAAACCGAGCAGAGCGATTTGCTGCAGAGCATGTTTGGACGCAATGGCGAATCGCCGCTGCCAATCGTAGCTCCGCGTTCGCCCGGCGACTGTTTTACGGCGGCTATCGACGCTTGGCGAATCGCAACTGAGTGCATGGTTCCGGTCATCTTGTTGTCCGATGGCTATATCGCCAACGGTAGCGAGCCTTGGAAGATTCCTAACGTGGCGGATTTGGAAAAAATCACGATCACGCACCCCGAAGGTGCTGATGCTGACGAGCCGTTCATGCCGTATGCACGTGACGAAAAGTTGGCTCGCCCGTGGGCCATTCCCGGCACGGAAGGTCTAATGCACCGCGTCGGAGGTTTGGAGAAAGAAGACGGCACTGGCAACGTCAGCTATGACCCAGCAAATCACCAATTGATGACCGATCGCCGGGCTGAGAAAGTCGCGATGATCGCCGAGCGGATTCCCAAACAAGAAGTCTTCGGCGAAACAACAGGCGACACGCTGGTTGTCTCTTGGGGCGGCACCTATGGCTCTTGCCATACAGCAGTTGCTCAGTGCCAAGCCGATGGTTTGCAAGTAAGCCACGCACACATTCGTTACCTGAACCCACTGCCATCGAATATCGGCGAACTACTGCGTTCGTTCAAAACGGTGCTTGTCCCCGAGTTGAACATGGGCCAGTTGCGAATGTTACTGCGAGCCGAATACTTGGTCGATTGCATCGGGATCAACAAGGTCCAAGGCAAGCCGTTTGCCGTCACTGAATTGGTCGCCGCGATCAAAGAGCACACGCAAC
>CAYUGI010000223.1:0-11351 GCA_964444105.1 uncultured Pirellulaceae bacterium
GGCGGCACAGGGACTGTGCCTGCAACTCTTTGCTTCGCTGTTACTTGGCTAGCTCTTTTGCGCGGCGAATCATCTCGACGAACTCAGCGCGATAACCGCTCGTGTCATCTTTCGCCCCGGCAATCGCCAACTCCTCGACCGAATCGAAATTCGCGTCACCTCGATACGGGGACCCTCGTAGCAACATGCCGAACGCTGCCACCGACGAAGCAAACTGAAAATCAACGTCGGCTTCATCGAAGCGTTTGCCGCTGTCCTCGACAGGAAACTCAATCAACGTGCTCTTCGTCCCTGTTGGCTGTTTGTAGCGAAGCTTCAGCGTTAAAAGCTCTCCGCTGCCAGCATGCTCGCTGTGCGTCAGTTTCTTTTGATAACGAAGACCGTCGTCAGGATTCTGCTCCCCTTGTGCATCCGCCTGACGAGCTCCTTTGGCTGGCACCAACTCGTAGAGAGCCGTGACGGTATGACCTGCTCCGATCTCTCCGGCGTCCTTCGTGTCGTCAGCAAAGTCTTTGGCAGCCATCACGCGATTCTCGTACCCGATCAAACGATACGACTGGACTTCGGCCGGATTGAATTCTACTTGGATCTTCACATCCTTGGCGATCGTCACCAAAGTTCCATGCATCTGTTCTACCAGCACCTTGTTGGCTTCCGCCTGCGTGTCGATGAATGCGTAATTTCCGTTTGCTTTGTTACTGACCTCCTCCATCATCTCGTCGTTGTGATTGCCGCTACCGAAACCAAGCATCGTAAGAAAAACGTTGCCCTTCGCGTTCTCGGCAGCCAGTTTCACCAACGCCTCCGTTCCCGTCACACCCACGTTGAAATCACCGTCCGTGCAAAGGATGACTCGATTGGTACCGCCCGGAATGAAATGATCGCGTGCCACTTGGTAGGCCAATTGAATCCCGCGTGCTCCGGCCGTGGATCCGCCACCTTTAAGCCGATCCAGAGAATCGAGAATCATCTTGGTCTTGTCGCCAGTCGTCCCGTCCAACACCAACCCCGCGGCACCGGCATAGACGACGATCGCAACGGAATCATTTTCGCCCAACCGGCTGACCAGCATCTTCATACCTTGTTTTACCAATGGCAACTTGTTGGGTTGGTTCATCGACCCGGATACGTCCAACAAGAACACCAAGTTGCTGGCGGGACGTTCTTCTTCGATGTCTTTGCCCTTGATCCCAATCCGTGCCAAACGATGCTTCGCATTCCAAGGACAAGACGCCACTTCCATGGCTGCCGCAAACGGGTGCACTTGTTCCGCGAGTCCTTCTTCTCGTTGCTCTGCGAGGCCCTTCGCGGAGTTCGATGCAGTGTCCCGCCAGGGCCTGTCGGAACTACGTGGCTCTGGATAGTCGTACTGAAAGTAGTTGACCATTTCTTCGATCCGAACCGCATCGGGCGATGGCAACTGCCGGTGCTGCATCAAATACATACGCACTTTGGAATAAGCCGCCGTATCCACATCAATCGAAAACGTCGAAAGCGGTGACTCGGTGACAGAGTGAAAGGGATTGTCGTTGATGACCGCGAAGCGATCACGACCCGTAAGACGTTTCAAGGATTCCTTATATCGCGTGGAGTCAACATTCACTGTCGGACTGGGGCGAAATCCAAAATCGCCTTGAGTGTTAAACCGTCGCACACCGTCGGCTTCCGCCATGACACCCATGCCCATCTTCATTTCGCCCAACATCATGTCCATGTCATCCATCCCCATGCCCATCATGTCCATCTCATCACTGCCGCCCCGTGACCTCCTACGCCGAGGTTTTGCTGGCGACTTCGATTCCGGTGCCGCCTCCAAGTGGCTGAGCATGTCTTGAACGGCCCTTACTGCGGACTCTGGTGAATCATGCCCTGATGTATCGCCCTGGAAACTCTGCCCACCAATCGCTCCTCCCAAGCCTGCAGCTTGACCAACACGATCACCACTCGCTGGTGCACTTTCAGCCTTGCCCTCTTCAGCCTCCATCTCCTTTACTGGATATTCTCCGGTTGAAGATCGCCAATCACGTTGTGACAAGGGTGCAGATATTGGATCGGGCTCAAGCAACTGCGATGGCACGAGTTCACGCTTAGATTCGCGGGCAATGATTTGCTCTAGGCCAGAAACAGACTCAACATTCGCCTCGGCCGCGACATTCAACTTACTGGTGATTGAGTTGACTTTCGACACCTTGCCCCCAACCTCTGAAGCCGCCGATTGAGTCGTCGGCCCACTTTGGGGAGCCTCTGCCAAACCGTTCCGCCTTTTTGATTTCGCAGCCTGGCGTTTTAAACGCGACACCGCCCCTCGGCCTCCCAAGCCACCTCCGGCTTCGCTCGCATACTCCTCGTAACCCTCTTCGGCAAACTCATAGGCCATCCCATCAACCGCCCCATCCTCGTCCTCGCTGAACGATCCGGCTATGAAAGAGCCTGATACTCGCTCGGACACGGCAGGCCAAGTCAGCGCGAGTGCAAGAACCACACTTGCTGCGACCACCAAAGAAACAATCCAGCCAATACGTCGCGGGCGACGCCCCAGATCGACCGGATTGCCTACCGTTTGAACTGTCGGTCCAGCCAACGCGTCGCCGATTCGTCGCTTGCCCTCCTCGCTCAGCGAAGGCGACTGCTGATTGAACTCCAACTCCAGCGCCGATACGGTTTCGCGAATTGACGCGACTGTCGCTTGAAGCTCCTCCGATTCCGCTAGCTCGGACTCGAAGGTAATCGCATCGATGCCTGATAGTTCGCCAAAGACGTAGGCGGTGGCTCGAGCGTGAATTTTTTCGTCGGGTATTTGGTTGTATGATTCGTTTGTCATCTGACTTGATCCTCGGGGTTGCGTGATGCACGCGTGTTTTGTGGTTGCAGAAGCAGCACGGAAATCAGTCGGTTGCGGCAAGCCGCGTTCTCACGGCTGCCAATCCGGTGCTTAGCAAGTAGCCGACGTTGCTGACGCTCAGTCCGGTCAGTTCGCTAATTTCGCGATAACTCAATCCGCCTTGCACTTTCAATCGGATGACTTCTTGTTGCCGATCCGGAAGCTGAGCGATCAACCCGCTGGCTTTCGCGGACGACTCCCGATCGACGACCGTTTGCTGCGGATCGTTTTCACGGCCGACTTTTGCCGCGACCGTTATCTCATCAAGCGTTTTCATACGATTTTCCTTTTTGAGAACATCCAAAGCCCGATTGCGACAAACGCGGTACAACCAAGGTCCCACACAATCGTGGACCTGCTCGGGCGACTGCTTGCACAGACGCAGGAACGTGTCTTGAACGACATCGCTGGCACGGTCGTTATCGCGAAGTAAATGTGCGGCGTACCCCATCAGCGGAAGCTCGTACTTCCGAATGACTTCGCTAAGCCAATCTGACTTGGCCTGAGAATCTTCAGGGGACGTTTCGTTCATGCACTCAGCGGGTTGATGCGTTTGCTGAAAGGACTACTCATCAGAGCACGTTGGCGTACCGGCTTTAGACCAACACAGGTAGAACGATCCGAGGACATGATCCTTAGAGAATCGACAGGAAATTCTCTGAAAATTCTATGTGTCCCGAGCAATCGATACTGACGCAGCCTCGCCCACACACTGGAAATTCGCATTTCCGCTGGCAATCGACGCAAATTTTAAGGAACGCTGGCTTGCGCAAAGCGGTTTAGGGACTGGGATATCGCGTTATGATCTAAGGCGGTTTTTCTCCCTCGATTTGCACCTTCGTATCGGTCGGACATGCCAGAACTTAAGGCACACGAAATCGAACCACTTGTTCGAGCGTCCTGTGATGCTCGAGACCAAGCTTACGCTCCCCACAGCCATTTCTATGTCGGCGCGGCGTTGCTGTGCCTTGACGGTGGCATCATCAGCGGATGCAACGTAGAAAACGCCAGCTATTCGCTGAGCCTTTGTGCCGAACGCGGTGCCGCAGTCAGTGCCGTCGCACAAGGTCACCGAGCATGGCGTGCGATCGCGATTGCCAGCGTCGGAGGTGTCTCGCCCTGCGGAGCGTGCCGACAATTCTTGGCAGAGTTCGGTGTCGATGTTCCCGTCATCATGGTCAACGTCATCGATGGACAACGACGCGTCAGGCAACTGTCGCAGTTACTGCCTGATGCGTTTAGCCCCGCTGACCTACCCGAACATGCGTGAGACCGAACGATCGTGAAGGGATACGAGCTTTGCTGGCTCGTCAAAAGCAGACTGGAACTGATACCCTGAAGCGCGAGATTCTTCTACCCAACCGCGCAGCAAGTCGTTCAGTTTTTGGTCTGTTGATTCGCATCGATTTCCTTCATTCTCCGGGAGAGTCGAGCCTCAGCGGGTTGAGGGCCAAAACTGATCGCCAACGATTTTCATTTCAACACGCACTATGAATCGCACAATCGCCATTTGCATTTTTGCGTCTGCTGTACTGAGTGCATCGGAGCTTTCCGCTGCTGGCGGCGCACTACGGTTGGTCAGCGAAGAAGAGTCGGATCAGTCGCCGGCCATCACTCGCGTGCAAGTTTGGCGAGAGCGTCCAGGCGGCAAACAAGTGCCCATTCGCAAGACCGTCCCTGCAGGTGTGGGCGTGGTCTTGGATCGATCCGTCGAATTGCTTTTGCCAGACGGGCCCTATGCGTTTCAAATGATTCGCGGTCCTGAGTACCGGGTCATCACCGGCACGTTTACCCTTGAACCGACGAGCCAGGATTCTCACAAAGTACAGCTGCCGCGAATGATCGACATGCTGGAAAAGGGCTGGACAAGCGGCGACTGCTTTGTGGTGGCATCCGCAAATAGTTTACCGTTGCGGATGGCATCAGAAGACCTGCACGTCGCCACAACAGCAGGGGACCAGGAAGCGAAACCCATTCCCTATCGAAAACAGGATGACCCGATCGGAAATGATCCAATCTGGATCCAAACCAACGCGCAACATCACGATGGTTTGGTCATCTACGGTGGCCCGGAGAGTCAAACTTCAAAACGGTTGCCGGTCGCACGACTCGTCGCGGCGAAAAACGCGTCGATTGAAACAAAGGCTGCCATCGAAAATCCATTCGCCTGGGCTTTGCCGGTTTGGCTAGCGAGTCAGAAAGTGGATGGGATTTTTCTCTTCGGCGATTGGCTTCGGCTTGACCGAAAGGTAACGCGAATCAAGCAAGGGCGTCCGCCGATCGGTGGCGGTTTGGGGGGCGGTCAAGCCGTGGGTCGTTGGGCGGAAGAAATCTATCGCAATGTACTGGATGCAGGTTTGAAACTGCCGCCATTAGCAGGCGGCGGAAGCGACTCGGCAAACACACCGGTCGGCTACAACCGTTTATACGTCGCCAATCAAACAGCCAGTCGTTATCCGGATCAGCCCGGCGATCTGACTGCTGTGTCGTCGGCAACGGATTGGTGGACCGGTGCTTGGAACGGCCAGAGTGTCGCGACGAACGGACCGATGTTGCGTCCGCGACTTGGCGGAAAAATCCCAGGTCATACGTTTACCGCTCGCAGCGGCGAGGCCTTGCAGTTGCGTCCCGAGCTTTCGCTGAGTGTGCGCGATCCGGTTGAGTATTTGGAAGTGATCCACAACAACCATGTTCACTACAGTGCAAGGCTAGACGAATTCGCCAAGGCTGGCGGCGTGATCCCAGCTTTGACGGCGAAAGAGAGCGGCTGGGTGATTATCCGCGTCGTTACACTGCACGAAGAGCATTATCGAGCGGCAGTGAGCGCGCCGTGGTATATCGAATTCGATGGACAGCCGCGGGTCAGCCAATCCTCGGTCGATTTCTTTCAGCGTTGGCTGGGGGACTATGAGGAGCGGTTGAAGCAGGATTCTGGCACGGAAATCTCAAAGCACGTGCCCTACATTCGAGCGGCTCGGCAATTCTGGAAAGAGAAAGCGGCCGTGGCCACCCCGTAGCGTGTTCAAGCATCAGCGAGCTCAAGGCGGTCGCGTCACCTTCCCAGAACGCTTGTTGCTCGCAAAAATTGACGCATGAAATCGATCGCAGCAGAATCTTTTCCGTATCCGTCCGCCGAAATTTCCGTCGGCGGCTTCAAGCAGCGTTATGTCGATCATGGATCGGGCGACGAAACGTTGCTGTGCGTCCACGGGAATCCCACGTGGAGTTTTTACTACCGCAGTATCTTGGAGCGTTTTGGGAAGACGCATCGAGTGGTTGCGGTCGATCACTTGGGCTGCGGCCGAAGCGATAAGCCGCCGCGAAATGAGTTTGGCTACACGATGGCGGATCATCGCGACAATCTGGTTGCCCTGATCGATCATCTGGACCTTCGCAACGTGACGTTGGTGGCTCACGATTGGGGCGGCGCGATTGGCTTGGCCTCGGTCGTTGCTCGACAAGAGCGTTTCAGCCGTCTCGTGCTTCTCAACACAGGCGCATTCCCTCCGCCGTATGTTCCGGCCCGGATTGGTGTGCTGCGTACACCGCTGCTTGGTACGCTCGCGATTCGCGGATTGAATTTGTTTGCCGGTCCGGCCGTATCGATGGCAATGTCGCGAAATAAATTGTCACCCAAGGCCGCCGCGGGACTGCTGGCTCCCTACAACAGTTGGGCAAACCGTGTCGCTGTCGATTCGTTCGTTCGCGATATTCCCCTGACGAAGAAGCACCCGACCTATCAGACGTTGCTGGATCTGGAATCCGCGCTCCCATCGCTCGCCAAGATCCCCCAGCTGTTAATTTGGGGAATGAAGGATTGGTGTTTCAATGAAACTTGCCTGCGGAAATTTCAAGCGGCTTGGCCAGACGCGACGACCGTACCGATCGCTGACGCCGGGCACTACGTGATCGAAGACGCGCCCGCAGAAACACTGGACGCTATCGAGGCTTTCTTGGCGAAGAACACGTCAGAGGATGCCCGAGAGAGTTCCGGCTCGGTCGTTCATGATGGTTAGTGCGTTAAGCAAGATTGCCGGTAGTGCCGAAAGTCCATCCACTGCTGTGCTGGCCGCATGTACGTTGGAGGCTTCTGCGCCAAAGGCAGGAAACGTTACGCCAGAGAATTCGTTTGCGAATCTGCGGTACGACGATTTTTTGACCGCGGCAAAGATCGCTGCAGATGCGTTTGCAAATCAAGACAGCCGGGTTTGTCAACGAACACTCACAGCGGCGACTGAGACCGCGGCGAAGTTGCGGACTAATGTCAATCTAGGCATCTTGCTTTTGCTGACCCCAATCATCTCTGCCGATGAGGTTGATTCGCCAAAGACGCTTCCGGGCTGGCAATCGTCCGTAAGCCAAGCGTTGGCGAGGATAAGCGAGAGTGATTCGGCGGACTTGCTGCGAGCGATCCAGGTTTCATCGGCCGGCGGACTAGGCGAAGTCGACCAGATGGACGTCAATCGATTGGGCGAAACCGATGATTTTGACATCATGTCCGCGATGCGACTGGCGGCATCCCGGGATCGAATCGCGAAACAATACGCCGAGGATTTCGCGGATTTCTTTAACTCCGTCTTGCCTGTCGTGTTGGATTCGCTGAAAAAGGTGCCGGATCCATTACTCGGTATCGCCGACGCTCATCTGCGGTTGTTGGCTTTGGACGTTGATTCGCTGATTGTGCGAAAATGCGGGATCCAGGTTGCCAAGGAAATACAACGTCGTGCGGCGAAAGTCGATCGGAATGATGCCGACAGCCAAGCTTCGTTTGATACGTACTTGCGAAGTCAGTCGAATCGCTTGAATCCGGGCACAACGGCGGACTTAATCGCCGCGGCACTGTACGTGATTGTAAGAACGAACTTGTTTTGAGAACAAATAGAACGAAACCTCTCGCAATAGCGGCGTCGTTTGATGCACTGAACCCCACACTTCCACAGTTGACTGTGAATCCATGACAAAGCCTGTTTTTCGTGTTGATGTGACGAAAGAACAATTCGTTTTTTCCGCCGCACACTTCATTACATTTGCCGGAGACATCTGCGAGCGAATCCACGGTCACAACTACGGTGTTCGAGCCAGTGTCGAAGGTCCTCTGGACGACAATCGCTATGTAGTCGATTTCATCGCGCTAAGAGACGCCGTGTTAAAGGAAACGACGCAAATGGATCACCATGTGATTCTGCCTCGCGACCATGCGGAAATCAAAGTAACGAGCGATGAGAAAGAGACGACGGCTAAATTTCGGGATCGACGCTGGGTATTTCCCAATGAAGATTGTGTGATTCTGCCTGTCGTGAATACGACAGCGGAAGAAATTGCACGTGTGATCGCAGAGCGTGTGATCGTCCAAACATCTGCCCAATTTGGGGACGCCCTTTCGTGGATCGAAGTCGCTGTGGACGAGAACAACGGCCAATGGGGTGTCTGCCGCTTGCCCTGGGAACCCTCAAAGTAGGCACGCTCCAGGCAGCGATGTTTGTGTTCGTTGGTCCTGGATCGGCAAGTCTGTGACGGGAAGCGAGCAACGACATTTCGAGAAAACACGCCCCTAGCAAGGTTCCCTCTATAGTGCTCCGTGGTCGATCACCCTACAGTCTAGTGTTCCAAGGTTACTTGAGCTTGACGATCCGCATGGATCGAGTTGGATTTACGGAGGGGCAATATTGAAGGGGTATTACAATAATGAAGAAGAATCTATTTATTGTTGATGATGACGAGGTTGATCGTTATCTAATCAAACGCATCGCGACGAAGTCTTCCATGGATTTTCGCGTCTGGGAGTTTGCGACGGGGCAAGCTTTTGTTGATGCGATCGAATCCCCTTCTGACGAGTTGGCAGGTTGTCTTTCGGATAATGATCGATCACTCATGCTGGTGGACATAAATATGCCCGGCATGAACGGCTTTGAGCTGGTCAACGAAATTCGCGAAGCAATCCAGCGCGAGGTTGTCACTGAGAAATCGATCGCGATTTTGATCTGTAGTTCTTCGGATCACCCCCAAGATCAGGCCGCTGCGGAGGAAGACGCGCTGATTCGTGGTTACGTCGTCAAGCCTCCGACATCAGATCGGTTGGAAGAACTTGTCCAGAAATACTGTGCTGACGGCGAATAAGACGGTGGTTTGCCTCGCGTGCGATCGCGGGACCATGGACGTCCAGCGCGATTCTAACAAGCGAGTGCAATCGGCCAATTCAATCGGCCAATTCAATCGGCCAATTCAATCGGCCAATTCAATCGGCCGGTACTGCCACTGGGGTAGGCGAATCCGCGGCCCAAGCAGGCGTTCCAAACCAGTCGTGCATCTCCTGCTTAAACGGTGCCACCACCTCCGCTGATTCGGGGATATGCCCGCGATCACGCGTCTCGGCCATCCAAACCGCCAGTGCCTTTCGCATGCTCCGGAGTGTTTGCTGGTGGTCAGGCGAATCCGCCAAATTCCGAATCTCGAACGGGTCTTCCTGGGTGTCAAACAACATTTCGTCAGGAAACGGCTTCATCAAATCAGCAGGCGGCCCCGACAATGTCCCCGCCGCAAGCATCTCTCGCATCAACGGTTTGACCAAAAAACACTTCTCCTTGTAGCGGTTCAACGAAGCAAACCCGGCTCCCGGAGTGAAATTGCGCAGGTAGTGAAAACGTTTTCCGCGCACACTGCGTTGCCGAATTTGCGTCTCGTCGATCCGGTCACGAGCGCTGAACGCGTATTCACGCGGCGGTCCGGTCTCCTGTCCAATTAGCGAACGGCTTTGCATCGACAACGGGATCGCGGCTCCGGCGATGTCCAAAGTCGTCGCAGTTACGTCCATCAAGCTGATGACATCATCGTTGACTCTACCGGGCTGAATCTGCGTTGGAGCGTCGTAGTTTTTGGCCCACCGGATCACCATGGGTACATGAATCCCACTGTCAAAACACCAATGGATTCCGCGTGCTTCCAAACGTCCATTGTCGCCGAAGAAAACAATGACGGTATCGTCCAATGCACCCGCTTTCTCCAACGCCTCGATGATCCAACCAATTCGCACATCCGTTCCCGACACCGAATTCAAGTATCTCGCCCACTCTTCGCGAACCACTTTGTGGTCGGGATAATACGGTGGCGGCGTTACGTTCTCGGGCGTCGCGACTTTGGGATGCCATTCTTCGCCAACCCACCGCACTCGCGGCTTCTCGTGTGATTTACGATCGTAAATGTCATACTCTGCTTCGGGCATGTTGATTTGCGCAAAGAACGGGCGCTTTTGAACCAGAGTTGCCCAGTCCTTGGTCGAATAGAGTTCGCCTTCGTTGACAAAATTCAAGTCCAGCTTGCCGGTTCCGACCACGCGATCACCGATCGTTGTGACATTGCCGGTCGTGT
Organism: uncultured Pirellulaceae bacterium; assembly: GCA_964444105.1. Lineage (GTDB taxonomy): Bacteria > Planctomycetota > Planctomycetia > Pirellulales > Pirellulaceae > K23-9. The sequence goes on from CAYUGI010000223.1 coordinate 10,247, forward strand.
ATCCGACTTCTTGCAGACGATGGGTTACCGGACGAACTCCTTGTGGCAGTCGGTAATCATCCTCGCGGTGGGAACGCATGTGGTGCATGTCTGTTGTCGTTGCGTACATCCCGACCATGAAGCACGAACGACTGGGGGCACAAACCGGCGAAGTCGAAAAGACATTCGTGTATCGCACACCACTGGCTGCTAACTGATCCACATGAGGGGTTCGAACGTTCTCTGCGCCATAGCACTCGAAGTCCAGATCAAAATTTTCGCCCACGATCCAAACGATGTTCGGTGGTTTGGATTTGCCACTTTCCTGTGCATTGGCATCGTAAGTGAGCGCCAGTAGAACGCATCCGGCAACCAAGCTTGTCTTAACGCATTTCATTGGTGAACGACTCAATATGAATGGGGTCAACATGAATGGGGCCAAAATGAGTGGGGCAAAGAGCGTGGTGGCCAACTCAAAGCCGCCAACTCAAAGCCGCCAACTCAAAGCCTAAGTGTAAGGCAGTTGGAGGCAAATATCCTAGCAGCCGCAACGACTGTCGGATTTTCCTTTCCGGTGAGACGCATCGTTGCAAACATTTAGCGACCGAAATTTTGCGGCAAGAACGAAACAACGCAGGCAATCTGGGCCGGATTGAGATAGGCTAGGGGCCACGAAATCGCACTACTTTTCAGCCTTGGAGTTTCTCCCGATGCCATCACGTTTTGTTGCTCTGTTTGCGACGGTTTTTCTTGCTTCCTTCGCGGCAAAGCTAGGTGCCGATGAACTTCCCGCGACCACCCCACGCGACGGGGTGAAACCGCGCAATGTTGTCTTTATTTTGACAGACGATCATCGCTACGACGCTATGGGTTTCATGGGACATCCGTTCTTGGAAACGCCACATTTGGATTCCTTAGCCAGCAACGGTGTACACCTAAAGAACGCTTTTGTGACAACGTCTTTGTGCTCGCCCAGTCGCGCGTCAATCTTGACGGGACTTTACACGCACAAGCATCGTGTGATCGACAACAACCGACTGGTTCCCGAAGGCACGATCTTCTTTCCCCAGTATCTGCAACAAAACGGATACAAGACGGCTTACTTCGGCAAATGGCACATGGGCGG
>CAYUGI010000224.1:0-11350 GCA_964444105.1 uncultured Pirellulaceae bacterium
CACCCCCGACCCCTCTCCCCCAAATCATCAGGCAAGCACAACTTGCCTGATGATTCGGGGGAGAGGGGAGCCTAGCTGGAATTTTGCGTCGGCACCAATGCCCGGAAACAGAGTGGAATTGCTCGGTGAACAGCAACTTACAAACGTTGCGGAATCCAATAGTAAGGTTAAAGCCTCGCTGGGGGTAGTATCGGCGTATCACGCAAACCCAATTCAAAGTCGGTTGCCAGACATCGATCGAAACAAGACGATACTGATCGATCCGCACCAACGATTTTTCGATTTTTTCAAGTTCGCTATGACCGCTTCTGATTCTCAATCCGCCGCAAAACGAGTCGATGAGCTTCGAGCCGAAATCCGCCGGTTGGATCATCTCTACTACGTGCAGGCCACCCCGGAAGTCAGTGACCTGGAGTACGACAAACTTCTGGATGAACTGAAACGACTGGAAACGCAGCACCCATCGCTACAGTCACCCGATTCCCCAACTCAACGAATCGGTGATGCGCCAGTTGAGCACCTGGAACAGGTTGATCATTCGGTGCCGATGCTATCGATCGACAACACCTATAGCTTGGAAGAACTGCAAGCGTACTTCGATCGCACCGAGAAAACGCTGGATGGTGAGACAATCCAGTGGGTGATGGAATACAAAATTGACGGTGTCGCTGGATCGATTCGCTACGAAGACGGCGCCATGAAGCTTGCGTTGACGCGTGGAAACGGAACCGTCGGCGACGACATCACACACAACATTCGTACGATTCGCGACTTGCCTTTGCGAACGACCGGCAAATCCGCCCCCAAAGTCCTGGAGGTTCGTGGTGAGGTTTACATGACCAATGCGGATCTGGCTGACTTGAACCTGCGTCAAATCGAAGCCGGAGCGGAGCCTTACAAAAATACCCGCAACGTGACAGCCGGAACCATTCGTCTGTTGGACCCAGCCATCGCGGCTGAACGAAACCTGCGTTTCTTTTGCCACGGCGTCGGCGAAATCGACGGGTTGAAGGCCAAAAACCACATGGAGTTCTTGGACGAAGTCGGATCATTGGGTATTCCGCCGACACCAGCAGTTCGTTTGTTCAAGGATTCCAAAGCGGTCATGAAAGCGATCGCGGCGTTGGAAGAGGAAGGCATGCCAGAGCTCTCCTTTGAAGTCGATGGGATTGTGTTCAAGGTCAATGATTTTGACCAACGTGAACGACTGGGAATTCGCAGCAAGAGTCCGCGGTGGCTCATCGCCTATAAGTTTGAACGCTATGAGGCGATCACTCAGTTGGAGTCGATCAGCGTCCAGGTAGGCAAGACTGGAACGATAACTCCAGTCGCTCATTTGATACCCGTCGATATCGCAGACACGACCGTTTCACGCGCGTCACTTCACAATGCTGATGAAATCGAGCGGCTGGATGTACGCGAGGGTGACACCGTCGTGGTGGAGAAAGCCGGTAAGATCATTCCCAAAGTGGTCCGTGTTGAAAAACACAAACGCGAAGGAAACCCGCCCGCTTATCAGTTCCCAACGCACTGCCCCGAGTGTGATACTGAGTTGATTCGCGATGAAGGCGGCGTTTACATTCGTTGCCCCAACCCAACCTGCCCCGCTCAATTGAAACAACGCTTGATCTATTTTGGCTCCCGTCCCGGGATGGACATCGACGGATTGGGCGAAGAGTTTGTTGATTTGTTGATTGGTCGCGAACTCGTATCCAGCTATGCGGATTTGTATCGGTTAAAAGCGGACCATCTCGCAGGCCTTACGTGGATCAAACAGCGAAAAGGCAAGGACGGCGAAATGATCGACGTGAATGTTGGCACACGAAACGCCAAAAAATTGATCGCGGGAATCGATGAAAGTCGCACACGCGGGCTCTCGCGAATCTTGTCCTCGATTACCATTCGCCACGTCGGTCCTCGCGTCGCAAAGCTGATCACGGCGAAATACAACACGCTAGACAAACTTCGCGGAGCTTCGATCGAAGACTTGGCCGCGATCCATGAAATCGGCGACGCGATTGCGAAAAGCTTGCACGAGTTTCTGCAAAGCGATTTCGGTAAATCTACACTCGATGAGCTGGCTGAGGTTGGTGTCGACCTGACCGATCCGGAACCAGAAATCAGCGAAGAGGGTCAGCTGTTTGATGGAAAAAAACTGGTCGTTACCGGGACGTTGCAGCACTACAAACGTGATGAGATCAAGAAACTGATCGAGTCGCTTGGTGGTCGCGCGTCGAGCAGCGTCAGCAAGAGCACGGACTTTCTGGTCGCCGGCGAAAAAGCGGGCAGTAAATTGACCAAAGCGAAGGATCTGGGTGTCCAGATTTTAACGGAAGAGGAATTCCGCGAGATGGTATCCGCCAACGAAAACGCCTAATCGCGGTCAAACGTCTTTCAAGGCACGAACCGCTTCGCGAGCACGTTCCAAGAATGCGTTCTTCGGTTCGCCAGCTTCCAAGAAGATCGGCGCCCCGATGGTGATGCAGCTTAGTAAGGGAACCGGCAATATTTCGCCGCGTGGCAAAATTCGATTCACGTTGTCAATGTAAACCGGTACTAGCTCCAAGTCGGGGCGTTTCTTGCCCATGTAGTATAAACCGCTCTTGAACTTGCCCATTTCCTCTTCGCCTGACGATCGCCCGCCCTCAGGAAAGACGATCAGCGAATACACGTCTCCCATCTGTTCCAACATGATGTCAATGGGACTGCGATGGACTTTGATTTGAGTCCGGTCGATCAGTAACGCATTAAAACTACGCGCCATATGCGGCTTCAGCCAGCCCTTGGTCCAATAGTCTTTCGCTGCAACAGGACGCGTGATATTGCGCAGCGGTCGCGGCAACGCGGACCACAGCACCACCGCGTCCAAGTGACTGGTGTGATTGGCAAAGTAGATGCGCTGACACGTATCGGGCTGACAATCGATCCAGCGGACCGTGAAGCCGCTAAAAAGCCTTGCCAGGATAACAATGAACTGACTGGTGATGTTCATGGGCACAGTCTAGTTCGCGCAGGGCCAGTTGCGAAGAAGGGCCAGTTGCGGAGAAGGGCGAACAGCGAATGCATAAACCGATTCACTACTGTCCCGACGGATTCATGAATTGCAGGATCTGATAGAGCATTTCGACCCGTGGCATTTCATGGCCGTGCTGCTTTGTCGCTGCAAGCGGATTGCCGAATATCGCTTGCAGTTCCATCGGACGATTATTCTGGAAGTCGATCCGCATGCTACTGTCGTACGGCACCATTTTGCGAGTGTTGTCCATCGTGATCTCAATCGCTTCATCCGGAACGGCGACACCGCAAGCGGCCGCTCCTTGGTGAACTTCACGAATGATCTCGTCCGCCAATGCGTAAGAGCCAGGAGTATCGATGATCTCCTTGGTGGACGCATTGAGTGCGACAGACAGTCCGTTGAATGGAATATTCCACATTAGCTTTCGCCAGCGGACCAAGTCCAAATGCTCCGAAACCTGTGTATCGATCTTTGCTTCGTTGAATTCGTCGCAGATCTGTTGGGCTCGCGGCGTGATTTCTTGCGTCGCATATTCGCCGAAAACAATCCGTCCGAAATCAAGATGGTGAATGTGTCCCGGCCCCACTTTGTTGCTGCACAGAAAACAGCAGCCGCCCAGAACGCGGTCTTCGCCAACGATACTGGCAGAATCGCTTTCCACTCCCAAGCCATTTTGCAGGACCAAGACCGCTCCCCCGTCTCTGGTTGGTGGCGGAAGCAGCGAAGGAAGCAGATGATTGTGGACTGTCTTAAGCGCCACGATGGTCACATCGCAGGCTGGTAAATCCTCAGCTCGTTGGTACGCATTCACCTGAGGCAAATGAAAATCACCCCAGAGGCTCTGCACTTTCAAGCCATGATCACAGACGTGCTGGTAGTCGCTGTTGAGCAAGAAATGCACGTCGAATCCGGCGTTGGCAAGTAAGCCACCATAGAGTCCCCCAAGTGCGCCGCTGCCGATGATCGCGTAGGAGTTCCGTTTCATTTTGATTCAAGCTGGAAGGAGGGACGGTCACTACGTAGTCCGGATTATTCATCCGCGAACGCTGGTGTACCGCCTTCAGGCGGCTTGTGCTTGATCGGGGCCGGCTGAAGCCGGTACACCAACATGCACGGTCTGTATTCACCAGATATTTCGCAAGCCAAACACGGTCGTCGACTCTCAATGCGATTCAAGGGAGCGATGAACAATCCAGGCTACGCAATTTGATACCTGAAACGGCACTTCACGAGAAGGTGATGCGCCCGGCACTTCGATAGGCACGACATTTCGATGGATCAGAGCTGCAATTTTCGTCTAAACTGCTAGTAGTGGACTTCACGAACGAAATTCACTCGCCCATGCGTTTTTCACGATCGAGTTTTTCTATGCCAGTTCCAATTTCACGTCGAGCTTTACTGCGGGGTGCTGCCGGATCGATCACGGTTCCGGCACTCGCTGCCATGCAGCCACGCAGTGCCTGGGCCGACGGCGCTACGCCGAAGGTGCCCGCGCGAATGATGGTGGCACACTTTGGCACCGGAATGAACTTACACGAGTTCTTTCCCGAGACGACTGGCAAGGACTGCGAACTGCCTCAGATCGTTCGCCCGCTAGAAGATTATCGCAAGCGAATGACCATTCTCTCCGGCATGCAACTGGAACACGGTGGTGGCCACACGGGGGACTATACCTTTCTGACCGGCACGGAAGGTTGGACGTCGTCGGGCATCAAAGGCGGAATCAGCGCGGACCAAGTGGTCGCCAAAACGATCGGCGGCGAAACACGATTTCCCTCGCTGCAGCTTTCTATCAAACGAGGTACGAATTTCGGGCAACAAGGACTGGCGACATTGTCGTGGAGCGAAAGTGGTATTCCGCTGGCCGCCCAGAATGATCCCTACGTGTTGTTTAATCGCCTTTTCGGTGTCGATGACGCGGACCAAGCTGCCCAGCGTGATGACAACTTCCGTCGTCGTGGCAGCATTCTGGACTACGTTCAGGGGGAAGCGAAACAAGTCCAGCGCAAGGTGGGCAAGAACGATCGCGTCAAGCTGGACGAGTACTTCTCGGCTGTGCGTGAAGTTGAAAGCCAACTTCAGCGAGACATCGATTGGTCCAATAAACCCAAGCCCGAAGCCAAGATGGAAAACATGGGCGACTATAGCCAGTCGCTGACGCCGGATTCGAGAGAGTTCGACTACGAAGTCTACCAAAAACTGATGTACGATCTTGTAGCACTTGCCTTTCAAACCGACTCAACGCGAGTGATCACGTACAACGTCCGTCGCGAGCTAGCCGGAGGCGCTTACCCGATTCACGGCGTCAGCAAAGGCTTCCATGCATTGACTCACCACAATAACGATCCGAAGAACCTTGCCGAATTGGCCAAAGTCGATGAGATCAACATGCGATTCTGGAAACAGTTCTTGGATCGTTTGGATTCGATCGAGCAAACCGATGGGAACAGTTTGCTGGATCACAGCATGTTGGCGTATTCGTCCAGCGCTGGGATGGGACACTCGCGCGACCGATTGCCTACGGTCATGTTCGGCGGCGATTCCCTTGGCATGAAACACCAAACACACCTTAAGCTGGCTGACAAAACGCCGCTTGCCCGAGTCTGGCACACCATGGCCGATCGTGTTGGTGTGAAGGTCGATTCATTGCAAGACAGCACCAGTCCTATCGACGAGCTAATTGGATGAACCGATTTCTTGCTGGGTTTGTGTTGGCCGCATTGAGTTCGTTGCCCGTGTTTGCGGAAGACGACCTCCCCACGGTAACGAACAGTTTGGACATGCAGTTGAAACTCTTGCCTGCTGGCCGGTATGAGCGCGGTGCGTTTCCGACGGCACCGATGATGAAAGACCACGCGGAGTACAACGCACAAGATGCTGGCCCACGCCACCAAGTTGTCCTGACGCGGCCGTTTTACTTGTCAGCGACGGAAGTCACGAAAGGCCAGTTCTCTCAGTTCATTGAAGCGACAGGGTATTCGACGACGTCGAATTCCGACGGCGAGGGCATCGTGGGCTGGGATCCAACTCCCGATTCCGAGCATCCCTCGCATAAGCAGTCCTTTCAACAGAGCCCCGAATTCGATTGGCAAAGCACCGGCTTTCCACAGGACGATGACCACCCAGTCGTTGGTGTGAGCTTTCGCGACGCGATCGAGTTTTGCCAGTGGCTTTCGCAAAAGGAAGACAAGACGTACCGATTGCCGACCGAAGCAGAGTGGGAATACGCCGCTCGCGCGAAAACTCAGAGTTTCTTTTCGTTCGGAAATCAGTATCGCGGTGTGATCGAAAAACACGCCAACATCGGCAACGTGGAACTGGAGAATGTCGCTCCCGATCGAGTCATGCGTCAGTGGATCGTCTACCCGGAAACGGAGCGTGGTGATCAACATGTGTTTACGTCTCCAGTGGGAAGCTATCAGGCGAACCCATTTGGCTTGCACGACATGCACGGGAATGTTTGGGAGTGGTGCCAAGACAAATACTTAGAAACGTTCTACCGGCAATACGATAAAACCGGTCATCAAACACTGCGAAAGCGTGCGATCGATCCTTTGTGCACCGAAGACTGGAACGACACGGGCGACTGGCGCGTCATTCGTGGCGGATCATGGTTCACGTCGCCGTTGCAAGCACGGTGCGGATGCCGTGGTTTCTATGAAGCCGATGATGCGGCAGCGTACGTTGGTTTTCGAGTCGCGATGGATGCTTCGGAAGCAGAGAGTTCGTCGGCACGAGAGACCTTTGAACGTAGTGAAGCGGCTCGAAAAAAGCTTGCAAGTTTGACGCGAGAGTTTCGTGAACGTCGAAAAGGCATCGTCACCGTCGTTGTAAACGACCAGCATTTGACCGAAGAGTTTTTCACCGCGCTCGCCGATCTTGATGAGCCAGTTGATATCGAATTGAACGCCCGAGGAAACCTTACCGGTGAACACATCCGCAAGCTGACGAAAGTCAAAGACTTACGCGGACTAGTACTCTCGGGCACAGGCAACAATATCACCGACGCCGACCTGGCTCCTCTTGAGAACAAACCCGAAATCGAATTGCTACAGATCACTGGCACGGTCGGCCTAAGTGACGCAATGATGGGCTACTTGTCGGACCTCCAAAACCTTCAACTCCTCAGCCTTCACGGTGATGGCATCACTGACGTTGGACTCTCGAAGCTTCCTTCGCTGACAAAAATCACATCGCTACACATACCCGGCACCCAAGGAACCGGCGCTGTGCTGAAGAAAGTTGCCAGCGGCAAGCTGATTGATTTTCAATGCAAACATCTAAGCGACGACGACCTTGATTTGCTGCAACCCTTTGCGGAAACAATCAAGACGCTCAGGGTTTCCGGCAACATTAGCGATGATGGATTGAAAAGTATCGCCAAGCTACGCCGACTGGAGAACTTCACGATCGAAGATTGCCCTGAAGTGACGGACCGTGGTTTTATCGTCTTGGGCAAATTGCCTTTCCTGCGCTCAATTGATTTGCGTGGAACCGCGGCGGGCGATCTGACGATCGACGCGATTGCTGACAACAACTGGCTCCGCGAGCTAAAACTTGGCAGTCGATTCTTGACTGACCGGGGAATCATGCGTTTAAGTGAAGCGATCGGAATTTCGCAAATCGAAATCGTAAGCAACGACACACCGATCACAGACGATTCCTTTGCACATTTTTGGCGAATGAAAAATCTCCGTACTGTTGTTCTATCGGCTCCAAACATCACCGGTGAAGCGATCGGGCCGATGACCGAATGCCCAAGGCTCGATCGAGTTACGCTTTCGGGAAAGTCAGTCAATGATGCCGGGATCCGGTGCGTGTCGCGGCTCAAGCACCTTCGATCGGCCAGCATTGGAGGACACACCGATGACCCAATCACAAAGGTGACGCCCGAGGGGCTTGGTAAGTTGGCCGATTTGCCCAGCGGCGTTCGCTTGGCTTTGCGACGAAACAACTTGAAGCTAGCCGACGAAGTCTTTGATGCTTTCGAGCGATCCGCGACACATTTGGAGGTGTCGGGATGGTGATCCGATTGCTCGTTCTGATCTCCACCTGCGTCGTAACCTCTGGTATCGCAATGTCGGATTCGTCGGCGTTGGACGAAGCCACCTTTCGTTCGGCTGTGAAACCGTTCTTCGCCCAGCACTGCACTTCATGCCACGACGGCGATCTTTCAGAAGGCGACTTGCGACTGGATAACCTCGCCGCCAACTTTTCCGATCGAACGCCGGCAGGCCATTGGGTCGAGGTTTTGGACCGAATCAATCTGGGCGAAATGCCACCGGAAAACGAGCCGCGTCCAGATCCAAACGAATTGGCAATCGTCACGCAGTGGATCTCCAAGAATTTGCTGCAAATGCAACGCAGCGCCGAAAGCACCAACGGTCGCGTCTTGATGCGAAGACTCAGTCGGGTCGAATACGCCAACACTGTTCGCGACCTGCTGGGAGTCGATTTTGTCGATGGTGAAGGGCCAATGGAGGATCTTCCGCCTGATGGCAGTATCCAAGGATTCGACCGAATGAGCAAAGCGTTGCTGGTAGATCCATCGCTAATGGAAGCCTACATCGACGTGGGCAGCAAAGTGGCGGACCGAGCGATCGTGTTTCGTCCGCCCGCGTTTCCAACCAAGACCATGCACTTCGACTTTGTTGACACCCGTGATTCGTCGATGAGCTATTTGCTAGACAGACGCCAGATCGAAATCAACGATCCGTTTTTGACGGTAATGCATGAAGCGGTGCGAACCTACGGCAAACTTCGCTATCCAACCGAGGACAATGAACAACTTCCCATCACCGGCCGTTATCGAATTCGTGTGAAGGCGGCGGCCGATCGGGGCGATAGTCCGAAGCCCGTTTTCATGGACATCAAATTTGGTTCCCTTGGCAGACTGGCTCGATTTCGTGTTGATGCGACTCCCGAGAACCCAGAGGTGTACGAGTTCGAGCGAACATTCGATGCGGCGGTGCCCGGCGAGTTTTCCGTTGAGATCGCAAATGGAACTCGATTTCGCGTAGGCCGTCAGGTAGCGCACAAGGGAAAACGCGATGCCGACAAGCTATTTGCGGATGGCAAACCGATGGAATCGCTGCGCGCGAAAGCACGGATGCGTGCCGAAGGAAGTCATGCCGAAAATGTTCGCTCTGGGTTTACCAAGGAAGCCATCGACACAGCGTCATTGCCGAAATTGCATTTGCAATGGATCGAATTGACTGGCCCGCTCCAGCCAAGTTTTCCGCCGCCAAGCATGAAGGCAGTTTTTCCTGACGGCGTTCCGTCATCCGATCAGCAGACGACCCAAACGGCGAGCGCAGCATTCAATCGCCTTTTGCCGCGCGCGTTTCGACGACGAACGACGAGAGCCGAACTGGATGCAATCGTCTCGGTATTTGACGCAGAAATCGATGCCGGTGCGTCGTTTGAAAATGCGATGCAGACGGGACTGACCGCGATGCTTTGTTCCCCCCATTTCCTGTTCATTCGGGAAGATGAATCAGCGCGGCTGAGGAAGCTGACCAGTTGGGAGTTGGCGACTCGGTTGAGCTATTTCCTTTGGTCGTCCAAGCCGGATGATACTCTCTTCCGAAGCGCAGTCTCAGGCAAGCTAAGCAGCGACCCAGCCGAGCTAGATCGTCAAATCGATCGCATGTTGGCCGACCCGCGAAGCGAAGGACTTGTCGATGGATTCGCGCGACAGTGGTTGAAGGTTGATGAGTTCACGCGGTTTGCACCGGACAAGCATATTTTCCCCAAGTTCCACGAGACCGAGTTCGCTGGATTGGGAAAAGACCTCAGCGAAGAACCGTTGGCTTTCTTCCGCGAAGCCCTTCACAAGGACGAACCGATTCGGTGCTTTTTGAGCAGTGGCTGGCTGATGCTGAATGAAAAGCTTGCTTCGTACTACGGCATCCACGGTGTCAAGGGTGATGCGTTTCGGCGCGTCCCGCTGATCAAGCCCGATGCTTGGATGCGGCATGCGCGAGAAAGGTTGATCAACACGCCGCAGATTGGACAGGTTTATTCCATGGGTCCTTTCCGAGGCAACTCCGCACAACTGGCTTTCGACGAACAGTTCGCCCCTGAAGCGTCGATCAATCTCGATGAAACCATTGACGATTTGAGTTGGACGGAGCAGCCAGACTGGGGCGATGGCGAAGTTCACAATGTCTTCAACGAGCAAAATGCGGCGTACTACCTCTATCGACAGATCGATTCCAAAATCGCTCAGGAGCTAACACTCGCTTTGGGCAGCGATGACGCGATCAAAGTCTGGATCAACGGTGATGAAGTCCTTTCAAGCTATGTCATACGTGCCGTCGAACCCAAGCAAGATCGCGTGACGATTGCGCTGAAGGAGGGCAAGAACGAGTTACTTATCAAGGTTGTCAATGGTTCGGGCGGAGGTGGGTTTTACTTCTTTGCCGAAACCATCCAGGCCGAAGCGTTTGCCGCGTTAAGGACCCCTGGGCCGAAGCGCACCCCAACGCAACGTAGGCTGCTGGAAGACACCTACCTGGCCGAATCTCCATCCGCCGCGCGGGGTGGTCTGCTTGGCATGGCAGGAATTCATCTTTGGGGTGCCGACGGAAACCGCACCAAACCGGTCGAGCGTGGAAAATACCTGCTAACGGTGTTGTTCAATGATCCGCCACCACCACCGCCGCCCAACGCCGGCGAAGTGGAACCCAACTTACAAGGCAAACAACTTTCTGTGCGTGAACGTTTGGAACTGCACCGCGAACAAACGACTTGCAACAATTGCCATCGCCGAATCGACCCTTACGGATTGGCGCTGGAAAACTTCAACGGTATCGGCCAGTGGCGCGAACAAATCGACGGAGAAAAACCAGTCAATCAATACTGGGGCGAACGAGCAGCCATCGATCCCGGCGGCGTGTTACCCAACGGCGTCGAGTTCCGAAACTTCTTAGAATTCAAGCGAGCGATCCTGTCGCAGCAAGACCGTTTCGCGCGCGGCTTGACGGAAAAGCTGATGATGTACGCACTCGGCCGCACCATCGAGCCAAATGATCGCGTCACGATCAACCAAATCCTCGCTTCAGCAACCAAAGATGGCCTGACACTGCGAGCCTTGGTAAAACAGATCGCAAAGTCTCAGCCATTTCAAACGAAGTAGCCCGTACCATCTAGCGCGGTGCTGTGAGTCAACTTCGTTTTCAATATCTGCATACGATAGGCTCAAACATTCAACGCGAAGCGCCAGTTTTGATGTTGCGCCAAAACGGAAGTAATCGTCTCTTGCACGACAAATCACTATTCAATGTTGCGTATTCACAATTCACTCTCCCTCCGGGAGAGTCGAGCCTTAGC
>CAYUGI010000225.1:0-11310 GCA_964444105.1 uncultured Pirellulaceae bacterium
ATCCATTGGCCCCTGGATTGGCGGGGCTTGTTTTTCGGACTGAACCCAAATGCCATTTCCCAAAATGACCGGTGTGATATCCGACCGACTTCAACGCCTCGGCGACGGTCACTTCTTGCGGCCGCATCGGGTGCCCCCATTTGAAAACGCCCATCCGATTGGGATGCCGCCCTGTCATCACACTGGCACGTGTGGGCGAACAAACCGGAGCGGCAGCATAAAAACGATCGAAGCGAATACCTGTGGCCGCGGCTTGGTCAAAGTTTGGGGTTTTCACGACTTCATGCCCGTTGTACGCCATGTCTCCCCAACCCTGATCGTCGGCCATCACCAGAACAATATTGGGGCGTTTGACGTCAGCGGCGTCACCCACCGCCAGGCCGACGTTGGGTACAGACAATATCAGCGTCAAAAACGGAATCAGGTTCGCGGGTCGCATACTTTCGTCCTCTACCGTGGGTTGATGGTCTGACCATCCGTTGATGGTCTGACCATCCTATGTTCTCGCGGACGCGCGATGTTGCAGTAGGCGGCAGCTTTCTCAGTGGACGGCTGTCGCAGGATTGGAGGAACAAAAGTCATAAACTGTCCACCTCAGTTCGCTTCTCCTGCTTTCGCGGCATGGCAGCTGTTCCGTTGACACAGCCCTGACTAGAATTCGCATCGACGAGAGGCGCGGTTGGACGGATGGAAATCTCTGTTGGCTGTGAACCGCTGGATACGCTGACCCATCGAATGGATCGAATGAGAGACTTTGCACGCAGGGCGGTTTTGCACCTCCGTCCCACAACGCACCGATTCACCCAAGCCTGCATCGCAGGCTTGGCAGCGGGGCTGTGGATCAGTGCAGTTGTAAACGGATCTCATTCAGTCCATGCGCAGCAAGTACGCCCGAAGATCGCTACCGCGCCCGCAGCATCAAGCAGTCAGGGGAAAAGTTCATCCGCATCCACGCAAACGGTTGGGAAACCGAAGTTAGCTAGCGTTCGAGTACCCGGTGAATTTGAACCGCAGCGTGCGATCGTGCTAAGTGTCAGTGATTGGATGCCTCATCATTTTCCGATCTTGCAGGAGATCGTTGACAAGACCTCGCGACACGTCAATTTGTTGATTCTATACAACGACCTCGAGCAGCTGCGCACCATCGCGAAATCGCTTTCGAGTTCGGGCCGAAAGTACACCCACGTATTTTTTTCCCCGTTGAAAATGAACACGATATGGCTCCGCGACTTTGGCCCACGCTTGGCAGAACTGGAGAATGGCTGGATTTCGATTGATTTCTATTACGAAGGCAGCCGTCCGCTGGATGATAGTTTTCCCAGTCGATGGGCGACCGTCGCGCAAACGCGTTTGCGAACGGTCAAATGGATCGTCCAAGGCGGCAACCTCATCAGCAATGGAGCGGGGATTGCGATCGCGACCGATCGAATTTTCTCAGACAATAATGTGCAGTTTCCCAACCCGCTTCCCGGTCGCAATCCGCAGCAAGAAGCGCGCGACATGGTGACGAAGGAATTCAAGCGAAGTTTCAATTTGGATCAATTGGTTATTTTGGAGCCGCTGCAACAAGAGGCCACAAAGCATGCGGACATGTTCGCGACATTTCTGGACTCGCATCGTGTGCTGGTCGCACGCGTCGATGCTCGCCGGGACCCCATCAACGCGGGGATTTTGGAACGCAATGCCAGGCGACTTCAAGCGACTCAAGTGAATGGACGCCCCTTAGAAGTTCATCGGATCAACATTCCGCCTCGCGACCAGACGTATTGGAGCCCCTACACCAACATCATCATGGCCAATCAATTGCTTCTGATGCCTACGTTTGATTCAGACCCGCCGCACTTGGTGCAACAAGCCATCGCGACATACAAGAGACTGCTGCCTGAGCACGTCATCGAAACGGTCAATATGACCAGCATGAAGACGTTGCAAGGTTCACTGCACTGCCTGTCGCTGAACTTGCCCGACAAAGCGCCGTGGCCCAAGACTTACTATTCGTTTGAAAACACCGTAAAGAGTCTCGGTGAAAACAACCCCGCGAAAAAGTAAAAGACGAATTCCGCCTAACCTACAAAGCAGCTTTCGACTGATTTGATCGACTCAAGAAACTGTTCGACGCTCTTGGTCCGCTCGTCCACCTTTGGGTTTAGCGCGTTCATGACAGACCGTGCTAGCCGCGGATCGACATTGGGACAGAGCGTTAGCAAGTCTTTGGGCTCATGTGTGTCGTGGTTCAATGCGGCTCGGCCGTTGACCATTTCCGCTTGCCACGGGTGTTCAAACGCGATCAAGCAGAAACAGGTGACTCCAAACGAGAACAAATCGACCCGCTTGTCTGTCGCCCTGCGACGAACGATTTCGGGTGCCATGTAAAGTGGAGTCCCTGTGCGATTTCCAGGCACCATGAACGGTGGCGTCGCGGGAACTGTCAGTCCAAAATCGATTAGCTTGACGCCCTTGGTTTCGGGCAAACAAATGAAGTTTCGCGGGCAAATGTCGCGGTGGATAAACCCTTTCGCGTGAACGTACTGCAGCGACTCGGCCATTTGGCGAATCAACATCAACCGTTTGCCTTCGACGTGATGCTCCTGCTTTTTCACCACGATGTTCTGCATACTGGGGCCGGAAACGTATTCCATGACCAAGATAGGTTGCCCTTTTTCGGTCGTGCCGATTTCGTAGGTCTCAGCGATCAGCGGATGATTCATCATCATCGCGATTTGGCCTTCGGTGGGTTTCTTTAATCCCTTGAATCGGCCCTCGAAGAGCTCCACCTTTTCTATGTCCAGAAGCTTGACGCCGACTAACTGGTTGTCGCGTTTACGATCTTTGGCGACAAAGAAATGCGCCATCGTTCCCGTCGCCGCGGTTCGCTGGCGTTCAAATCGAGCCTGGACATCAATCTTCCCGCCGCTACTGCCACCACCGTCACCGGAGCCGAACGCCGATTTCAGGCTATCCAGAATGCTCATTGGGAACAACTAAAACAAAAGAAACGGAGGGGATGGGTCAACGTGTCGACAGCAGCGGCTACTTACCACAATAGTCGATCGCACGAGCGATTTCAGTCTTCAAGTGCTTTCGCGTCACGATCCGATCGATGTAGCCGTGTTCCAAGAGAAACTCGCTTGTCTGAAAACCTTCGGGCAATTCGATTCCGATTGTTGCTTTGATCGTTCGCGGACCGGCGAACCCGATCAATGCTTTCGGCTCTGCAAACACCAAATCACCCAGCGAAGCAAAGCTGGCGGCCACTCCACCCATCGTTGGGTTGGTAAGCACGCTGATGAAAAGCCCGCCCGCTTCGTCGTATCGTGCTAATGCCGCGGAGACTTTTGCCATTTGCATCAAGGACAGGATGCCTTCGTGCATTCGAGCTCCGCCGCCACTGGCGCTGACAATGATCAACGGCAAATCTTGCTCGGTCGCTCGTTCGATCAAGCGTGTGAGTCGTTCGCCAACAACAGATCCCATGCTTCCCATAATGAACGCACTATCGGTGACGGCAAATGCCACACGCCGAGCACGAACCATGCCTGTGCCGGTCATCACAGCATCGGACAAGCCTGTCCGTTTTTGTTCGCCGTTCAAGCGGTCGGCATACTGACGTCGGTCCGAGAATTCCAGTGGGTCGGTTGGGCGAATCTGATCGTTCATCAACTCAAACGTGCCAGCGTCCAGCACCTGATCGATCCGCTGTTGAGCCGAAACATAAAAATGGTGCTCGCACTTGGGGCACACATTGAGTTGTTGTTCGACTTCCTTTTTATAGACCGACGCGCCGCATCCGGGACACTTCAGCCAAAGGCCTTCGGGAACACCACGTTTTTTCGGGGGCACGTTAATTTCTGCTTCCGCGTTGATTTCTGCTTCCGCCTTGGTAGCTGCTTCGGCCTGATTAGGTGAAGCATTGGAATCGACAGTTGTCATACGTATCAGGGAGCGATCGTTGGAATGGGCTTGATCTGTGAGTTAACAGTCATGCCTCTAGTTTAGCCTCTGAAAGGCGATTTTGCTGTACCAAAACAGCAAACGACAGCACGGTGAACTCAGATAATCAAGAGTAAAGGTCCGATTTCTTTCGCTGAGTGTAGCTACTGCGTTTCGGACCGAAAAGCGATGCAAAAAGCAGGTTCCAACTCTATTCAACGTTTCGCGTTCAAGGATGCTTTGGAGAGAGCATTGTCAAACGCCTGTACCGCGTCTTGAAGCTCGAAAATCGCATATTCCTCGAAACCTTCGTGCATGGCGTTGAACACCTGCATGGTAGCGATGTCTTTTGTCCAAAGTTCGCCCAGAGTCTCTCGATATCGTTTTCGAGTCATCAGCGGAATCATCGGCCCGCTTGGTTCAATTCGGCAGTAGCGAGCCACCCACGGGACCGATTTCATCTCGCGATTCTTAGAAGCAGAACGGTTTTCAAAGTCCGTATCGATTTGCTGTGTTATCTCATTGGCAAAAAAGTCATCCACGACTTGCTGTGTCGGAGGATCAGCCCCATGGTATCTGGACCGCCATACCGAATCGCTGCCGTAGCCGATCGGATTGGTCGCATTGAAAAACCGTGGCGATAACTCCGGCAGCAGCACATCGCTGACGAAATAGCGAATCGGTTTCTTCTGTGTTGAAGCAACCACATGCCAATTGGTGACGAGGCAATCCGGAAACACTTCGTGAATCGGCTGGGCGAAATGTTCGTCGTACAGTTTGACGTACCGTTGCCACGAAGCGTCTCTCCAGGCGACTTGGTTGTACACGATTTCGGCGGGCAAGTCGCGGCGACATCGTTGGCAGTGCTTTAACTGCTCGAACAGATGCGTCCAGGGATACGGATCGCCCTCCCAGTCCATCCACACACCGGACACTTTAACGCCAGCATCTCGAAACTTATGCATTGTCTCAAGTGTATTCTGCTGCAAAATCTTCCATCCGGCTGTCTGGTTTGGACAAGCACCGTGCCACTCGAACGCATCCTCGTCGCCGAACCATTTCGGCTGGTAAGTGATGTCAAACTGATGAGCCCAGTCCGCTGCGTCATCTGCTAAAGAGTAGGGCCAACTATCTGTCCTTCCTTGCATCAAAATCACAGGCATTCCCGCCCGCTGTAGATTCAAAGCTGCCGGAATCATTGCAGCATCCATCTGCAAATGCTGCGTAAGCCCTCGTTCTTGAAGTATCTTCAGTTTCTCCGGCGGCAGAGGTTCAAAGCCAACGCCGTGCCACATCACCATGGGCATTTGTCTGCCCGGATCATTTTTCAGCGGTGCGACTTCACGCTGAATCACGTCGATCCACGGTTTGGATTTCAGTTCCGCAGCACGTGCATCGGAAGTCGGTTTCACGCGTAAAATTTCTTGCGCGCTTGCCAGTTCAGTGCGAAGTAGAACGCTACACATCAGAATCGCAAAAGCTGGTATGCCACAATGAATCGTTTTCATTTTGATGACTTTGGGTAAACGCGACGTTGAATCCATTCTCCAACCGGCCAAACCCGTAGCGGACTTTCCAGGCTTCACTCTCCCGGAGGGCAACGCCGTAGCGGATTCTTCAGACTTCACTCGACCTTCGGGAAACGCGATAGCGGATTCTTTGTCAGCCGATGGCGCTAGCCACGGGCCCCTATACAGCACAAATCCCGCAGATTTCCGTATGTTGCAATCTCGCAAGTGTTGTCGTGTTTCATCGAAATAGCAAAGCGTATTGGGATTCCGAGAAAGGCCCGTGGCTAGCGCCAACGGCTTACGACCGTCATTTGCCGATCCAAAGTCCGCTACGGCGTTGCCCGGAGGGAGAGTGAAATTCAATGTGCAGGCAAATCAGAGCAGAAAATTCCACCACGGCGTTGCGCTGAGGAAGAGTGAATTTGATTCGATTTCCCTTACTTGTGATGCTTCATCATCTTCAAGTGTTCAGGCAACTGAAAACCGTCCGACTGAAGGTACGTCATCAAGTCATCTATTTCCTCTCTCGTCAACACATCCAACAGACCCTTGGGCATCGCGGACACCTTACTCTTGACCTGTTCCTCGATGCCGTCTTTGGCAACTTTTGTAAGCAGCTTGGGCGTCAGCAAATTCTTCATCACTAAGAACTCACGTTTCGTTTCTTTGGTAATCACTCCGGTGACCACGCTTCCGTCGGAAAGGAGAAACTTATGCGTTTGATACTTTTCGTTGATCTCGCTGGACGGTTCCAAAATCTGTTTCAATAACACTTCGTCGCGGTGCTTCTTAGCAGACTCTATTAAGTTGGGGCCCAGATCAACACCGTGCCCGTCCAGTTTGTGGCACTGATCGCAGCGTGCTTTTGCAAACGCTGTCATGCCGCGCATCACGCTTTCGTTATCCGGAGCCGTCGCTTTGAACCCTGCAAAATCGCTCAGCTGCCATTGCCTAACGACTCGCGGTTGGCTTTGAGCGACCATCGAATCGACTTTGCTCAGATCGTCGGCAACAACCATGACGCCTTTCATCACAATCCAGTGACCAGGGAACGTGCATACATAGGGGTACAGCCCCGGCTCTGTCGGTGCTTTGAAGCGAAAAACGTGGACCTTCGATTTGCGAGTGGGTCCGATCATTTTCGAGGCGTGAAGGATCAGGTGACGCTTTGACTTGGGAATGAAGTCCGACTGCGCGTTTTTGGGGTCGCGAGCCATATCGTTCGCCGCCATGCCGACTTCCGCCAAACTGCCAGGTTTGACGAAGACCATGTTGTGGTCGGTTGCATCCGGATTTGTGAAGACAATTTTAACACTCTGACCGGTTTGAACCGCAATCTGTTCTTGCGTGAACTTCATGACTTCGGGCAAGCACGCGATCTTGAAAGTCGCGAGATCTTTCTGCGAATCAAATTGTGCATCTTGGGCCGCCGGCGTCGGTTCACGCAGCGCGGTTTGTTGCTTCGCCTGACGCAGCAGTTTCGCGACATTGTGCTGGTCGTCATTCTCCCAATGCGGCCTGATGGTGTGCGCCCCGAGTGCACAAGTAATCGCGTACGATAGATGCCCTTCGGCGGGATGCTTCAAGATTTCCATCAGCGCCCCAAACGCATCTGGTGTACCGATGTAGCTAGCCAAAATTGCGGCCTGCATCCGAACGATTGCATTTTGGTCATTGGCAGCTTGACGCAACAGTTCGTTGGCGTCGGCAAAATCACTGTGGCTGTAACGCAATTGTTCAACTGCCGCGGCGCGAGCCAGGTGATTATCACAGCTGGCTAACTCACGAAGTAGATTGGAATTGTCTTTGCCGATGCCACGGTAAACCCAGAGTGCTTCCAGCTGATGATGACGATATCGCGGATCGTTTGCCTGCAGTTTCGACACCCAGCGATCGAGTTCATTGTGAACTTCATCCGCATCACGTTCGCGCAGTTCACGCCGAATCCAATAGCGAATCCGTGACTCGGGACGCTTGAGCGACTCAAGCAATTCTAGGACCGTTGCTTCTGCGATCTTCGGAGGATCTTGCAGTGGTTTGCCTTTAGTGGTGATTCGCCAGATGCGTCCGCTGTGCCGATCACGTCGTTCATCGCGAAGCGAATACTGAGCGTGGCCCTTCACGGGGTTGTACCAATCACAGACGTACATTGCACCACGCGGCCCAAAGCGAATGTCCACGGGAATAAAACTCAGGTTGGACGAAAAAATCACATCGCCTTGATACTCTTCGTCAAAACCAAATTCACCTTCGGCCCATTTGTGGATTTCGATCCGGTTGGTTGGCTTATAGCGAGCTTTTAAGTAGCCGCCTTGTAGTTCGTTAGGGAACGTTCCGAAATCAACAAACTCTTGCCCGCAAGTTCCCGAATAAGCATTCAGGCCGGCAGGCTTTGGGTGTTGCGTTGGATACGGCGGGTCCAGCGAATGAAATGCGGCGGCGTAAATCGGATGGCTTGCGACGTGCTGCCCCCAATCATCAAAGGTCGCACCCCAGGGGTTGGTGCTATGATACGTACCGAAGCTGGTCAGACGCTGAGTGTCGCAGTTGAGCCTGAACCAACCGCTGTTTTGTTGTCGCACGGGACCGTAAGCGGTTTCGACTTGAGAGTGATGGAAAATCGATTCGCGGAAAAGGAGATCGCCCGCCGGTGACCACACGAAGTCATGCAGCGAATGGTGCGAATCCTCCGTGCCGAAACCGCTAAAGAGTTTTTGACGATAGTCGGCTTTCCCATCACCATCGGTGTCCTTCAGAAAGGTCAGGTGTGGTTCGTCCGACACGTAAACGCCGCCATCGCCAAATTCGAACGACAACGGGATGTTTAAGTCGTCCGCCCAAACGTGCGATGAATCCGCTTTCCCGTCACCATCGGTGTCTTCCAAGATAACCAACTTGTCGTTGGGCTCGTTGCCTGGATACACGTGCGGGTAGGTTGTCGAACAGGCGACCCAAAGTCGTCCGCGATTGTCCCAGCGAATCTGGATTGGCGCTGCGATGTCCGGAAACTCTTCTTCGCCCGCAAATAATGTCACCTCGAATCGCGGATCGACCTTGAATTCGGCTTGCTCGGCTTTAGCCGTCATCCACCGATTCGCGCCGCGACTCTGGCTGGTCTCGGGCAGTGGCGGTAGGTTGGAGTCGTCGATCGCAGCGGCCACGTCAGCTTGACCGGCCAAATCCCAGATTCGTTCCTCGCGATTCGACGTCAGAATGTCAAAGTTGCGCATCGCCGGCAGGAAATCCAAGTAGCCATACGTCTTGCTGCGTCCACCGGTGTAATAGAACGTGTTGAGCGGTCGATAGCGTCTTTGGTACTGTCGGTTTTTATCGACAACGGTTTCTCGAACAGCGTCATCGATTTGGCTGGGCGTCTCGCCAATGACCTGCCGAAACACAGTGTTGGCAAAAACTCCGTAGCCAGCTTCGTTCAGGTGGACGCCGTTGATTGTCAGCGGCTTATCCGTCGCCTGCATCGATTCCAGCAAGGGCGAAAAGAGATCCACCCAGCCGATACCTACTTCGCGAGCGACATCCCTAGTAGCGTTGGAGTAAAGCGATAGGTTCGCGTTGTTATTCGTAGCCGCCGGAATCCCTGGGACATCTTCGTTTGCGATTGGCGACAGCAAGACAATGTGTGGTGCGGAATGACCGTTAAACGACTGTGATGCCAAGCGATGGAGAAACGCCTTCAGACTGGTCTTGAACTTTGGTAGCCCGTCGGGGCCGTCAAACGATTCGTTGAAACCGAACGCCGCAAAGATCACATCGACTTTCTCGTGCGTTAAATGCTGCTCGATATCCGCAAAATTGTCCGGCCTGGGTTGCAGGTCAGCCGTGTCGGCGGGCCATGCGAGATTCCTGACAACAAGCTTGTGTTCGGGGTATCGACTGTGCAGCAGCGCTTCGAAGTGTCCAAAGTACTGTTCTCGCTCCAGTAACATGTTGCCGATAAATGCAATTCGCGTTTCGGGGGCAATCGACAGCGGCAACCGTGTTTCAATTTTGTCTGCCGACCCAGCACGCGGGGCCGTAGCTTGGTAGATCCCGTATTGCTGCAACGCGGGGTCTTTCGGTGGTTCTGCCTTGCCGGTTTTTCGATTGCGCCCGTCCTTGGCGGGTGGCTGGATCGCGAACGACACGCTTGGAATCATGACTGCAAGAATCAGAGCAAGGGTTCGCGACATAGTGTTTCGGCTAATATTCAAGTGATGCATGCTTCGGTATCAATACGAGTGTTCGTCGACTACTCCACAGGTGGCATTTCGTAGCCGGAATATTGTAGCCAAGTCTGTTCGCGTTTTTCACGAGTTTCCCTTTCCTGACGACGACACAACTGAAATTGATTCATTGTCAAATGTCTGGTTTGCTGATGCCACCTACATCATGCTGAAACCAATCGAGTACGCTGCCATAACCGTTCGCATGGCATCTGGAATCTCCGCCGGCGACGTAAACAAGATCCACCGTAAAAGAGTCGAAGGTACATGACAGACATTCCAACGCGAACTCTGGGGCGGACTGGGCTACAGGTCACGCAATTGGGCTACGGAAGCATGGGACTTCGCGGCCCAAAAACCTGGGGCGTGCGCGACGTCGATGACCAGCAGTCCGGGAAAATATTGAATGCTGTGTTAGATGCCGGGATTAATTTCATCGACACATCGCCCGACTACGGCATCGCAGAGCAGCGTATTGGCGATGCGATCAGTTCGCGTCGTAATGAATACTACCTGGCGACAAAATGCGGATGCGTTTACACGCAACGTTCAGATCATCTTGAAATTGATCACGTCTGGGAAAGGGATGTTATCAAACGCAATTTGGAAACAAGCTTGCAGCGTTTGCAAACCGATCACATTGATCTGCTGCAATTCCACGGCGGTAGTGCTCAAGAACTGCAGCAGGCGGGATTGATCGATCTGCTGCGAGATTTTCGCGATCAAGGGATCATTCGATACATCGGTGTTTCCAGCAAACTACCGAAGCTTGCCGATCTGATTGCCCTGGATGTTTTCGACAGCTACCAAATCCCCTACAGTTGTTTGCAGAGCGATCATGGCAGGCTGATTCAACAGGCGGGAGAGATAGGGGCCGGTGTGATCGTGCGAGGCGGAATCGCGCATGGAGGCCCGGACGCCGAGATTGATCGACCGGCACTGCGGAGCGTCTGGGAGTCTGCTGGGCTTGATGAATTGCTTCCAGAGAAGATGACGCGATCGGAAATGATCCTGCGGTACACTCTTTCGAATCCTCATTGTCATACGACGATCGTGGGCACTTGTGACGACGAACACCTGAAACAGAATGTTCGCGCTGCCGTTGCCGGGCCGCTGGAATGCAGTCTAGTTTCCGCGATCCATGATCGCATTTCGCGTCTGGACGACGAGTCTTAGTCGGCGTTGCTCCAATCGACTCGCTGGTGCATCTTCAACAGCTTCGCCCCGCGTTGCGGATGGATGCTGGCAACATGTGAAATTCGACCGCGCAGATGCCTTTCGAAGTGCGGATGTGAGTCGCGATTCTGACTTGCTGGTCCAAAGCGAATGCAGTTGTGCAAAATAGCCTTCAGCGTCTCGTAGTGTTTGCGGGGGACGTTCAGTCGCTGGTTGACGGACATTCCAAGGACTCGTTGTACGTTACCGCTTCGCATGATCCGCGTTTTACGAAAATTGACTGCGAAACCTTCTTCCATCGCGATCACTGCCACCGTGGTTGCAAGTCGCTTTACCTGGGCGATCGATCTTGAATCTAAACTGAATATCAAGTCGTCGGCGTAACGTGTGTAAGCGGCATCCGCAGCAGACGCCAGTGCAGCTAGCCGCCGATCCATCCCAAAGCAAACTGCGTTGGCAAGCGCCGGGGACGT
>CAYUGI010000226.1:0-11276 GCA_964444105.1 uncultured Pirellulaceae bacterium
CTGATCGGATAGCGGCTCATCGCGAGAACACGTCGAGCTTCCTCGATCGTTGTTTCACTGCGTCGAGCGACTTCTTCAAGAGTCGGCTCGCGGCCAAGTTCCTGCAACAATTGTCGAGAAACCGAACGCACACGCGACATCGTTTCAACCATGTGAACCGGGATTCGGATCGTTCGGCTTTGATCCGCAACGGCACGAGTGATCGCCTGGCGAATCCACCACGTCGCGTAGGTACAGAATTTGAAACCACGACGATATTCAAACTTGTCGACCGCACGCATCAAACCTGCGTTGCCTTCTTGGATCAAATCCAAGAAAGACAAGCCACGGTTGCGGTACTTCTTGGCAATCGAAACGACCAAACGCAAGTTTCCTTCGCTCAATTCACGTTTGGCCTGCTGGTATTCGGCGTAAACCTTACGCAGCATCTTCACGCGATTGCGAAGCGATGTGGGTGTTTCCTGGCAGGCAGTCAAAATCTGACGACGTTCGTGCAGCAACCGCTCTTTCACTTCGCGGCCATGCTTGGTTCGCTTCTGGTTCTTGATCTCGCGGTCGATTTCCGAAAGACGAATTGAGAATTTCGCCAGCAATTCGATCCGCGTCTCGATACGATGTGTTCGCAGGCCCAGTTCTTCGATCAGACGAACGGCGCGACGACGACGACGGGCGAGCGAACGCCATGCTTCGGCGCGACGACGGGTCGAAGCGCTCTTGCTGAGCGAAACCTTCCAATCGTGACGATTGCGCTTGAGCAGCGTCTGAAGTGTTTTTAGGTTGTGCGGCAATCGGCCGATAATCTGTTCTTTTTCCAGACGATCTGTCACCGAAACCTGAACGGTTCGGTCAAATGGCAACTGGCTGCGATAGACCTTCTTCAGCGTTTTGTAGGCTTCGACCAATACGAAATGGTTTTCCAACAACTTCGTGCGGAACCGACGACGCGTCTCTTCGATGCGTTTGGCTAATTCGATTTCTTCGCGACGTGTCAACAATGGGATCTCGCCCATCTGCGTCAGGTACATGCGAACCGGATCGTCGGACCACGTCTCGGTTTCGTCGACAGCGATCAATTCATCGGGGCTGTCTAACTGAACGCTACCAGTCGCAGCGGCAACGGCTGCATTGTCATCTTCGCTGTCATCGACTGGCAGTTTTCGAAAGCCACGACCGACAACGTCTTCGCTGGACGCAGTGACTTGATCGAATTCGTCTATCAGGGTGTCGAACAAAACAGGGACTCCTGCTCAAAGCGGTTGGTTGGGAGGGAATAATTCGATGTTTTTGGCGCGAGCCACGTAGAGCGAAAGAACCAGGATCGAGTTTTGGCTGTTGGGAAACTTTGAAGACGCGCTGAGAACGTAGAAATCTAAATAGTGAAGTCTACGGAAGCTGCATCCACAAAGATCAATTCCACACGGGGTTTCGATCAGAGTCTTTTACGGAAGGTATACGTGGGGCGTTAGGACATCGATAAAACTGGATTCCCGGCTCAGCGAATAACACAGAGGCGGGAAGAGCAAATAATTGAGTGAGTAAAGGGAGTGAACAGCGTTGGATGGATTTGTGAGTTGGGTGTATCAAAGTTTGAAAGTCGTGATCTCACATCCTGCCAGATCGATATCGTTTCCCGGCAACCGACATTCCGTCGATCGCATGCGCTGGAGAAGCGTGACTCAAGGGGTAAGAGTTGCTCAGTTGAAGGAAATGCAAAAACGTTTTGTCATCGCAATTAAAACGTCTTCGCAGTCAAACTCTACCACTCAATTCATGGTCTCCTGCTAACCTCCCGGGATTGGAAAAACTTTCCGGTTGTGTCAGTCTTCCGCTCCATAGGTGACCTTGCTGACTAGGTGAAATTAAAAACCGAAGTTTCAAAATTCCCCGGGCGCACAGACTCGACTCACTTGATTAGCAGACGCTGAAAACAACGCCGACTACCGAAGTGGTTTTGTCTCTTTCACCCAACTCGCCATGGATCACCGCAGGAACATTCGACAAACATGCCAAATAATCGTGTCAGACAGATGCGACCGAAAAGCGGAGAATCATCGCCTAGGAAACCAACAGCGTCACCAGTCGAGAGTGATTCACTCCCGCAGCGATTGGTCGTTGTTAGTCTGCAAAGTCATTAAACGCCAACGTTCTTCCGAAGCGGGCAATTCCCACCAAGGAATTCGATTCAGCCCGATATAATTGGGCGGTGAACCAAACACACATCAGCAACGTAACTCAGAGACTCTTCCCCGGCTTAATCACGCGTTTTCAGGCCTTTCGGACTGACTGCCTTCCTAGCGGCATTCGACAAATTCGACCACTCTATTGAAGCAATCCAAATCATTCGGATCACGAGACGAACGAAACAGTTCGTTATTGGTTGCCGCGGGTCATCAAAGGATGTCCGGCCAACGGAAGTTGCCTATTTTGACGACTCAGTTGACGGGAGCGGCGCTGTCGGGCGGTGGTGCCGATTGCTCACTTGGATTCTAGTCAGATGATCCGTCCGGTCCAGTCGGCCAGCCTTCATTATTGTCCACAATTCCTATGTATTTACTCCCCTGCCCCCACTGCCAAGAACCCATCGAAGTCGCACCCAGCCATGCGGGGGACGATGCCACCTGCACTGCTTGCAGCGCAACGGTGCCGATTCCGAAATTGGGCGAACTTCGCCAACTACCACGTGCCGATGAAGCGTCCTCCGGCGACGTCGCGCCAGGATCCGTTGCCGATTCTTCTGGACAACAAATCGGCGCCGCAATCTTGGGCATGATCGCTTTGGTGGGAATTCTGATCGGCGGTTACACCGCAATTCGCTGGTTTTTGATCGAAACACCCACGACCACGCAGGAACACATCGACGAGCTAACCGTCGCGTACAACGAAGCCAATGCGGCAGTTCTGATCCGCGAATTCGAGAACATGGAAGAGATGGGATTGGATTTGACAGCAAAGTATAAGTATAAGACCATCGCGTTGGAAAAAGCACGCTGGGGCTGGACGGCGCTAATCAGTGGCGGACTTGCTTTGATCGCCGCCGTCACCGCCATGATGCTTGCGTCAACTGGTCGCAGTACCAAGCCCGCCGATGCAGCCAAAGAATCGTAGCCAGCGAACTGGCGGACACTTGGCAATTTCACTTCGCACCGTTTTTCGCACTGCTTTCCGCATCATGTATCGCGCCCGCATGAGCACATTCACTTCTGCTTGAGTGCGTCTACTTTCGCCTGAGCACGTAAACAACATCTTCGGTCGTCGCGTCCACATCGATCGGATCTTTGACGTTGTAACCGAAGTCGTACGTAGCAACGCCCTCCCAAGACTTCGACGAGGCGATCAGAGTATCCATTTGCTCCTGCGTGTAGCTACGCAGTACCAACTCATCTTCGATGCGAAAGCTCTTGGACGGACTGTGGACATCGAAGCGAATACCAAAACGCTCGATGCGAGTTTTCGGATTTCGCGAATTGGTCCACATGTGTGTGTTGATCGCCAAGTGTCCGCGGCGAGCCGACCACGATTCTGTTTCGCTGGGAGGTGCTTTGGTCGGTGTCAAATGCACGCCCAGCAAATACAATCCGCCAGCTCGAGTTGCTTTCGCCATCGAATCAAGGTGTTCCTTGGCTTCTTTTTCCGTCTGCAGATGGCGAAAGCTATTGATCGTATTGAACGCGATGTCATACGTTTTTTTGACCTCAAAATCGGCCATGTCAGCAACAAAGGCTCGATGCTTCATTTCGTGCCGCTTGAATCGCGCGTTGCAAAAATCAATCGCTTTCGCATTCAAGTCCAGACCACTGACATCGAAGCCGCGGCGGGCCAATGCAAAAAGCAATCGCCCTGTGCCACATGCGGGCTCGAACATTCGCTTTGGCTTGCGATCGCAAAACTGGTCCGCACAACCGAGAATAAACTTGATCTCTGCGGCGCAGTCGGCACCAAAGACCAAGTCGTAATACTTCGGGTGATCGTAGATCGATTCGTTCAAAACCTCCATCGGATTTCTCGATCGCGTTAGCGAATCGGCTCCAAATCGAGTGCACGACGAATCATTCCCAAATGGCCAGCGTGAATCTGTTCATGAAGAGGGCAGAACAAAACCGCCCCCAGTTTGCAGGGATAATGCGCGTATGGCATGTCTACGCTTTCCAACAAGACATCGGCAGTGACCGTCTTCATCTCGGCCATTGCCAAATCATAGACTCGATTGAAACGCTCAAATAACTCGTCAGGTGTCGGCTGCGAACTTGCGTCCGACTTCGGCGCTGAACCGCGTCCATAGGCTTTGCGAAACCGCCCCGGGATCAAATCCAAATCATCCGGTCGCCGCCCGCGAATTCGGAACATCAGCAGGCCGTATTGGCTGACCGTCATGTGCCCGACTTGCCATGCAACATGAGTCGGCAGGCCAGCGGGCATCGTGAACCAAAGCTCGCGGGGAATGGAGTCCAATAACTCCAACGTGTAACGCCGAGCAAAATCCAGTTGCGCCAGCGCGCCGTGCATCATCACAACAGCATCGGTGGCAGTGGGAAGTT
The DNA here is from genome assembly GCA_964444105.1 of uncultured Pirellulaceae bacterium. Taxonomy (GTDB): domain Bacteria; phylum Planctomycetota; class Planctomycetia; order Pirellulales; family Pirellulaceae; genus K23-9. The sequence continues at coordinate 4,536 of CAYUGI010000226.1, forward strand.
CCACCGGAGGAACATCAAGGGGTGCAGAGTCATTCATGCACCGATGATATCATCGCGCTGAGTTTCTTCGCAGCGGGGGGATTTCGCTGCGGGCGCATTACGCCAACAGCCCCAGCCTAGCCAACGGCTCGATCACCACGCTTGCGACGTGTTGGCTTCGCCATCAATCTGATCTCAGGCAGTACCGTTTTGCCCCCGTGAAACGTTCGACGACCTTCGACCGTGTGGTCAAAAACGAACACACCATTCGCGACGCCATCGCGCGGCGAAACTCTCAAAATCGCTGGATGACCGCACTCACAGCACTGAATCCGCAGACCATGAGAGTCCAAAAGCTGATGAATCGACTTCGCCAATTCGCGATTTTCTTGCAGGGTGCCCAAAGATTGACCTGTCATTTTGGACAGCTGTTTTTGGATCGCTAGACGAACGGTTCGCTGCAAACGATTGAGCTCCATCTGCAGCTCACCCAAGTTCGAATTGGCGTCGGCAGCGGAAAAAGCGACGGGCTGAGCGGATTGAGGGCGAGTTTCGTCGGGCATCTACAGGGGGACGGTGACGAGTAGTGCAGTTTCTTGGCGGACAGCTAACGACGTTCTGAGCAACATGAAAAATTTGCTGTCATCTGTGTAGACGAGTTTATACAATTTGTATAAGCTGTCTAGGGCTGGCGAGAGATTCTGCCTTTTCGGTACGAAGCGTTCCTGGAAAAGTCACCTAGTCACTAAAACCCGCATCGTGACAATCCGGACCCGCTAAGAATCACCAAGTCAGTCCTTCAAACGCTGATTGATGCGTTCAAAATTTGTTTGTCCCATTTTTCACCCCCCTCGCACCCGCATTTCAAATTCAATCGCGTATGTCTGCCAACCAACAAAGCGTCGAAGAAACTAAGGCACAGATACGCGGCTTAGTCAATGAAATTGCCACCTTGGCAAAGGCGGATAGCACAGCCGAGGAGTTCTATCCCGAGCTCCTTTCGCGAATCATCACGGCACTCGCCGCTGCGGGGGGCGCGATATGGCTGCTGGATGACGACCACCAACTACGACTCCAGTACCAGATCAACGCTGAACCATCGATTCTGGCCGATGACACCGATGACGCGATGCGGCATACGCGATTGATTCAGCGCGTCGCCAACAGCGGCCAATCGCTCCTGGTTCCTCCCTATAGCGGAACAACCGATGGTGATGCGGAAGGCAACCCGACCCGATACCTATTGGTACTCGGCTCACTTTCGCATGACGGCCAAAAAGACGGACTGATCGAAGTTTTCCAGCGGCCGGATACCGCACCGGATACGCAGCGCGGGTATCTGCGATTTGTGGAACAGATGTGCGGCCTCGCTGCGGAATGGCTGAAGGGACAAAAACTACGAACGCTGGGCGACAAGCAATCGCTTTGGCAGCAGGCTGACTCGTTCGCTCGCGCAACTCACGAATCACTGGACTTGAAAGAGACCGCCTACATTGTCGCTAACGAAGGCCGCCGACTCATTGGCTGTGACCGCGTCAGTGTCGCGATCAAAAAGGGCCGTAAATGCAAAGTTCAAGCGGTCAGTGGTCAGGACACGATCGAGAATCGCTCGAACATCATCACCGCGCTCAACCAACTAGCCACGAAAGTCGTCGCTGCCGGCGAACCGCTTTGGCATGACGGAAACACCGAAGACCTGCCGCCGCAGATCGAAGAAGCACTCGAAGACTACGTCGATCAGTCATACGGTCGAAACATCGCAGTCCTTCCTTTGCACGAACCCGAGCGTCGACTTGGCCAAGACAAGGAAACGGGCGCAGCAGGCGAGATCGACCGCGACAACGCCCACCGCGGCGAAGTCATCGGTGCTTTGATTGTTGAACAAATCGAATCCGATATTCCATCGGATATTTTTCGCGATCGCTGCAATTTGGTCTACGAACACGGCACACGGGCCATCGCCAATTCACGCGCCCACACCAACTTGTTCTTGATGCCGGTCTGGCGAACGCTCGGCCACGCAACATGGATGATTCGCGCGCGGACACTCCCGAAAACGCTCGGCGTTCTCGCGCTAATCGCGGGAGTGATCTTGGGACTGACGTTCATCCAAAAAGACTTCACCTTGGAAGCCGAAGGAACACTCCAACCCAACATTCGCCGACAGATTTTTGCGGCGATCGACGGTGAAGTTTTAAAAGTCCATGTGGACCACAACGACGCGGTCAAAGTTGGCGACCCATTGGTGACGCTGATCAATCGCGACATGGAAATGCAGATCGCTGATATTCAAGGCCAGCTATCGACCACGTTTGCCGAACTCTCCAGCACGCTAGGAAAGCTCCGTTCGCGTGACGTCGACCCGGCTGACAAAGTCTCGCTAGCTGGGCAGAAGAACGAGCTTGAAAAGAAGCTTCTTGTTCTGCAACGAAAATTGCAGATGCAAGAAGATCGCCGTAAACAGCTTCAAATTGTTTCGCCCATCGACGGAGTCGTGACCTCATGGGACGTCGAAAAGACATTGCATTCCCGCCCCATCATGACAGGCCAAGTGCTCTTGGAAGTCGCAGATCTCAGCAAAGACTACTTCCTGGACTTGGACCTTCCCGAGAAACGCGAAGGGCACCTCGACGAATACCTCGCCGAACACAAATCGAAAGACCTGGATGTGACTTACATCCTGGCGACCGACCCCGACGTGGACTTAGAAGCCAAGTTGGACCTAGCCAGTGTCGCTGATCGTGCCGAACCTCACGAAGAACACGGTGCCATCATCAAAATGCACGCACAGCCAACGCAAGCTGACTTGATGAAACTCAATCCCCGACCGGGGACGGGCGTGATCGCAAAAGTTCACTGTGGTCGAGCCTCCAGCGGATTTGTCTTCTTCCACGAAATCTACGAATGGCTCCACAAGTTCTTCTTCTAGTCGCCCCCCCCTACTCCCCATTTCAACTCCGTTTTGAAAGCCTTTGACATGTTTCGCTCTCCAACCAAACGCATCGCGTTTCCAGCGTTTGCTGTGGCCACGCTCGCCCTAATCGTGCTTGCAAGTGCGGTGGTGATTCAACAAGCCGACGCACAGGAAGGCCGCTCACCTGACAACGGAAACATCCAAGCGGAAAACTGCATGGTTGGCTACATCAACAAGGTTGATATACCGGCCGAAGTGCAAGGCAAGCTGAACGCGATCAAGATCGAAGAAGGCATGACGGTCAAGAAAGACGAGTTGATCGCCACGATCGACGACAGCCAAGCCAAGCTGGCATTGGAGTTGAAGAAGGCCGAAGAGAAAGAGGCCATTCTTAACGCGACCAACGACATCAAAGCAAAAGATGCCAAGAACAGCGAAAAGATTGCTCGCGCCGAAGCGAAAGCTTACGAAGACTTGCACAAAGAAGGTGCGACTCCGTACTGGGAATTACAAAAGAAGATTCTGGAAGCTGACAGAGCAAAACTGAGAATCGATCTAGCTGATATCGAAACACAAATCGCCGAGGTCCAGTACTTTGCCAAACGCGCCGATCTTCGTCTTGCCGAAGACGAAATCGCACGCCGACGAGTTTTCGCCCCCTTTGATGGCTTCATCGAAAAACGCGACGCGCAGTTGGGTCAATGGGTTCAGCCTGGCAGCCCCATCGCGACTTTGGTGCAGATGGACAAACTGAAAGTGGTCGGCGACATCGATGCTCTTCGCTACAGCGGCAAAGTAGTCAAAGGTGCTGCCGTGACAGTCGAGATTTACCACAGCGCGGACTCCAGCCGGCCACACACCATCGAGTCGACCATCGCCTACGTTAGTAGCGAAATCGATTTGAACAATCGCTACCGCATCTGGGTCGAAGTCCCAAACACCGCGGTTGGCGAAGACTGGATGATTCGCCCAGGCATGCGAGCCGAAATCACAATCAAAAGCGGCGGAGCTGTGAACAACTCGGTGTTTTAGTATTCCAGTGTTTTAGCACCTCACTCTCCCTCGGGGAGAGTTCATTTTTGAGCCGTGGGCCGTAAGGCACCGGGCAACCAAAAGCAGTATTCCGCCAGTGGCCCGGCCGCTAATGCGTCGCGGCTCACCAGTTCGCACGACTCCCGCAAGCGGGAAGACAAACAACAACACTCCGTCAAACGTTTCCCATCCATGGCAACACTCGCCGAATCCCTCGTCAGCAGCTCGTCCAGAGCGCTCACGGTGCGCAAACGACCGGACCTTACGTCCAGTCGTCACCGTTACCAGGGTGAAGGCTACTGGGTCGTCAAGGAACCGGTAGGACTTCAGTACTTTCGTTTTCATGACGAAGAGTTCTTCATTCTGAACATGCTGGACGGGCATGTCAGTCTGCAACAAATCAAAGACGGATTTGAGCAGAGATTCGCGCCACAGAAAATCACGTTCGGTGATCTGCAGCAGTTCATCGGCATGCTTCACCGCAGTGGGCTGGTCATCAGCAATTCGCCCGGTCAAGGCAAAGCGCTGCGCGAACGCGGCCGCACGAAGAAGAACAAAGAGGTGATGGGTAAATTCACCAACGTTTTTGCCCTTCGCATGCGAGGTGTCGATCCAGAGCGAATACTCAACGCAATCTTGCCCTGGTTTGGATGGATTTTCACCGTTCCGGCCTTGATCTTTTTCGCGATGCTGCTGATGTCGTCGACGATGTTGCTGGCCAGCCAGTACGAAAGCGTCTATGCCAAGCTGCCCACGTTTCAGCAATTCTTCGCAGCCGATCGCTGGCTGATCTTGGCTTGCACGATGGCGATCGTGAAAGTCATTCACGAATTCGGGCACGGGCTGAGCTGCAAGAAATTCGGCGGCGAGTGCCACGAAATCGGGTTCATGTTGCTGGTATTCACACCGTGCTTGTACTGCAACGTATCCGATTCATGGATGTTACCGAACAAGTGGAAGCGCGTGTGGATCGGAGCGGCAGGAATCTACGTCGAAATGATCCTGGCATCGATGGCTGCCTATGTGTGGTGGTTCACCGAAACCGGCACGACGTTGAATGATCTTTGCTTGAACATGATGTTCTTGAACGTGGTCAGCACCGTCCTGGTCAACGGCAACCCGCTATTGAGATTTGATGGCTACTACATTTTGATGGACATGTTGGAAATCCCCAACTTGCGCCAAAAGAGTACCGAAGTGTTGAAGCGATGGTTCCAACAAACCTGCTTGGGCTTGGAACTTCAAGACGATCCCTTTTTGCCAACTCGCGGCAAACTTTGGTTCGGCATGTTCACGATCGCCAGCGTGATCTATCGCTGGGTGGTCGTGTTTTCGATCTGTTGGTTCGTCATCAAAGTCTTGGAGCCATACGGTCTGCAAGCGATCGGCCGAATGGTCGCCGTCATCGGATTCGCCGGATTGGTCGCACAACCGGTCATCCAAACATGGAAATTTTGTCGTACTCCTGGGAGACTATCCAAAGTGAAACGTGTGCCATTGTTGATTACTTTGGCCGTGGTTTCCGCGGTCATCGCAGCTGTTTGCTACATCCCGCTTCCGCACCACATCGACTGTGCCTTTGAAATTCAGTCCAGCGAAGTCGGTCGTGTTTACGCAGGCGTTCCTGGCCAGATTCAGGCGACAACCATTCCCGGCACTCAAGTGAACCAAGGCGACACGATTGCGGTCCTCCGCAATCCAGACTTGGAAATACGCTTGGCAGATCTGGAAGGCGAGGAAGAAGTCGCAATGCTTCAACTAGAAAATCTGAAGGGCCGTGTTTCTCGAAACAGAGTGTTAAGCGCTCAGTTTGAAACGCAACAAAAACTACTCGCGTCGATTCGCGAACTAAAAACGAAAACACAACAAGAACTAGATCGGTTGACCGTAAGGGCCACCCGGACCGGTTTTGTTATCCCACCACCAGAACGGAAAAGCCAAGAAACAGGCGATAACCGTTTGCCGTCATGGACTGGGTCCCCACTGGAAGAACGAAATCGAGGCGCAATGCTGACTGCGGATGATCTGATTTGTGAAATCGGCAGCGAAGGCGCGTTCGAGGCAGTCTTGATGATCGATCAGGGCGACGTGCAATTGGTTCGCGAGGGACAAGACGTTGACTTGAAACTCGACTCGCGGCGTTTGGCAACGTTCTCCGGTGCAATCACTGAAAAATCACAGGAGCCCATCGGTTCTGCCTCCACATCGCTTTCCAGTCAGACCGGTGGTGACTTGCAAACCGAAATCGATCCCACAACAGGAATGGTCAAACCACGTAGCGTGACTTACCAAGCTCGCGTGCCACTGGAGCCAGGCGAGATCCCCATGCGTCCCGGCTACCGAGGCTCAGCCAAGATCCATGTTGATCCGATGTCGTTGGGCAATCGACTTTGGCGCATCATCGCGAAGACATTTAACTTTGAGTTCTAAACAACTAGCTTTGCGCATCTTTCGTGGTTTAACGATTACAGCAACTCGAGCAACAAAATATCACGCCCACAGAGCCTACATTGCATTGCGACCCCATGACGAAGGGTTACGATACCCGTCCACTGCTGATGGTCTGACAAAAGCGAATATCAACCGACATACGGATGCAGAAGCGAGCCTCAATAGAAATCCTTCTGAATTGATCGTCAAATTGGATTTTTGACAAAACAAATCGCCGGATGATGCGTCCAAAAACGCGTAACGGCGAGTAGCATTTTCGACCCCACCGCAAAGCGTTGCGATTGGGCCACTTAACCTCTACCGACCCATTTCTATTTTCACTTTGGAGAAAGACCAAACCATGGCAGACAGCAAGAGCACCGACG
>CAYUGI010000227.1:0-3579 GCA_964444105.1 uncultured Pirellulaceae bacterium
GGCATCGCTCACGCCAAAGACGAAGCCTACGTCGATCTCGATGAAGGACTGGGGATTCTCAGCGATCATGCCAAGTCGCTGGGTTACGACGGATTGATTCTCTTCCTCGATGAGTTGATTCTGTGGTTGGCGACGAACAGCGGGAATCTCGACTTCGTCCAACGCGAAGCCAATAAGTTGGTCAAGCTCGTCGAGTCCAAGAAGGCCGAACGGCCCATCCCCATCATCAGCTTCGTCGCTCGACAACGCGACTTGCGCGAGCTGATCGGCGACACGACCGCGACCGGTGTGGAAGAGGTCAACCTTGGTGACATCCTTTCCCACATGGAAGGAAGGTTCGACGAAATCACTCTGGAAGATCGCAACCTTCCGTTGATCGCACAAAAGCGGGTTCTCAAAACCAAAAGCGACGCCTGTCGCGCCGAGCTGGAGGATGGCTGCAACGAGGCGTTGAAGCTTCAGCAAGAGGTGAAGGAGATTCTCTTCGCTCGCGACGGCAACGAAGCTCTTTTCCGCCAGGTCTATCCCTTTAGTCCTGCACTGGTGAAGGCGTTAGTGTCAATCAGTTCCGCTCTCCAACGAGAACGGACGGCCTTGAAGATCATGTTGATGTTGCTGGTCCAGCGAAAAGACTCGTTGCGACTCGGTGAAATCGTGCCCATGGGTGATTTGTGGGACATCGTCGCCGACGGGACGGAAACATTCACTGGAGTAATGAAGGGCCGGTTCCAGAACGCACGCGATCTCTATGTTGAGAAGTTCATCCCGATGTTGGAGGAACAGCATTCAGTCGATCTGGAGGTGGATCGACTGAAAGCCAAGACGGACGAAGAAGTCGCCAAACGAATGGAAGCTTTCGAGAACGACAGCCGTCTGCTCAAGACGCTGCTGCTGGCCGCTCTCGTCGAGGGAGAAGAATCTCTCAAAGACATGACGTGCGCGAAGCTCGCGGCTCTCAACCATGGAAGCGTCAAGTCGCGCTTTACGGGGAGAGAGTATCAAACCGTGCGAGCGAAGTTCGAGAATTGGAGTGGGCAAAATGGTGACATCCGCCTCGGCGGCGATGCCACGAATCCTACAGTTTCGATCCGCCTGTCCGGCGTCGATACGGACGGGATCATCAAGGCCGCCAAAGCCTACGATCGGGCGGGGGAGCGACAGCTAAAGATCAAACGCATGTTGCTGTCTTCGTTCGGAATGGCAACCGATACCGACAGCACGTTCTTTCAAGGTCACAAGTTCTCATGGAAAGGGACCGTGCGGCACTGCGACGTCTTGTTCGAGAACGTTCATCGAACAACGGACGAGTCGTTGCGAGGCAATGGGGATGACTGGAAGCTGATTATCGACTTCCCGTTCGACAACGAAGGACATACTCCACAGGACGACGTAGACCGCGTCGAACGATTCAAGGCGACAGGCGAATCACAAAAGACGCTTGTCTGGCTGCCCATCTTCTTCTCAACCAAGACGCAAGCTGAACTCGGCGAGCTGGTAATCATTGACCACTTGTTGCGGGGCAATAATCTGGATCAGAACGCATCCGACCTGTCGGCTCAGGATCGCGAGACAGCAAGGGCGATTCTTGAAAGTCGTCAAAGTGCGATGACGTCCAAATTGCAGAAGATCGTCGAATCGGCGTATGGCATTCGCAATCCGACCTTCCCAGCGGCGCTTGATGACAGTTACGACATCACCAATTCTCAGTTTACCTCGCTGCAACCGTCTTTGACTTTGCAACGACCCGTCGGTGCGAACTTGGGCGAAGCGATGGAACACTTGTTGGATCAAGCCCTTACGCATCAATTCCCAAAACATCCGGTGTTCGGCCAAGAGATTAAGGTCAACAAACAGTTGCGTGAGGTCTTGGAAGTCTGTCGCGAGGCAGCCCACGAGAAAGAAGGCCGCGTTCTCGTTGACCAGAACATCCGCAAGGCGATGAAGAACGTTTGCGAGCCGCTGGAACTTGGGACACAAGGTGAAACCCACTTTGTCCTGAGCAATCAGTGGAAGATTCACCTCGAAAAGGAACGCAACAAGGAAGGCAAGAAAGACCCGGACGTCAATGATCTCCGAGCTTGGATCGACCAACCCGAGGCATATGGCCTGCCAAAAGACATACAGGACCTAATCATCATCACGTATGCGGAGCAAACCAACCGATCCTTCAGCCGTTTCGGCGGCAACTACGACCCTGGCCTTGGAGATTTGCCAAACGAGCTGGCTCTGATCGAGCAGGTCTTGCCTGCGGAAGCCAGTTGGGAAGAATCGCGCAAACGAATGGCTGATCTGTTTGGCGATGATGTCTCACGACTTCTAAACGGGTCCAACCTTGCCAGCTTGCATGAGAAGTTCAACAAAAACGGCGACAAGCCAGAAGACAAGGGTTACATCGCCCAATTCAAGTCCGATTGCGACACGCTTCCAGATCGCCTGCAACTGATTCTGCAAAAAGTCGGCGTCAGCGAAGAAGACGCCCTGAATTGCGATCGCGTCAAGACTGCCAAGTCCGTGCGAGATTTCTTAAACGCCATCGCGGGTGAAGAACCGACACCGATGGTAGCAGCGATCGCCGCCGCCACTGTCGAAACCAGCGCTCAGGCAATGGGCCGCAGCATCAAGACTGCAGCGAGTGTCCTATCGGCACTTCGCGAAGCAAACCGCTGGGAGTTGATTGACGGAGCTGCGAACCTCGGTACGACAGAGTCGCAAATGCTCATCGAAGATGTCCGCGGATGGCTGCAGATGGACGAGTTCGCCCTCGCCGGTGGCTTGCCCGAGAAACTGGCGGATGCCGAAGCCCGCGCGGTCAAACTAATCACGCCAAAGAAACCGGCCGAACCCGTTCCTGGCGGCGCTCCCACACCAACGCCGCCTCCACCGCCCAGACCTGGCTGGAAGCGCATCGACTCAGGAGCGCTCACGCGCATTTCACCCGCCGATCTCTCTGCCAAAACAGACGAGCTGCTGGAGAAGATCAAAGACAATCCGAAATGTCGCGTCACGCTGCAATGGACGATCGAGGAAGAAGAATAATTCCATGGCACTTACGGCATCACAACTGAAGTCCATCGTCGAAGACAAATGGACCGACGACCAAACGGCCAACGCCTTTGGTTTGCACGTTGCTGCGCCTTGGTCAGGCTCCGAAGAGATTCAATTCGATTCACTCGGTACGGCTCGCATCGTCTACGCCAACAACGTCTTTCAAATCCGAGAAGCACTGCTGGATGCCGAAGACAGCAACCATCGCGTCGTGCTACTTACAACACTACGACAAGGCGACTTGGGACATGATGTCGTTGGCAGGTTGGCTCGTAGCCGCCTTTTCCCGATCGACCACGTCGCCAGTCTCTGTGGTTTGTTCAAAGCCAAAGAACTCGACCGCACCATTTGCGAACCTGCGATTGCCCAATCGCTGCTTGAACACTCGCCAAAGGACGGCTACCCACCGGTATCGGCTGGCGTCCTTGATGCTAGTACGGTTTGGCGAGCCGTCTCACGTCACGTATTCGAGATGGGCGACCGCGAACCCGACAAAGTCGGATTGTTGCTCTGGGCCACATCGGAAACTGGACC
>CAYUGI010000227.1:3679-11275 GCA_964444105.1 uncultured Pirellulaceae bacterium
AACCATGCGTTCGTGCAGGACAACCTCGAACGCGCTGACTCGCTTTTGAAAGACTTTCGCTGCGAAGAGTTCGCGTCTCGGAACAGTGTTTCGCTTGAAAGCTACGTCCAACGACTGTCGTTGTTCGCAACCGAAATCAAGGCCGCGCTCGCCAAACCGGGACCTGAATCGCTTGCCAGCTGTGAACAGCAACAAAGGTCGATTGCGGCTCACCGATTTGGCAAGCAGGGCCACTACGCAGATCAAGTTGATCGTACTGAGATGGCGATTCGGCTGATTCGCTGGTTGCAGACGCCGTCACCCGCCACCACTTCGTTTGCTGAGCAGGCAAAGCTATACATCCGCGACGTGTCCTTCGTGGATATGGCGCGAGAAGCTGTTTGTCGAGGCGAACATGATCCCGAAATCGCAGAAGTGTATGGCAAGCTGAGCGAACATGTCTCCGAAACACTTCGCGACTTCAGCCGACGGTTTGCTGATGGGCTCGCCGATTGGACGAAGTCTGGTGCAAACTCGGGCGAAACCCTAGGTGTTGAAAACGTTCTGAAAGAACAAGTGTCGGCCGTCGCGAAGCTGAATCCTGTTTTGATGATCGTTATGGACGGATTAAGTTGGGCTGTGTGCCACGAACTCTTACAGGATATTCGCCAAGCACACTGGTACGAGGCGTCGCTAGGTGAGGAGAGTACCATCGCGCCGAGCGTTGTCGCCACCATCCCGAGCGAAACGCGTTTTTCGCGCACCAGCTTGATGTCCGGCGAGCTGGTAGTAGGCGATTCCAGTACCGAAAAACGCAACTTTGCGAACCATGCGAGTCTGCTGGAGGTTTCTAATTCGACTCGACCTCCAAAGCTGTTCCACAAGAAGGACATTTCGTCTGGTAGCCGAGGCGGAGTGTCGTCCGAATTGCAAACCGCAGTGCTAGATGAAGAACAGAGGATCGTTGGTGCAGTCATAAATGCAGTGGACGACCGACTGGCAAATGCTCAACAAATCCGAGATGAATGGACAGTTGATCGCATCAATCCTTTGGGCGGTCTTTTACGATTGGCAAGAGACTCTGGCCGAGTAGTGATCCTCGCCAGCGACCACGGTCATGTATGGCATCAATCGGACGCCGAATTCGATCGAGGCCAGGACGGCAGCCGGTGGCGCCGCAACGACAGCGAGTGTGAAGCCGGGGAACGGGTTATATCAGGCTCTCGCGTGTTGGCAGATAACGATGGCAGCGGAATCATCGTGCCATGGTCTGAGACGATTCACTACAAACGAAAGCAGCATGGTTACCACGGCGGAGCAACGCCCCAAGAAATGCTCTGCCCGTTTACGCTTCTCGTGCACCGCAGTAGCGATGTAACCGGAGTTTCGGAATCTCAGTACTCGAAACCAGACTGGTGGTCACCATCGCCCGACGAAATTGTCGATGGCGAGAGCGTCATAAAGGTTAAACGAACACCGAAAACGCTCGTCGATCAGACCGGGCAACAACGTCTGTTTGTAGAGGTGGTCGAGCCAGCAAAGTCGGAAACTGAAGAGGCGACTTGGATTACCGAGTTACTAACGTCAGATGCGTACCAGGCGAAGAAGAAGCTAGTTCGACGCCATGCGCCGGATGACACATTGGTTCGAGCGTGTCTTACGGTACTCGATCAGAACGGCGGCATAATGACACCAGCCGCGTTTGCCAAAGCGGCACACTTACCAGCCGCTCGACTTGATGGATTGGTTTCAAAGCTGAAGCGAATGCTGAATGTCGATGGCTACGACCTAATTGACCTGGATAGAAATGAAAACAAGGTTGAGCTTCAGATCGACAAGCTGAAACGTCAATTCGACCTTACTTAAACTACACAAGCGGAACCAAATCGTATCGTGAACGTCAGCCCGGAAAAACGTCGAGAGATCATCGCCGCCCTACGCAAAGGGACGGTGCCACAGCGCGGCTTGGATTTCCTCGCGGTTGGCCTGAATAAATTTCAAGATGCAATGGGTGAAGAGCTTCAAACCGTGCTAGAAGGCAGCGCAACCTTTAAGGCGGTGCGTGGGGAATACGGCTGCGGCAAGACGTTCTTTGGACGGTGGGTACAGGAAAGAGCAAAGCAGCTAGGTTTCGCGACTGCGGAGGTGCAAATCTCCGAGACAGAGACGCCTCTACATAAACTGGAAACCGTTTACCGCCGGGCGATGGAGCAACTTTCAACGGCCGATTGTTTTCTCGGCGCATTCCGATCCGTGTTGGATGGTTGGTTTTACGGTCTCGAAGAAGACATCCTGGCTGAAGGCAACGTAGACGCCAACGATCAGGATGCGCTGGCACGTAAGACCGACGAATTGCTCGAACAAAGACTCGTGGAAATCACGCGCGCTACGCCTCAGTTTGCCGCAGCACTTCGAACGTATCGGGCCGCACAGCGAGAGAACGATCATGCCACGGCGGAAGGACTAGCCGGTTGGCTGGCCGGTCAGCCTCACATCGCAGCAACAATCAAACGCAAAGCGGGCATCAAAGGTGACGTCGATCACTTCGCGGCCCTCAGCTTTCTACGTGGCTTGTTACTGATCCTAAAAGACTCTGGATACTCGGGGCTGGTGCTTGTTCTCGACGAGATCGAGACAATTCAACGTGTTCGGTCTGACGTAAGAGAGAAGGGGTTAAACGCGCTTCGTCAGCTTGTTGATGACGTTGACGGCGGTCGATTTCCCAATCTGTTCGTGGTTATCACGGGTACCCCTGCTTTCTACGACGGTCCGCAAGGGATTCAGCGGCTCGAACCCTTAGCGCAACGCATGCATGTTGATTTCACAACCGACGCGAAGTTCGATAATCCCAGAGCTGTTCAGCTCCGCTTGGCGAACTTTGACCATGAGAAGCTAGTCGAAGTGGGAACGAAGGTTCGCGATTTGTTCGCATCGGATTGCGAATCGGCCGACAGGATAAGGCAACTGGCCGATGATGCCTATATCGAGACGCTGGCCAAGGCAATGACTGGCAAGATGGGTGGCAAAGTCGGAATTGCCCCTCGATTGTTCCTTAAGAAGTTAGTAGCAGACGTATTGGATCGAATCGACCAGTTCGAGGATTTCGACCCAAGGAAAGACTACAAGCTGACGGTCGATTCATCAGAAATGACGAAGGCCGAGCGTGCCAAACTGTCTGCCGACAATGTCGATGACATTGAACTCGATATCTAGGAGTTAGCATGTCGTTCGACCTACTTCACCCCGCGCTCCAGCACCATATCATCAACAGTCTTGGTTGGACCGAACTGCGTCCGTTTCAAGATGCAGTGATCCCCAGGATTCTCGATGGTGAGAATTTGATCGTTCTTGCACCTACGGCAGGTGGAAAAACGGAAGCTTCGTGCTTTCCAACGATTTCAAAAATGCTGTCTGAGAATTGGGAAGGCCTGAGTGTTCTCTACATCTGCCCAATCAAGGCACTGTTAAACAACCTCGATGTCAGGCTTCAAAAGTACTTTTCGTTGGTTGGCCGTCGTGCCGCTCTGTGGCACGGCGACGTCAAACAAGGTGCCAGAAAAAGCATCCTTCGAGAACCGCCCGATCTGTTGCTCACGACGCCTGAGTCTCTCGAAGTCATGCTGATTTCGCCCAACGTCGATGAGAATTCGATGTTCGGTAATCTTCGCATGGTGATCGTCGATGAAATACATGCATTCGCTGGCGACGATCGTGGATGGCACCTACTTTCCGTGCTGGAGCGCATTACGAAGGTCGCAGAGCGAGACATCCAACGTGTTGGCCTTTCGGCGACCGTCGGCAATCCGAAGGAGATGGTCGACTGGGTTGCCGGTTCGAACCCGAACAAACGTGGAGTCTATCTACCACCAGATGATGGGGGACATGACGACGCGGATGTGCAATTGGACTACGTCGGCTCGATCGAGAACGCGTCGCTTGTCATTTCTCGGCTGCACCGCGGGGAAAAACGACTAGTGTTTGTTGATAGTCGTGCGAGAGCCGAGAAGATTGGCGCCGAGCTTCGCATGCGCGAGGTCACCACGTTCGTGACTCACAGCTCGCTCAGCCACGATCAACGCAAACAAGCTGAAGAGGCTTTCTCGACCGGTAATGACTGCGTCATAGTCGCCACGAGCGTTTTGGAGCTTGGAGTTGATGTCGGCGACCTCGATCGCGTAATCCAAATTGATTCGCCAGCAACCGTGTCCAGCTTTCTGCAACGTATGGGCCGTACCGGTCGCCGGTCTGGCAGCAAACGCAATTGCCTTTTTCTTGCAACCAAGACATCCACACTTATTCAGGCTGCCGCCCTGATTGATCTTTGGAAGAGCGGATTCGTGGAGCCGGTGGAAGCTCCTGCGCTGCCTTACCACATTCTTTCGCAACAGCTCATGGCCCTTTGCCTGCAAGAGAAGGGGATCGGCCGCAATGAGTGGTTTGACCGTATACGTGGAGTGCTTGGCTATTCATCAATGCCTGCGGAGCGCGTCTCGCAACTGCTTGAATGGATGCTTGAAAAGCAAATTATGTGGGACGATGAAGGAGTATTGTGGCTTGGGCAGAAAGGCGAGGAGGAGTACGGCCGTCGCAACTTCCTCGAACTATTCACTGTATTCATGACGCCACCATTGTTCTCCGTTCGGCATGGCCGTCGCGAGATTGGCTACGTTGACGATATGGCCTTCGTAGACAAACGTGAGGGACGTCGCGTACTTCTCTTGGGAGGTCGTGCATGGGCGGTCACCAATCTCGATTGGCAACGCAAGATCGCTTACGTTGAACCAACTGACGCCAAGGGTAAGACTCGTTGGCAGGGCGAGGGGCTCGGGCTTGGGTTCCACATGTGCCAGTCAATCAAGAAAATACTCGGCACCGACGACGATCGGCAAAATTGGTCGCAACGAGTCACCCAAGAAATTACCGAGGCTCGTGAGGACTTCCCATGGCTCCGCAGCCTCGACGACACACACATTGTCGACACGGGTGAATTCCGCTGGTGGACCTTTGGTGGATTCGGTGCCAACGCATCTATATCAAGGGCGCTATCACAGATCATGCGATCCTCGGTGCGATTTGACAGCTTTAGCATGCGATTCGAGAGCTACGTAAAGGCAAATGAAATCGAGAACGGCATCAAGCAGCTAAGCAAGATTCCCGACAAGCAACTTCGCCCGAACATTGACGATCGTGCAATAACAGGACTCAAATTCAACGAATGCCTTCCCCACGATATGGCGATCGAAATGCTCGCGGAACGACTCCATGACGAAGTTGGTTGCAAGCACATAATGAAGTCGCCGTTTCGGACAATCGTTGCATCGGCTGAATAGAAAGGCGTCCAGATTGATTGACGTAAAGACTGAAAGTCTATTGAAGGTTTCAGGGGTGTCCGAGTGGTGCCAAGAGCACATCGGTGCCGGTGTGAATCGGTCAACAGTGCATCGCTGGAGAATTCGTGGCAGCCGGGGCGTGAAGTTGGAGACGATTCTGGTTGGGGGGCGACGCTATACATCCGAGGAAGCTCTTCAAAGATTCTTCCATAGATCGACGACCGCAGCGGATCAACCGCATGGGGACCAAAATCGTACGACACGAATTGACGAAGCCGCGTTGAAACGTGCGGAAGCATACCTGGACGCTGAGGGAATCTAGCGGTTCAATATTCCCCACAACTGATTCTTGAGAATAGGTTATTTGATCCTTCACATGCCGTCTTCATTCACCTGGCTCGACTATTCCGAATATGAACGCCAAAAGATGGCGGACGTAATCGCGTTGTTTCGCGAGAAGTCGACGCGAGATGAGCTTGGCCTGGGCAGTGTAAGAGATGTATTCGCTGACAAGTTGTTTCCTGGGACAAGCACGATTCAAACGCGTGCTAAGTACTTCTTGTTCGTTCCATGGGCATTTCGGTCGCTTGAAGAGTCGAATGTTTCCAGTGCGAAAGCGAAGAAGCGACTTCGAAAGCTGGAAGTCAAGCTGATACACGCGTTGCTTGAATGCGAAGATCAAAACGGACTCATCGGCAGGCAAGCAAAAGAAACACTACAGCGTTTCCCTAGCAGCATTTACTGGCAAGGCCTAAGAGAGTGGGGGATTCGGCTGTTTGATGGTTCGGAGGCAGAGTATCGCAAAGCACTAGATAGTTTCTACATTCGACGCCGTGGCTACAGCGCTTCCGCCGACGAATTCGACGGCGAGACGCGAACGGAATCAATCCCAGCGAACTGGGACGTTAATCTACCGCTGATTCCTGAGGATTTCCCTGAAAACCAGACATTAAATTTGAAGACAGAGCAGGCAGAGTACTTGCGAGAGAAGATTCTGATGAATTGTTCGGAGTCAATGCTCGCGTTCCTGCTTAGCGGCTCGCAACAGATAAATACTTCTTGGGCTTGGGACTTGAAGAATGCAGTGAGCGACGATTTGAAGGCCATTCTCGAAAATGGCCAGAACTTTTCGGAAGCGATGCACGGTTCGCAGCTGCTTTACAACCTAATGCTGGCGGAGAAGCGTGGCGCAGAGGGGCTCGTTGCGGACTACCGGACGGAGATCGAAGACTGGTGGGAGGTAGTCTGTGCTCGCGAGAGTGATTTGATCGGTTGGAATGTTGAAGCATTTTGGCGATTTGTTTACTCCTGCAACCCAAAAATCAGCCATCGTGCCAAGAGATTCATTACCAGCTGGATTGTATTGATTCAGGAAGCCGATCAGCTGTCATTCGTGGATGAGCAGCCGGCCCGCCTTCTCGTTGAGCAAAGAGAACACCAGCTCAAACGCAAGCTTTCGCGACTGTCGAATGTTCGCGCGTTAGAACTTTGGGGCGGTCGAGCCGGTGCAGACCAACTCGATTTGCGTTGGCGCAGCGCTCGAACCATTGTTTCTGACATCTTGGAGGGCATTGGTGCCGTCGGGGAGACCAGCGTTGCTTAGTCCAAATGATCGCCGGTTGTTCCTTGAATCACTCCAGCCGCCGCTGGAGTACCGGCTGGATTTTGCAGTTGGGACTAGCTATTCACTCGACCTGAATGCGATGCTGGCCGCACCTGTCGCGTTTGCATTTTCAGACTGTCAGGACGAAACGGGTAAGCCAATTGTTGACCCTCTCGTTTTGCTTCGGTCGGTCCGACAGTATGCAGATCGAATAGCGTTGTTTTGTCAGGCCGGAAAGATCCATGTCCCTCGCGCTTACCAAGTACTGTTGAGCGAACTAGAGGGCTCGATATTTCCATGTACAGCGCCGCTTGGCGGTAGCTTCCATCCGAAAGTATGGTACTTGCGTTTTGTACATAAGGAAGACGATGCGGACGTCGTCTACCGATTCCTGTGCCTTAGTCGTAACTTGACGTTTGATAGATCGTGGGACACATCGCTTTCTCTGGAGGGCCCGCTTACTGATCGCGAAAAGGCTTACAGCTCGAATCATCCTTTGGGCCAGTTCGTCGAAAGCCTTGATAAGCTGTCGACGGTTAAGCTGAAGAAACTGTGGCGTAAACGACTCAAACAAGTTGCTCACGAGATCCGCCGCGTTGATTTCGAAGTACCGAGTCCTTTCGAAGAAATGGGGTTCTATTCGTTTGGATTGGACTCACCCAGAGAACTTCCTTTGCCGGATGA
>CAYUGI010000228.1:0-3562 GCA_964444105.1 uncultured Pirellulaceae bacterium
GGGATCTATAGCCTGCAGCCTGCTTTTCGGACGGTGTCGGAATTGAAGGATTATGTTTCGATGCCGAAGGCTTTCGCGGCCAGCGGTTATGCAACTTCGACTTGCGGCAAGGTGTATCACAAAGATGCTGGTCAAGGAGAGTTCGAGACCATCGGTCGCGCGGGGAAGACCAAACGGAATCGACCGAAAGAACGATTCGTTCCAGCCGATGCCAGTAAACTCGACTGGGGACCGTGGCCGTCAGAAGATGCTCAGCAGCGCGATTACCAAACGGCTGAGTGGGCAGTTGAAACGCTCAAAGGGAAATCAGGAGACGAAGCCAAAGACAGGAGACCATTCTTCATGGCAGTCGGGTTTTATCGGCCGCATGTGCCTTTGTACGCCTCGCAGAAATGGTTTGATCTTTATCCCGAGCAGTCGATC
Source organism: uncultured Pirellulaceae bacterium (assembly GCA_964444105.1). Taxonomy (GTDB): domain Bacteria; phylum Planctomycetota; class Planctomycetia; order Pirellulales; family Pirellulaceae; genus K23-9. The sequence goes on from CAYUGI010000228.1 coordinate 424, forward strand.
GTGCTGCCGCCCATTCGACGCGACGACCGCGCGGATACGCCGCGCTTTTCTTGGTACATCCACTGGGCTCTGCCGGAACCGCGTCTGAAAAGCATCGAGGCGAATGGACTGCTGAAGAGCAAGGTGCAGGCCTATCTTGCTTGTGTCAGTTTCATGGATGCCCAGGTCGGCCGTGTCCTTGATGCGCTCAAGGCCAGTGGTCAGCAGGACAATACCATCGTCGTTGCTTGGTCGGACCACGGTTACCATTTGGGTGAGAAGGAGATCACGGGCAAGAACACGCTCTGGGATCCATCGACTCGCGTACCGCTGATCTTTTCCGGACCGGGAATCGCCAAAGGGGCTCGTTGCGGGCGTCCGGTCGAGCTTCTTGATCTTTATCCGACGCTGGCCGAGCTTTGCGATTTGCAGTCTGTGCCTGATCGACTGGAAGGCTTGAGTCTCGCGCCGCAGCTCAATGATGCCGATGCACCGCGCACTCGACCGGCGGTCACTTCACATGGTCCCGGCAACGACGCGGTTCGCACGGAAACGCATCGCTACATTCGCTACGCCGACGGCTCCGAGGAACTGTATGACATGCAGGCCGACCCGGATGAGTACACGAACCTCGCAAGCCAGCCTGAGCACGCAGCGCTCAAGAAATCGCTAGCGGAGCACTTGCCGAAGAATCCGGCCAAGCCTGCCCCCGGCAGCAACGCGCGGCTGGTCGAACTCAAAGAGGACGGCTACGTCTACTGGCAGAACAAACGCATCGAGAAAGACGCGAAGATCCCAGAGTATGAGTAGGTATGGATTTTCAAGGTAACCCGAAGCGTGAGAACATTTTTCACAGATCAGGATAAGTTATTGATAGAAAAGGAGTTGGCGCCCTATATCCCAATGTTTGTAACCACACAGACGAAGGGATGCGATGGAACGCCAACTCTGGAGGAAGATTGTTGCGGTGTTGGTGGATGCTTGCAATGGAAGAATTCGATCGTGTTACGGATACAGCGACTTTGAAATCGCTAGCGTTTGGTTTTGGTCAGTGGTTCACGATCGACCTGTCACTTGGGCTTGCCGTCTGTGCAATTGGCCCGCGGGACAGTGGCAAGATGGCCTACCATCGGATGCAACGATGAGTCGACGCTTGCGGACGACCAAAGTTCGTAACTTACTTGAGAAGGTGGAAGATCTCGTTTTGAAGCCCGGACCTGAGATGCAATTGTGTTGGGCAATGGATGGCAAGTCATTGCCGATTGGCGGCTGCTCAAAAGACAAACAATCAGGCTATGGCCGCGCTGCGGGTTGTAAGGCCAAGGGCTACAAATTGCACGCAATCACTGGAAAAAACGGGGAAGTCGCACAGTGGAGAATCGCACCAATGAACAAAGACGAACGCGTCATGGCAAGACGGATGCTCAAGGCGACGACAGTCAATGGATACATAGTGGCGGATTCAAACTACGATTCCAATAAGCTTCACCAAGTCTGTGATGATCGTGGCAATTTGCAACTTGTGGCACGTCGTCGTTGTGGGGCGGGCCGAGGGTTCGGTCACCGAAAGCAAACGCAAGGACGACTACGATGTGTCGCACTTGTTGAAAATCCGTCGCCTGATTTTGCCAATGATCTGTTCGCTCAGAGAGAAAGTATCGAACGTTTCTTCGGCAATCTCACAAGCTGGGGAGGCGGGTTGAGCCAGCTCCCAGCGTGGGTGCGAACCTACCGAAGAGTCAAAAGATCGGTGCAAGCAAAGCTCATTATCAACGCACTCAAACGACAAAAAATAACGACTTACGACGATCCGTGAAAAATGTTCTAACGCGTCGGGTTACCTGTGTTGCCGTAGCGCCTTGCCACGTTTCACGCAAAATGCTGATTTTTCACGTTGAATCCAACCGCCAGTGGAAGCACATCAAACGTAGGGCCGGTTCCCACCGGCCACTTCCGCTGATTCCAGGACATCTCACCCATGAATTACTTAACCAAGGTATCCGCGACCGCGATCTGCAATGCGTTGCTTTGTCTTTACACCTCCGATGCTTGTGCCGCCGATCCGCCGGCTTTCAAGTCAGAACTTTTCAAGAACGGCACGCTCGTTTACTCCGACGATTTTGATGGTGAGATCAACCGCGAGCGTTGGGGTACACCGACGAAAGACAAGCAAATCGCTGATGGCAAACTGATCGTGTCGCAGAAATTCAAATCAAAGGAAGAGGCGATGAAAGCGCTGAAGCGTGATCATCATCTTGGATTGGAACCGGTCGTACATCTGAATCGGATTCCCGATAAATTTGTATGTCACTTGCGATACAAGTTCGACAAGAAAGAACTATCACCGGGCCGGCCAAGTTTTCAGATTGGTCACCATATGATTGTTCTCGGTTACCTTGAAGGTGGCGGTCATCGAATCAAGTTGCCCAGTGATGGCCCAGCTTTCAGCGAGCCCGAATCCAAAATGAAACTTGGCGAATGGGTTGATCTGATCCTCGAATACAAACTTGGAAAGATCCGAGTCAGCGTCAACGGACACGGTGAGACCTACGAACATGAAAAGGTCACCATCGTCAACGAGAAAGACAAACACGGGCCCAGGTTCACGTTCAAGGGCGGCCCAGATTGCCAGATCATTTTTGATTCCGTGCGTCTGTGGAAATGCGAAGAGTGACTGGCCAAGTCCTGCTTCCTCTCCGCTCGAAAACTCCCAACCTCCAAGCAGTACAACCGTCGTGAAATCGTTCAAACTATTTACAACGCTGCTCTTGTCTGTTGCAATCGCAAGCATCGCCGGTGCTGAAAATGTCGGAAATCATGCGACTCCAATTGACCGCATCAAAGCGGCCAAGGGCTTCAAAGTCGAACTGCTGTACTCAGTGCCTGGCGATACGCAGGGATCTTGGGTGAATCTCTGCACGGACAACAAAGGTCGATTGTTGGTCAGCGATCAGTTTGGTGGACTCTATCGAATCACGCCGCCGAAACCTGGAGCAACGTTGACGGCTTCCGACGTGCAAAGCGTTCCAGCGGATATTCGAGCGGCGAACGGGATGGTTTGGGCTTTCGATGCGCTGTATGTGGCGGTCAATGATTACGAGAACAAGATGCAGGCTGGACTGTATCGGGTGACCGACAGCGATGGCGACGACAATCTTGA
>CAYUGI010000228.1:3662-5819 GCA_964444105.1 uncultured Pirellulaceae bacterium
GATCCGGACGGAAAGAACTTTGAAGCTTACGCGAATGGGTTTCGCAATATCTTTGACGCCGCTTTCAATCGCGACGGCGAATTGTTCACGTACGATGCCGACATGGAGTACGACTTCAATACGCCGTGGTATCGTCCAACACGCATTAATCACGTGACCAGTGGAGCCGAATTCGGCTGGCGCAATGGTGCCGGAAAACGACCTCCCTTTTACGCCGACAATCTACCCGCCGTTCTCGACATTGGCCCAGGATCGCCGACGGGAGTGACGTTTGGGTACGGCGCGAAGTTTCCTGCGAAGTATCAAGACGCGTTGTACGCACTCGACTGGAGTTGGGGCAAACTTTACGCAGTTCACTTGAAGCCCGAGGGTTCAAGCTACAAGGCAACCAAAGAGGAGTTTGTCACGGGCGCGCCGTTGCCGATTACCGATGCGATCATTCATCCGGGCGACGGAGCGATGTACTTCACGATCGGGGGACGAAAAGTGCAATCGGGTTTGTATCGAGTCACGTACATCGGTGAAGAATCCGTAGCGGAAGTCGTCAAGACTGTCGGCGATGCTGAGGAACCGAAACTCTTGACGAGTTCCGCTATGGCGAGAAGTTTGCGTCACAAGCTGGAAGCGTTTCATGGCCTTCAAGATCCCAAGGCGGTCGATGCCGCTTGGCCACACCTTTCCCATGATGATCGTTTTATTCAGTCTGCCGCACGAACGGCAATCGAACATCAGCCAGTCGAAACATGGGCCAAGAGAGCACTGACGGAAACCGATCCGAAAACGCAGATCGAAGCGTTGCTGGCGCTCGCACGCGTGGCGGGCGTCTGTCCGCAACACCGCGACGATTCCACGCCTCCTGTCGATACGGCAATGCGCGGCAAACTGCTGAACGCCGTGCTGCAAATTGATTTGAAAAAGCTTGATGCGACCGGCCAACTTGCGTTGCAACGCACATTGCAAATCATCTTGAATCGATTTGGAAAGCCCAACGATGCAACCGTTCGGAAGTTGACCCAAGCAATCGATCCACTTTTCCCTTCCGAGTCCGCCGAATTGAATTGGCTTCTCTGCGAGACGCTTGCATGGCTCGAGTCGCCAACCGTTGCCGAGAAAGCGATGGCGATGATCGAGGCTGCCCCGACTCAGGAAGAGCAAGTCCAATATGCCCGATCGATACGGATGCTCAAGTCCGGCTGGACCGTAGAGCTAAGAACTCGCTACTTCGAGTGGTTTTTGAAAGCCGCAAATTACCGAGGGGGAGCCAGTTTTGAAAAGTTCATCCAGTTCATCCGTGATGATGCGGTCAAATCCCTCACCAAATCCGAAAAAAATTCGCTGAAAGAGATCCTTGCGAAAAAACCGGTGAAGAAGTCCGCACTCGAGAACCTCGGAGAGATCTTCGCTGGACGTGCCGAAAACCAATGGTCGCTTGACGAACTTACTCAAGCCGCCAGCACGGAGCTCAAACATCGCAACTTCGCCAACGGGCGTAAAATGTTTGCCGCCGCCGGTTGCTACGCCTGTCACCGATTTCAAAACCAAGGAGGCATGACCGGGCCGGATCTAACGACGTCCGGTCGACGCTACTCAGTACGCGATCTTCTTGATCAGGTCGTTAATCCCAGCAAAGTCATCAACGATCAGTTCTCGTCTGTGAAGGTCCTCACTGACGATGGGCAGATTTACACGGGCGTGATCGTCAATCTCGGAGTCAAGAAAGATGGCGATGCAATCGTGTTGAACACGGACCTGACCGACCCAAACCAAAGAGTGACGATTAATCGCAACACGATCGAACAGCTTGTCGTTTCCAAGATTTCGCCCATGCCGACCGGCTTGTTCAATCGAATGACCAAAGATGAAATCCTTGACTTAACCGCCTACCTCATCAGTGGTGGGGACGCCCAGCATAAAATGTTTGCTGGCGAATAACGAAACAGGTGATCGTTTTCTGTTTGACTCAAGGGGAGCGATACTCGCAACCCTAATCCTTGCAATCACGAATACAATCATGTGGGTTGTCGCGGCGGCTGAGTCGTTTGGCCTCGATTCTGGTCAAGTCAAGGAGCACTCTTATGACTTGTCCCATGGGCTTAATGAAAAAATGGGCAGGGTAATAGCTAAATAAAAGAAACGCCGGGCCGCCCTTCGGGGCGG
>CAYUGI010000228.1:5829-11219 GCA_964444105.1 uncultured Pirellulaceae bacterium
TAGGGGGGCCCCGGCGTTCTGTTTTAGCGACGGCGGCGGCTTGATCGATGCTGGCGTGAGCGGCCGGCGTTGTAGCCTTTTCGGCTGCCGGTGTGCTTGCCTTGTTTGTAGAACCACCATGCTGCGTAGCCGATGATGATCCAGGTGAACAGTCCGTCCATAATGTCTCCCTGGGTTTTGCGGATGGCACCATGCCTTGTTGAAAGCCGTTGTACCTCTCGCAGATTTTCCGTTGGAGCTACTTGTGGTTGGTTAGTGGATGGACCATTCGCTTGTTAGCAGGTTGATGCTGGCGTCGCAGTCGATCGGTAGGTCGCGGAGCCAACGTGTGAATTGGTGAATCATCATTCCTGCCGCGATGCTTGCGGCGTAGATCGTGCTGCGGGATGTGCAGCTGCCTTGCTGGGCTTCCGTTGCTGAGAATAGCGATGTGGTGTAGGGATCGGACGATTGTTGGTTGGTTGCGACCAGGATTCTCAGGACTTCGCCTAGCATTCGCCCGTCACACCAGAAGGCTGTCTTTCCTTTAATGGACTTCCAAATTGCGGTGCGTGCCTCGATCGAATCCACACAGCAGAAAACAGCGTTTCCGATTGGATGCCGTGGACGAAATCGATCTTCGATTTGTGTGACGTCGACTGCCTGGTCGATTTCACGAATCGCTGCGGCACAGGCCATTGTTTTTGGTTGACCGATCTCGCTGCTTCGATAGCCTTGAGTTGTCGTGTTGGACAAATCAACGTGATCGAAGTCGATCAACTGAATTCGAGGGGTGCCGATCGCAGCCAATTGTAATGCGACTTGGCGGCCGATCGCGCCGACTCCAATCACGGTTGCTGAGACTTTGCCCAATCGATCTGCGGGTACCAGTTCACTTTGCCGATCAAATCGCGTCGAAGTTGCGTTCATGAACGACACTCCAATTGATTGACGCCCGTTTGTGTTGAGGGCGATCGCTCCCACCAATCTTCCAGCTCGAAATCCGTTTCGCAACGGCCAACAGCAGAAAATGGCTCGTCAATTGTGACGTTCTGACAATAATCAGCGAACCATTCATCGTGATTGGCCGCAGGGAACTGGTGGCTGTAGTCGATGCCGCAACGAAGTCGTCGCTGCGTCCCTGGCCCAACATTGTATCTTGCGTGGGTGTAGGTGTTTCCTCCCTCGGCCAGGATGTGCATCACTGCCCAGTCCACTCCGCCAAAGACTCGCTGGAACGTTTCTTCGTCGGTGCTGCTGGGCGATGGCGATGCCCCAGGATGCGTGTGAATCCACACTCGTGCAAATTGCTCTGGCTGTCGGCCCGCGTCAACTTGTCGGTCAAAGTAGTCTGCCACGCTATCGTCATTAAACTCGACCGATACCGCCGTACAGATCTGTTCGACAAGTTGGATGTCTTCGATCAGTAGCAGTTCTTCCGCATTCGAGATCCCGAAACCACCAACTTCGGTCGGACCTATGTCACGCAGGTATAGCAGTTTTGCCATCGCGTAGGGTGTGAACCGAAGCGAGCGACGCGGCCGTTGGGTCGATTTGTGTTTCCGGTGCTTGGTTGTTTTCGTCAGCGCAATCATCACATATTCCATCAGTAAGGCATGAAGAACAAAAATAGGAATCGCACCCAGCGCACAATTCTTGGCAGTAGCGACACAAGTCACTTTCACAGCATTCACAGGTCGAAATGCAATCACTGCAAAAGCGATCTGAACAGCTGTCACAGGCAGAGCTACAGTCGGTGCAGATTTCGTTTTCGCATTTGGTGCAGGCGTACGTGTCTTCGGAATTCACCTGATCACCGCAATCACGACAGCTTTGACCATCCCAGTCTTCAAGCGATGTGTAGGCGCTGTCCGGGTTGTAGGTCTTTAAGATGCGATCGACGACGGTAAAGAAATCGAATAGGCGACCTTCTTTGAGGGCGCGAGAAATCACTGTGGCTCCTTCTCCTTCACAAAGTTTCTCGCTCTGCACGTGTGGGTGTGTCGTGCCGTCGGAACTGCTGGCGTAGTCCGTATTGGGGCTGGTCACTTCGTACGGACTGGATTGCTGTATGTGTTTCCACTTCAAGCAAATCTGAAACTGCCCGAGAAAGACGTCGTCGAGCACGATGTCGTCGGTTTCAACCACGATTCGCTTCCCTGCGAGATCGATTTCAACAACAGCGAATTCCTTTCGGATTGCGGCCAGCTCGCAGTAGATCAACGACGCAGAGATTTGCTTAGGCTTGGTGCTCCAGGCGTGTATTTCGTCGGCCATCATTTTTGCTTTCCGACTGAGAGTGCTGGCAGCACTGTGCATTCGGTCGGCCGAATCGTGGCTGCCGCGGAACCAACCTCGCTCGCCACATAGCGAGAGACGTTTTCGATATTTTGCAATCGCGGTGAGCGATTGTTGCAGCGGAGCCAGCTCGATATCTGGTAGGGATTGATCTTTCAAGGCTGCTGCGATCTGCACGGCAGCGCGGAAGTCGCATTTCTCTTGATCGTAGGACGAACGTTTCACGACGCACCTTCGATCTTCAATGGGGTAAAGCTGACACGATCGCCATCGCACAGCGTTTGATCCGCGGTCGCTGGTTGGCGGTTGACTCGAATCAGGTAATTGCTGGCGCTGAATGTCCCGATATGGCGTTCAAACATTTGCACAACGGTTGTTTCACTGGGCACTTCAACGTTGTGGGCGAATCCGCCAGCGTCATTCGAGATAAGTAGAACTTTCATGTTTTCTTCCTGGGGGTTTGCGTTTGTTTCGCTTGGGAAAACGAAGCCGCCGCCTTCCTCGGACCGGAAAGCGGCGGCTCGTTGCGATCGATTTTGTTGTATGCCAATTGCGTTTCATCGAATTAGCACAGTGCGGCTTCGGGGGCGAAGCTGCCTTCATCCGCTTCCTTTTGAAAAATCTCAAAGTCGTCCCAATCTATGACCCGGGGGCCGAGTACAGGGTCGGTTGGATCTGGGATCGGCTGAGATGGGTGTGCAAGTAGAAAGCCGAGGCGTTTAATTGAAGAAACTGATTCTCCGGTCGCTTTGGCTACGGCACGATTAAGCTCGTTTTGATTCATGAGTGAAATTCCCATGTGGGAGGAAACGAAAAAGCCCCGCACGCTCGACTTGCGTCAAACGAACGGGGCTTCGTGAAAAACGGTTTGGATTGAACGGTTAGCTGTCGGCTAACTGCTTGTGGGTTGCATGGAATTAGGATTCGAGCGAACTGGTTCGATCGAATGACGTATTTTGCGTGCTTAGAAAAATCCGATTCAGGACGTGAATTCACGAAGGCTCACGCAACCTTCTTTGGCGACAACGATGTGGTCGAGAACCGAAATGCCAATCGTCTTACCGACATCTGTCAGCTGATCGGTTACTTGACGGTCCTCACGACTTGGCGTTGGATCGCCGGAAGGATGGTTGTGTACGCACAAGATCGCGCTAGAAGCATCCTTGATTGCTGGACGAAACACTTCTCTTGGATGCACCAATGACGCGTCAAGTGTCCCAACTGTGATCAAGTGTGAATTGATCATCCTGTGCTTGGTATCAAGCGTGACGATGTGAAATTCTTCTTGAAGCCCCTCCGCAATGAGTCTTGCAAAATGAGCTTTGCAGAAATCTGTCGCGGCCTGTGTAGAGCTGATCTTTACGTTGTAGTTTGCCTTCGGCTCGGCTGCTCGCTTGCCCAATTCGATTCCAGCCATGAGCTGGTCGTAGGCTAGCTTTGTCAGTCCGAGCTCGGCTTGCCCCGATTGAACGATTTCACCGAAGCCTTTATCTGCAACTCGCTCATGTTGTCTTCGCAGCACGATCGCCAGCAGCTCTTGGTTACTCTTTTCTTTCACGCTGTGTGTCTGACACAACCTTGATCGATAGTCCAAGCTTTGTGTTCTCCTGCGGTGGCTGCTTGTTAGTGAAGATGCGTGACACTGTTTCTCCTTTGTTAAGGCGTGGGATGAACTAGATGGGCTTGCTACTGCCTGAGGCCTGGCTTCTGATTCGCGGCGTTTTGTCCAACTCGGCAGATACCGATCGGGCGTGCGGAAGGATCAGGTTTGGCGAGCTGAGTTCTTCAACCAAGAGTTCGGCCATTGCAGCATTCTCATCACCTGCATCACTGCGGCGTAGAACTTGCCAAGCGATCAATAGCGGAACGGCACATGCGAGCATCAAGCCAACTGCTTGGATCGCTTCGGCAATTACTGGTTCACGATTTCTGGCGTTGGCGACATCGCGGCGGTCAAGTTCAAGCAAGTCCCGTTGCCGGCCGAGTTCAGATCGCTCCGACTGAACGTCGCGATGCAGAGCAACTATTTCCTGGCGAGCGGCGGCGTCTGCTTCAACAAGACGCTTGGTTCCTTCGGCAACCTCGCGATGAAGTTCGGCATTTCGCAATTCCTGCGCCGATTGCCGCTCAAGATTCCTTTCGACCTGTTCGGCCAGTCGTTTGTTTTCGTCGTTTCGACATCCCGCGATAACGAGAACGACGACGGCCGCGACTACGACCAGGATCGGTTGTGGCATGTTGCCTCCATTGTTTTAGGATGCGATTCAGAATGGCTTGCAGGCCCACGCGCAAGCGGCGTTCTCGAGCCAAGCTGAGCACCGCAACAAGCAGTGCGAAGCTGAGAGCCACCATGAACAGGTAAGCGATAGGCACCTCCTTTCAAGGTCAATTGGTTAAACAAACTGAGGATGCTGGTAGATTTCCCTCATCTCATATGACGCGTTTCGGTCGCTAGTTTAGAAAAACACCGTCGCGTCAGATGGCTAGGACTTCCCTCAAGTAATATGCCGTGTTTTCGACGTCAATTTAGCTGCTACTAGAACGATCGCCCCGGAATCGTACAACTGGGACACGATCGAACTTGCAGCACGCCTTTTCCATCGACATATCGATAGCTACCAGCACCGTTACACCGAGGGCAAACTCGTGCACGCTCAAGAGATTGCTTGAATCTTTGATACCGAGGATCGCTCTGCTCGCGCCGTTCTTGTTCCATCGCTGCGCCCAATAGTGCGCCCATGAACTCTGCCGCGGCACGATCAGCTTCCGCCGCGCTCATCTTAGGCTTGGTTTTCGTTGTCTGTGACCGATTTGAAGCCGCCGATCTTGCCCGGGGCTGGGGTGAACGTGTTTTCGTTCCGACTTTTGCGGTCACGGACTTCTGCGGCGGAGCTGAAACCATAGGTTTGGTCATAGTTTTGATCTCAGGCGTCTTGATGGCGACGGTCGATCGTGGCGTCGTGTCGCTAAGCTGACTTTCTGGGACAGAGCGTTTGATGACAATAGGCGCCGATTCCTCAACCGCTTCAGTCGCTGGAGCGGAGTCATTCGTGGGGACGAATGAGAGCAGCAGAAAAGTGATTACCGTAGCCACCGCAGAAGCAATTGCGTTC
>CAYUGI010000229.1:0-11167 GCA_964444105.1 uncultured Pirellulaceae bacterium
GTTTACAGCTAGGACTACCGGGGTATCTAATCCCGTTCGCTACCCTAGCTTTCGTGCCTCAGCGTCAGAAAAGATCCAGTGATGCGCCTTCGCCACCGGTGTTCCCTATGATATCAACGCATTTCACCGCTCCACCATAAGTTCCCATCACCCCTATCTTCCTCGAGCTTGGGGGTTTGAAACGCAATTCCACGGTTGAGCCGTGGGCTTTCACATCTCACCTACCAAGCCGCCTACGCACGCTTTAAGCCCAGTGATACCGAATAACGTTTGGACGGTTCGTCTTACCGCGGCTGCTGGCACGAACTTAGCCCGTCCTTCCTCTGAATATCGGTCAAGAAGTGCTCTTCACACTCCATTCCTCCAAACTGACAGCGGTTTACAACCCGAAGGCCTTCATCCCGCACGCGGCGTCGCTTGGTCAGGCTTTCGCCCATTGCCAAAGATTCTCGACTGCAGCCACCCGTAGGTGTCTGGGCAGTGTCTCAGTCCCAGTGAGCCGGGCCATGCTCTCACACCCGGTAACCATCGCAGCCTTGGTGAGCCGTTACCTCACCAACAAGCTAATAGTATGCGGTCCTATCCCCGAGCGGAATCACACCTTTGATCCAAAGATATTATTCGGTATTACCGCCAGTTTCCCAACGCTATCCCGAACTCGGGGGCAAGTAACCACACGTTACTCTCCCTTTCGCCACTGTCCGAAACCAAAGCAAGCTAAGGTTTCTTCTCGTACGACTTGCATGCCTAATCCACGCCGCCAACGTTCATTCTGAGCCAGGATCAAACCCTTCAATTTTGTATTGATTCACCAGAAGACAACCACTCGAAAGTAGAAGCCAACCGGGAGAAAGCAAATTTAAACCGAAAGCTGATTCTGCTCCGTGACGGTCGGTAAACCGTCACAGCGATTCGCCATTTAGTTTTGTGCTGCATGCCAGTTCCGAAGAACTGAAATATGCAACCAAACAGCAACCTCGCACAAATCTGAACTCAACAGAGTTTCATCACCAAATTGTCAAATATCAATGTCGAAACAAACCGTTGCGGGCTTGTCTCGAGTGGTCCAGTAAGTTAGGAGCCACACGAACTTTCGTCAAGCGGGTCAGTTGAGAAAGTTTGAACTTTCTAAACCGAAGCTTGCCGTCTCGCTGGCCGTCAAACAAGTAAATGTTCGACGCTTCGCATCAGCGAGGGGCGAAAGATAGGGGCCAGCCCTAACGCTTGCAAGTGCCTTTGACCATTTTCGATGGATTTCTCCTTAAACAGTCTCATCGCAGCCGATTTAGACGCTTTTTGCGTCGCATAGGTTCGTCAAGATCATGTTTGTTCGGCAGCAATCAAGCGGTAGATTGAATCAAACCAAGATGTTTTCAGTTTTGCAGCGTGACTGAAAACCGTTTTGCAGCAAGTCTGGAAAGTGGCCCTGTTTCAATTTAGATTGCTTCGTGAGTTCAACTTCGGATTCAGTTGCACCAAACGGTTACTTCGATCTGCCCCGTCCAGGGCGTTTTTCAGTTGGAGAAAAAGTTCAGTGCTTTACAAATTCGCCTTGTTAATCATCTGTCTCACATTAGCTGGGTGCAGCAATGAGCCCGAGAGCAAGCAGGTCTCTGAGCCAAGCGGCGATCTTGTCTCCGAATCAGTGCCCGCCGGCGTATCTGACAGTGACAGCTCGCCAGATTCGCCACGTGACATCGTGATCGACGTTCGCAGCAAGGAGGAGTGGGACACGGGGCACGTCGAACACGCGTCTCACATTCCTCATACGGAGATCGCGCAGCGAATCGCCGAAGCTACTGACGATAAGTCAGCCAAAATCGTCGTTTACTGTGCTGCGGGCGGTCGTGCAGGTAAAGCCAAGGAGACGCTTGAAGAACTGGGATTTACCAATGTCGAAAACGCGGGCGGCTACGACGACATCAAGTCCCGCTACATCACTCCATAGCCAAGGCTCTGGGCTCGCTAACTTTCAAGCAACACCGTTCTGCCAACTAGGAAACGCCGATAGCCAGCGATTTGGTTGGGTCGATGTACTCTTGATCGGGTTCGACCAAATCTGCGTCCGCTTCGTTGACCGCTGGCTTCAGCGAGGCGATGTACAGCAAGCACGACGCGGCCATCAATGTGCTGATGATGATCCAAATCGGACGGTACTCAGGCCCGGCTTCGGTCGTATGCATCAACCATTCTGATCCTTGCCAACCGCTGTTTAAAATCCGGTCCATCGAGACGGACATCGCATTGTTGGTGAAGTGGATCAGGATACCCGGCAGAACGCTGCCTGTTCGCAAGGCAACCCAGCCAAGCATCAAACCCATGAATGTTGCACAGATCGACTGCTGAACGATGCCGTGTGAAATGCCGAACATGATCGAGGTAACGACCACGGCACGAAACTGTCCGTTTTGGCGAACCAGCCCGCCGAAGATGAATCCGCGATACGCAAGTTCTTCGCAAATCGCTGGCACGAGCGCCATGAGCAAGATGATAGAAATCCACGGCGCGTCCGTGATTTGCTGAACGAAAGGCTGCATCGCCAAGGCGGCGTCTTCGCTGATCGGGTAAGCGTAACTGACCGATTTTGCCAGCAGCGTGTAGGCGGGGTGAAGCGTGAGGCCCACGACCACCGAAAGCGGCATCACGGTCCAGTGGGGCATGCGAATTCGCAGGCTTTTGCGAACGGAAGTTGTCAAAACTAAGGCCATGATGATGGCGGGGAACAAAATCATCGCCACTTGCGGCAAGCAAACAAGCTTGGCAATGCCGACAAAATTGGTCGGGACTTCCGTGACCGCCAGTTTTCCAAAGAACAGCGTCACCAGGATGATGGCACCGCACGCGAACGCTTGGGCGGGAGTCGCTGCGGTTTGTCGATCTCGCCACAAGTGACGAACCCACATGCTGAGTTCCCATTGATCGCCGCCGCCAAACAAAACCGATTCGTCTTCAAATTGGCTACGTGCCCAGCGGGTCGCTAACCACAAGCACAGGCTAGTGATGAAGACGACCATCGGGACGTACATCATCGCGGTTGCGTACTGGCCTTCGACCAGAGAACGCACCAGCAGGAACATGCCCGTGACAGGAATCAGGCTGGTGCCGACGCTAAGGTTCGTGCCTGGCAGCATCGGCAGCAGAACCAATGGCAATGTGACCATCATCAGCGGCATCAAGTAGTACTGGCCCTCTTTGCTGCTGCGCGCCATCGCGGCAACTGCCAATGCGAGTGCGCTGAAGAGCGCCGAAAGCGGTACGAGCGCTACGAGCAACCAGAGCATAGGAACCAATGGCGGCGACCCCATCGCGGCGCTGGCTCCGCCCAAACCGATTTGCCCAAAAACGAATGTGCTGGTAACCAACATGCTGCCAGCATTCAGGACTGCCGTGAGCATGCTGAAAGTGGTGACGGCACCGAGCTTTCCCCAGACGATCTCGCCTCGCAGCGCGGGACTGCAAAGGAGAGTCTCCAGTGTGCCACGTTCTTTCTCGCCGGCGACCAGGTCGATGGCGGGATAAAAGGCACCGGTCATTGCCCAAACGAGCATGATGAACGGCAGTAGCTTGCTCCAAAACGCGGCCTCGCGTGTTCGCTCCGGCGCGATATCAACGTCGTCAAGTTTGAACGGATCCAGCATCGCCATATCGACACCGGAAGAGGCAAGTCGATCTTTGATCCAATCTCCTCGCCAAGTTGTCAGCACGCCCATCACACGGTCACGTGCGACCATCGATTGATCCGAAGCGACGTTGTACAGCAGGCGAACCTTCGCTTCTTCGTCAACGCCTCGCTTGGACACGTCAGCGAAAGCGGGCGGCACCGTCAGAACCAAGTCAAAGCTGCCATTCTTCACCCATGCCGCCGTTTCTTCGGCCACATTGCTGTGTTCAGCAATGTCGCTCCAGCGGTAGTGCATCAGCTCCAGCCGATCATGATTATCGGTAAGGCCTTCTGCGAAATGCTCGCCGTCCAACAGCGGCGGGACGTCGGTTAGGAACTCGGTGCCCACGACGACGACTGATGTCGGGTGTTGACGTGTGAACTGAGCAATTTGCAGCAGCAGCATTCCAACCAAGGGATACAGCAGAATTGGCAGGATTGCGATCGTAAAAAGTGTTCGTCGGTCACGCAGTTGGTCACGCATTTCGCGTGCGTAGATCAACCAGATGGAGGACAGTCGCGGGCGACCGGCTTTCTTGGCCGCTGCTCGTTTCTGCTGCGATGTTTGAGGTAGGTGATCGCTCATTGTGCCACCTCCGAACTGGTAACGTTGTTCGTGAAATCGACAGGCAGTAACCCGTCTGGGTGCGACTGGAGTGCTTCGCAGTCAGCGTGTTCGTGACGGCTCAGCAACCCGAAGAAGAGTTCCTCGAAATCTTGCTCGTCGTGACGCTCGCGGAGTTCTTCGAGCGTGCCGGTATCAAGGATTCGGCCTCGATGCATGATGGCCGTGCGATCACAAAGTCTTTCGACTTCGCTCATGATGTGAGTCGAGAAAATTAAGCATTTGCCGGCGTCTCGCAGTGAACGGATCACAGCCAGCAAATTTCGCGCGACCAGAACATCTAGCCCAAGGGTTGCTTCGTCAAAGATCAGCACGGGAGGGTCGTGTACCATCGCGCGGGCAATCGAGACTTTCTGTTTCATGCCGGTAGACATTTTCGCACCGGGCACATCACGGAAGTCGTTCATGCGAAGCTGTGTGAAGAGCGTTTCTAAACGCTCTCTTAGATGGGCGGCATTCATGCCATGAAGTCGGCCAAAGTACTCCACCATTTCCCAGGCGGTCATGCGATCATAAATCGCGGTGTTGTTGCTGACGAAACCAATGTTGCGACGAACCGCGGCGGGATCGGTGACAACGTCATGGCCGGCGACATTGGCAACGCCCGCAGTGGGTGAAAGCACCGTGCTTAGAATTCGTAGTACGGTTGTTTTGCCGGCACCGTTGGGGCCCAAAAGGCCGAAAATTTCGCCTTTGTTCACTGTGAAAGAAACTGCGTCGACGGCGACAAAGCGTCCGCGCTGCAGATCGTCGTACGTCTTTGTCAAATGTTGGACGTGGATCATGCAATCTGATTCGATGAGGAGAAGTCACACCGAAGACTGACACTCACGAGGGCGTTTATCAGCAAGGCGCGAATAATTCTTCTGGCGCGATTAGCGTGATTCAGGCTCCAGAACATTGAGGCTGGCACGTGTACAAGTGCAGCAACGTCGTCCTGCGACCTAACATCGCTTTAGTCTGCGACCGAACGACGCATCCTATGCAATTTGCGGACGAGATCAAAAGAAAATGGTCCACGGGGAACAGAAGAACTCCAATTCACCAGTCGCAGCCCCGTGCAACCGTCAGTCCTTGACTCTAAGCCGCACAACCGGACCGGTGACGGCGGTAAGGGCTTCAATTTCCGCTGACGCATCGCGTGCGGCTCCCTCAGAAGCTTCATGCGTCATGATGACTAAAGGCACCGAATCGGGCTTTTCGGCACCACTCGTG
The DNA here is from genome assembly GCA_964444105.1 of uncultured Pirellulaceae bacterium. GTDB lineage: Bacteria > Planctomycetota > Planctomycetia > Pirellulales > Pirellulaceae > K23-9. The sequence continues at coordinate 5,502 of CAYUGI010000229.1, forward strand.
TTCTCATGCTGAATCACCGAAGCAATCGAAATCTGGTGTTTTTCCAATACGGCTGCGATCGCGGCCAGCGTCCCAGGGTGATTGGCAACATGCAAACGGAAGTAGAATCGCCCCATCAAGGTCAACGCGTCCAGCTGTTTCGCGCGTGGCGGTTGTTCGACGTTGAAATACTCCAGCGTTTGGAAGGTGAGTTTTGTGCGCCCGACTGCGGTGTCAATCACATCGGCGACCACTGCCGACGCGGTGGGCATCTGCCCTGCACCCAGTCCGTGATAGAAAACGGGGCCCACGGCATCGCCGATAACACGGATCGCATTGAACGCATCCCGGACTTCGGCAAGCGGAGTGCCAATGCGCAGCAGCGTCGGAGCGACCGACAATTCCAGTCCATCATCGGCTAGATTTGCGACGGCAAGAAGTTTGATTCGGTAGCCCAATTCGCGGGCGTATTGCAAATCAGCTGGGTCTAACCCGTCGATGCCAATTTTGGGGATGTCGTTCCAATCGACCGTTGCTCCAAATGCCAGGTGCGCCAGAATGGCTAACTTCTGCGCGGCATCCGATCCATCCACATCCATCGCCGGATCGGCTTCTGCATAACCCAGCTCTTGTGCCTGGCGGACGACGTCATCGTACGAAGCACCTTTTTCGTCCATCTGCGAGACGATGAAGTTGCTGGTTCCGTTCAGGATGCCTTCGAGTGATTGCAGTTGATTTGCCGAGAGGCACTGGCTGATGTTGGCGATGATCGGAATTCCGCCTGCCACAGCGGCCTCGAATGCAATGCTGCGTCCAAGTTCGCGGGCACGGGTGAATAGTTCGGGGCCATGTTCGGCCAGCAGTGCCTTGTTGGCCGTGACGATGTCTTTGCCCGACTCGAGCAGTTGCAGCATGATTGTGCGTGCGGGCTCCAGTCCACCGATCAACTGTGCCACGACGGAGATTTCAGGGTCGTTGATGACGTCATCCAGCGAATCCGTCACCACGCCATCGGGAAGCTCCACCTGACGAGGCTTGGCCAGATCGCGAACAACGGCCTTTTTAAGCCAGATCGTCCGCCCGGCATGACGCGAGGTGCGGTCGCCGTGATCAAGAATTAGGCGAGCGACACCGGTGCCAACGGTTCCCATTCCAACAATAGCTACGTTTGTCTTTTCCATGCCCCAGATGTTAGTCGGCGATGGATGCGCCGGCAATGGATTCACCGGCGCGGCCGGCAATGAACCGAGCCGTGAGAGGGCGTCTCACCATCTGGGCAATGTGAGGCAAGCCCATGTTCACGATGGCTGCTCTATCGCTTGATCATCATGAACTGCCAACCAGACAAAAACCAATTGTTACCGTACGACTTGCACCAACGGCATTCGGCCACGACAGGAGCTGGCACCATCTTAAGCCCCTCAATTCGCAGCAACGCTGAAGTGCCATCAGCGATTCGGTCTTGCGTGATCAATCCGATTCCCTGGCCGGAGATGTTTCGCGAGAACGCGACCATGTTCGACGGAGACGGACGACGCACTTCGACTTGGACGTGTCGTACGATTGTTTCGCGATGCACCGAGCGAGCTTCATGTCGCTCGAAATCGGCGTCCTCACGAAGCAGGTCTTCGACAAGCTGGCCAATCTCTGGATTGGACGCTGGCATATTGGTTCGCATCATGGTGGGGCCTCGTGGGAAGAGGGGCGTCGTCTTCGGTGGGGAACGGCTCGCCATGGAGCGAGGGTTTACCCTCAACTATCGCGCGCACAATTGCGTCGAGCCTGACGAAGCCGGAAAGATTTCCGGTTATTCGGATTGAATCGACCAACTGAGGGCCTGGCATCGTGCATCACAGACGACACATCAACATGCGCCCACTGAGGCGATAGGGCGATTGGCTGGGATCTTGTGCGAAGGACTTGGAAGTCCATCGTGCGATCTAACTGCCACACCACGCTAACTGCCACGCCACGCTAACTGCCACGCCACGCTAACTGCCACACCACGCTAACTGCCAAACCACGATCGAAATCCGCTACGCCGACGCGATTTCGAGCTGCGCGACATCGGAGTCGATGATGCCCACCTCGACCGCTTGTTTGGAAAGCTCGGCGAGCGCTTTCGCGCCAGTGGGCCCCAGATCTTGCGTCCACTCGTTGACGTAAAGATCGACGTGTTGCATCAGAACATCGTCGTCAAATTCTTGAGCGTGCTTTCGCATCGTGGGCAGTGCTGCATCGCGATCGGCGAGCGCGAATTCCAATGAGTCGCGAACAACCAACTGGACCGTTGTGATTGTTTCGGGTGAGAGCCTTTTTGATGCGACCAATCCACCCAGCGGCAAAGGGCAGCCCGTCGTCTGCTCCCAACGCGCCCCGAGGTCTTCGACCAGCCCCAGTCCTTCGTCTTGCCAAGTGAAACGGCCTTCATGGATGCAAACGCCGAAGTCAGCATGTTGATTGATAAGCTGCGGCATGATGTCGGAAAACACCGTTTGCCGCACTTGCGTTGTCTGCGGATAGAACAACGAAAACAAAAGCATCGCTGTCGTATGCCTACCCGGGCACAGTGTCACTTGCCCGGAATGTGCCGGCTGAACACCAGCGTCAATCGTAGGGTCCGCAGACAAAAGCAGCGGCCCCACACCGTAGCCAAGAGCCGATCCGCTTGGCAGAACAACAAAACGATCGGCCAGCAGCAACGCAGCATGAAAACTGGTTTTGGCGACATCAAAACGATCGGCAAACAGACGATCATTCAATTCCTGAATGTCCAGCAACTCAATTTGAAAATCCAGGCCGCGCGTGTCCACTAAGCCGTTCAGCAGAGCATGAAACGTAAACGTATCGTTGGGACACGTCGAAATCCCCAGCTGGATTGATTCGCCCATCCCTACTCTCCCAGCACTGAGTTGAGTGCAAGTTCCGCCGCCGCCCGCAATGCGCCATCTACTTGCCAACACGTGTGATCGCGATCGCCGACTCGGTTTGATATTCCACGGATGATCTGCAGCGGCACATCTGCCAACTGGCAACTAAGAGCTACTCCAAAACCTTCCATGTCCTCGGCAGCAACATTTGGAAAACGCTCGGCCCGACTGGCGGCTTCTACCGGGTTAGCCGAAGCTGCGCAAACAGTTAGCAATCCGCGACCTTCTTCGCCTTCTGTGATACGGATTGAATTGCTGATGGGCTGGCTTTGATTTTCAATCATGGCCCAACCCAGATCCGCGGCCGATCGAAACTCATTTCCGCTGCCAACACCAATTCCGTCACAGGATACCTGCCCGAACTCAAACGCCGTCCCAATATCCAACTGGCTCTTAGCAAACGCGCCCGCAATGCCAATTAAGCAAACGCGTTGCGGTTGGTGCATCGCGATCAATTGGCTGGTTCGCGACGCAGCGGCGATTGGGCCGAAGCCAGCGAGCTCAATTTTCCAGTTTCCAGCCGACCGAGCCAGCAGCGGTTCAAGCGTGCGCCGCTCGAAGTCGGTTGGGATTAAGATCAGATTCGACAAGGGAAGTTACTACCTAGCAGCGAGTCGCTAAAAACCGCGTTGCAATCCGGGCGTGATGTCTAAATCCAGCTTGGCAAACTGGTCACGCCGAATCTTTTCCCAAGCGATCGCGCCCATGACGGCGTTGTCGGTGCAAAGATTCATCGGCGCGATTACCAGGTCGAAGCTGTTTTCATCGGCGGCGTTTGCCAACTGCTCGCGTAAGTAGCCGTTCGCAGCAACACCACCGCCAACAATTAACCGCGAGCACCGATGCTGTTTGACAGCTCGCGAGCTCTTGGCGACCAAGACATCGACCACCGCGGATTCAAATGATGCGCACACATCGGCTTTTGCTTGCCGCGAAATTTTTAGCTGGGAAAAATCTTGCTGGCCCGGGCCGACGATCGAATACCGGACTGCGGTTTTCAACCCACTAAAACTGAAATCGTACTTGCCGTCCTTGATCATCGAACGGGGGTAATCGTGCGCCCGTCGGTTGCCTTCGGCAGCTAACTTTGAAACCGCAGGTCCACCCGGGAAACCCAGGCTTAACATCGCGGCGACTTTATCAAACGCTTCTCCTGCCGCGTCGTCGATCGTTCCGCCCAAGTATTCCAAATCCAATGGACTGGTGCAGTGATACAGCGAAGTGTGCCCGCCGCTAACGACGAGGCCAATGCACGGGTAGACCGTAACTTCGCTCGCCAGCTGGCAGGCATAAAGATGGGCGTGCAGATGGTTGATCGCTACCAGCGGCTTGTCCCAAGCCATCGCAAGTGTTTTCGCAGCCACGACACCCACCAGCAGCGAACCGGCTAGTCCTGGACGGTCGGCTACCGCGATCGCCTTCAAATCGCTCGGATCGACGCCAGACTTCTGCATCGCGGTATCGATGACCGGCAAGATCCGCTCGACGTGCGCCCTGGCCGCAACTTCCGGCACGACGCCGCGAAACTTTTCGTGCAGTTCCTCCTGGGTGGCTATGCAGTCACCCAGGATTTGGCCATCCGCATCGATCACTGCGGCAGCTGTTTCGTCGCAGGTCGATTCGATTGTTAAGATGGGCATTAATATAGGGTCACGGTCGCAAATTGCCGGGCCAATGTGGCCGTTTTGCGGTTGTTTTACCGCTCAGACGCGGCCGTCAGACAGTCAAAGCCCGCAATGAATACGTGTTATTGTGCTGGAACGAACCGTCTTGTCCCAAATCCAAGCAACTGGGGCAACCGTCCCGATTGCCAAATCAACTGGGCGAATCGGCAAATTACGAGGAAGCTATTGACACCGATAGCGTTACCGCGATACTTGCCGCTTTCCAAAACCTATCAAAACGCGGCAATTTCCACCGAAATCGACTGTAATGCCAACGATTAATCAGCTCGTCCGCAAACGACGCAAGCTCAAGAAGAGCCAAAGTAAGTCTCCTGTTCTCGAAAAATGCCCTCAAAAGCAGGGTGTTTGTTTGCAGGTGCGAACGATGACACCGAAAAAGCCAAACTCGGCTCTTCGCAAGATCTCGCGTGTTCGCTTGAGTAATGGCAAAGAGGTGACCGTGTACATTCCCGGCGAAGGCCACAACCTGCAAGAACACTCGATCGTGTTGGTTCGCGGCGGACGTGTCCGTGACTTGCCAGGTGTTCGCTATCAGGTCGTCCGAGGCTCACGCGATGCGTTGGGCGTTGAAGGACGCAAGCAGTCGCGAAGTCGTTACGGTGCCAAGAAGTAGGAAGTGGCGCGGAGTTTGACTCCGGTAAGCTCTTTTGCAGATCAAACACAACACATTTTAGAAATAGTTTAGAAGCGAAACATGGGACGTATTACTTCCAGCCGAACTCAGCTGAAGCCCGATCCGCGACACAAATCGTTGTTGGCCGGCAAGTTCGTCAATTGCCTAATGTTGGACGGCAAAAAATCGGTTGCTCTACGTGTCTTCTACGACGCGCTGGATGAAATCGGCAAGCGTGGCGAGACTGGCGAAGATGAGCCGATCACTGTGTTCGAGACCGCAATCGAGAACATCAAGCCGTACATCGAAGTTCGCAGCAAGCGAGTTGGTGGTGCTAGCTATCAAGTTCCGATGCAAGTCAACAAAGCACGTCAGCAAAGTCTTGCACTTCGCTGGTTGCTGGAAGCTGTCCGCGACAAGAAGGGCCGCCCAATGCACTTGAAGCTGGCCGACGAGTTG
>CAYUGI010000230.1:0-4388 GCA_964444105.1 uncultured Pirellulaceae bacterium
ACCTAATTCGGTGAGACAACGGATTCAGTCGCGCATTCCTTAGGGTTTATGAGAAAAACCGTTTGCAGGCAGCTCTATCAAGGTGCCAGCCGTTGCGAAGTGCCTGCGTCGATTTGACAGGTGGCACTCCACGGGATGCCGTCCTCGCTAGGAACAGGTATCTCGAATTTGCGTTCAGATAGCGAACTGAGAACGCCACAAGTCTCGAGATAACTGCCTATTCAGGTTCTCCAACAACCCGCGCCGACGGCAGCCTTGTTGACTTGTATTTACTGTGGTTTCTTATCGTCTCGGTGACGAACGAAAGATTATTCTGAGATAAGACCCAAGACTACCTTCTTTTCGCCGAATACCCACAGTCTCTACACTCTGAATCAGATTTCCAAACGCCGACACCTTTGGCGTTTGCAATTTTTTGAACATGGCAACCAGCATGCGTAACGTTTTCCAATCATCTGCAACGCCCTGGGCCTTGGTTTTGACAATGCTCCTGTTGACCGTGCCGGGCTGCAGTTTTTCCATCAACGGAGGCTACTCATTCAACTTTTCCGGCGTCACGGCAGAGAACAAGGAAAAGGGAGTGATCAGCGCTGGTATTGAGCAGATCGAAATCCACAACCAATTTGGCAATGTCGATATCAAGCTTGCCGATAGTGATCCTGATTGGACGTGGGAGTCCAAGGTATGGGCAGATAGCCAAGAGAGCGCGGATGCACTTCTGAAGACGCTATCCATGGACGTAGCGACTGATGGCAATAAGCAGACTTGGACCGTTCTGATGCCAGAGTCTTCCGCGGATCTTAACGGCGTCCAGTCGAATTTGACCCTGATGCTACCTGCTGAAGTCAAAGTGAAACTGACGAACGCGCACGGGAATGTCAAAATCGAGAACGTTGCTGCCAATGTCGATCTGACGAATTCGCATGGGAATCTGGACGCTGTGAAGATTGGCAAAGGATCGATCGTGGTTCGACACGGCAACACGAATCTCTACTCAGCATCGGGCGAGATTTTCATTGATAGCGCACACGGCAACGTATCAACCGCGGATACGGAAGGTAAGTTGAAAGTCAACGCCAGTCATTCTTCTATTAACGTTGATGGGGCTCATGATGTGGAGTTGCACTCCAGCCATGGTCGAATTTCGGCGACTGACGTTCACGGAGACGTGATCGCAACGAGTAGTCACAATTCGATCCAGATCACAAGCTTCGGGAAATCTGTTTCTACAAAAGTGGAACACGGAAACATTGACTTGATCGCCGCGAACCATGAATTCAAGTCCATCACCGCCGAATCGTCGCACGGTTCGATCAAGGTCGCAGTACCTGAATCAGTGACGCCTTCAATCGACATGTCGACGTCGCACGGGGATTCGAATTCAGAGCTTGACACCAACGCGAGCTCGTCACAGAAGGTCGTTCTAAAAGCATCGCATGGAAACATCCGGGTGACGAAATCGGATTTGGTCGCTGACCAAGGCGAATAGAGTCTCTTAACGAATCTAGACGAGAACATACGCAGCGTCCGCTGAATGAACTGTCGGGACGGAGTTCGTTTCTGTCACTCCAAGCTGGCATTGCAAGGCGGTGCCGGTCGAGCTTGTACTCTATGATGGTCACCGCGACGTAGCTACTCGTCTGGTTCTTCATTCGCCGAATTTCAGCATCAGTCACGCCGTGGACGTTTTATTTCAACCATCCATGCGACGATCCTCACATTGATTTTCAAACGAGCGCTCACCATTCATTCGGACAGACCGAATCGCTACTTGAAGCAGATCATCCGCCAAAGCGTCGTTCACTCGGCTTTCATACTACTGGCGGCCTGTATTTCACCCATTTGTTACGGTCAAACCCTGACTGAAAAGTTGGTCCTGGAAGATCCGGCAAAGTTGGTTCAGGAATCCAGCAAGAAGGGTGATATCGTTCGCGGTGCGATCTTGTTTCATCAAGGGAACATCAACTGTGCCAATTGTCATCGGCCAGCGGTTGGTAAAGATCGCATCGGTCCCGACCTGAGTCGCTTGCCGAATGAGACAACGGATGCTTCTTTCGTTGAATCGATTTTGCTGCCTTCAAAAACGATCAAGAAAGACTACCAAACGACAATGGTGCTAACAGCGGCCGGGAAGGTCATCACGGGTCTGGTTGCGGTAGAAGATGAACAGCAAATCGTTTTGCGGACCGGTCGGTTCAGCGAGGAGTTGCAAACGATTGCCAAAGTGGATATTGAATCGAGGCGACTGAGCACGAAGTCCAGCATGCCGGACGGTCTCATCAACGAACTCAAGAGCCGGCAACAGTTTCTGGACTTGCTTCGCTATGTGATCGACTTGAAACGCAACGGTCGAAAGGAAGACATTGCAGCGAAGGCTCAAGTCCAGCGTGAACTGTCGGACGATTTGAAAGGGCTGGTGCTGATTGACCAATTCAATTGTGTTGCTTGCCATGAGTCGTCACCTTTGCAAGACAATTTTCAGGATGCACACGCACCCGACTTGAAATGGGCAGCTCGCCGCCTAAATCCTGACTACCTGACAGACTTCATCGCGGATCCGCAGAAGATGAAGCCAGGGACGAAAATGCCACACATGCTTGCGGGGGCTAACGAACAGACGCGGAAACAATCCGCAGAAGCGATCGTGCAATACCTGCGATCTCTGGATGAAAACCAGTTCCAGGAAACGGCGGCCAATCGGATCGATCGCGATGCGGTCCGTCGTGGCAACGAGCTTTTTCATTCGGTGGGATGTGTCGCTTGCCACGGACCACGCAATGAGCGGGGGGTCGAAAAACAGGCTGCCGAGGAACAGATCGTGGAGAAACGGCTGGAGGGTTCAATTCCGCACGGCATGCTAACAAGGAAGTATGACCACGATGCACTCACCGATTTCCTGGAGAATCCCCACGTGGCTCGGCCGTCAGGGCGAATGCCGAACATGGTTTTGTCACATCGGGAAGCGTTGGATTTAGCGAGCTATTTGTTGCAGCCAAGCTCGGACGCCACGATTGCCCGCGGTACATCATGGGAACCTGATCGGGAGATCATTCAGCAAGGAAAAGGGCTCTTCGCAGCACTTAGCTGCAGCCAATGTCACGTCGGCGTGATTGAAACAGCCGCGAGACCATCTGGCTTCACATTGCATCGGCCTCTCTACCATCTCGATGCTGATCGCGGGTGCCTGTCCGACGAGGATGGGGACTGGCCTCGTTTTCAACTTTCTGAGAGCGAACGAAAACAAATTGTCGCTGCACTGGGCCGTTCATTGGAAGTTGGCGAGCGGCTTACACTATCGCAGCAAATAGATTTCACGCTGACGTCGTTGAACTGCACCGCCTGTCACAGTCGCGACAACCTGGGCGGTGTGTCACAGGAGCATCGGCAGTATTTTCAAACGACCAACTTGAACCTTGGCGAACAAGGTCGCATTCCACCGAAGCTTACCGGCGTGGGTGCCAAGTTGAATCCGAAATGGATGCGTGATGTGCTGGTCAATCATCGATCGATTAGGCCGTACATGAAGACACGCATGCCGCAGTTCGGCGAGAACAATGTTGGCCGTTTGGTGGACCTGTTTGCGTCGGCCGACCACCTTGCCGACACCGAGTTTGCCACCATCGACGATCCAGAGAAAACACGCAAATTGGGTCATGAGATTGTTGGCAACACCGGACTGAATTGCGTGGCCTGTCATACCTACCAGTACAAACTTTCCGACACGATGCCAGCGGTTGACTTGACCGAAATGGCGGAGCGACTGCAGAAGGACTGGTTCTACCAATACATGCTGGCCCCGCAGAAGTTCAGCCCAGGCACGGTGATGCCGTCCTATTGGCCTGGCGGTAAAGCGATCCGCGCGGACATTGCTGGCGAGCCGAAGGATCAGATTGGGGCCATTTGGCAGTACTTACTTGGTGGTCGCCAAGCACGTGCTCCGCGCGGCGTCATCCGAGAACCGCTGGAAATCGTTGTCGGTGACAAAGCCCGCATGCTACGGCGTAGTTATGACGGGATCGGAAAACGCGGAATTGGGGTTGGCTATCCAGGTGGCGTGAACGTGGCGTTCGATGCAGAACAGTTGCGGCTCGCGAAAATCTGGCGTGGGAAGTTCGTTGATCCGGCGGGCGTCTGGTATGGCCAAGGGCATGGCAAGGTTCGCACGCTGGGGCAAACTATTGATCTGCCCAAGGGGCCGGAGTTAGACGATCGATCCAGCCCGTGGACTGTCGATGAAGGTCGCCCACCAAACCACCATTTTGGCGGATACGTTCTGGATGATATTCGACGGCCAACGTTTCTCTATTCCTTGGATTCGGTTTCGGTGGAGGATCATTTTGCAGAGATGCGAGGTGGCGACGCTGAGCCAGTTTACTTGCGACGGCGAA
>CAYUGI010000230.1:4488-11096 GCA_964444105.1 uncultured Pirellulaceae bacterium
GGAAAGCACTTGATGGTTCCTCTCGCATTTAGTGCTGGCCAGACCCATGAACTCGTGATCGAATATCGCTGGGAGTGATAGAAGAGAATGCTATTCCATTTAATAGAAGGTCTCGTCGCGATCACCCTTGCCGCTGCGCCGCAAGCGCCGCTGGGTGAGTATTGGGGCACGGGCGAGGAAGAATCCAAGTACTACGAAATCGTCGATGTACCGCTGCCCAAAGAATTGGCAATCGAAGCGGGTAGTTTCGAGGTTATGCCTGACCAGAAACAGCTGGCGATCTCGACGCGTCGTGGCGATATTTTTTTTGCGGACGGTGTGTTTGATAAACACCCCGAACCCAAATTCAAAAAATTCGCGGAAGGTCTCGACGAGATTTTTGGAATGGCTTATCGCGATGGCGGGCTATCGGTGACACAACAGGCCGAGGTTACTCGCATCGTAGATCTTGATGGTGACGGAAACGCTGACCGGTTTGACACCATAAGTGACGTGTGGGGTTTCCGAAATTATCACGAGTTTGCATTCGGGTCCAAGCCTGATCCCGATGGCAATATCTGGGTCGCGCTTTGCTTGTCGGAATCTTACAACTCCAAGGTGCCGTTTCGAGGATGGTGCCTGAAGATCACGCCTGAGGGAAAAACCATTCCCGTTTGCAGTGGCATTCGCAGTCCGTGTGGCATCGGCCCCAACGAACATGGAGTCATGTTTTACGCGGAAAGCCAGGGACCGTGGAATGGATCATGCAGTTTAAAGGTGCTTGAGCCCGGAGGATTTATGGGACACCCGGTCAGTTTCAACTGGTATGACCTTGCTCCCGAACTGGGCACCGCGCCGGTTAAACCGAATACGCCTTCACGATTGGAAATCGAACGTAAACGGGTCAAAGAGTTAGTGCCCTACGCGGTTGTCTTTCCCTATATCCGCATGGGCCGATCGATCTCGGGATTCACGGTTGATCGCACAGGTGGGAAGTTTGGGCCATTTGCCAACCAGATCTTTATCGGCGACTTCAGTCTGGGTGTCGTGATGCGTGCGACGACGGAAAAGGTAAACGGGGTCTGGCAAGGCGCTTGTTACCCATTTCGCGAAGGCTTTTCCACGGGACTGCTCAATACACAGTTCACTCCCGACGGCAACCTGATCGCTGGTGGAACGAATCGCGGCTGGCCAGTTCGCGGTCCAAAAGCCTACGCGATTGAGCGGCTTGATTGGACTGGTCTGACGCCGTTTGAGATCAAGGAGATCAGAGCGAAACCGAAAGGCTTTGAGATTGCCTTCACGAAACCCGTTGATAATGAGATTGCGTCGGCGGCTCAGACGTACCAGCTAAAAACGTTCACTCACATGTACCGCCAGGCCTACGGTAGCCCTGAAGTCGATCAGACCGCGCCATCGGTAACCAAGGCGACTGTCGCCGCTGACAGCCTGAGTGTCATCATTGAAGTGGATGGATTGGTCCAAGGGCATGTCCACGATTTCCACCTGCCTGACATGCGATCCACTGACGCTGACCGTTTGTTGCACACGAGCGCCTACTACACGCTAAATGAGATCCCTGCTCAATAAGGCTGCCAGCCAAAAAGCCCGACTCAGTCACCCAGATTTCGCAGAAGACAAAGCATGATCGCGTGTGGTTATGACTTTACTTGCATTGCTCAAGGTGCTCTTCGAGGTGCTCCCGCTTAAGTCGCATCTTTTCCTTTTCTCGCTTTGATTTGGAAATGCCATGCGTTGTTCATCTTTAAGCTGTCGCGGAACACAATCAAGGATGATCTTGCCAAAAGACAAAATCCGAGCTTGCCGCCGGTTTACATCACCGCCGCAAGCGACATCTCCCGTTAGTTCCGTCGCGGGCGTCGGAACAGCGGTCTGCATAGCCGCGTCGTTTGACGCAAAATTATCCCTGACGATCTGTTTTCAATCATGAATAAACACACCGTATCCGTTTTCTTAGCCATCGCGATCTTTTGGATAGGGACTGCGTCTGCCCATGTTCCGCATGACATCATTTACTCGCTTGATGTCAGCCCGACGTTCAGCGAAGACGGCTTGGTATTTGCGTCGTCAACGCAGTTTGGTGAAGGGCATTTGATGTCCGCCAACTACGGAGAAACGTTCTCAGAGACACATGCCGGAATGGAGCAGTCGTTGGTGACCGGGCACACGTTCTCGCCAAACTTTCGCGATGACGGCGTGGTCTACGCGACGACCGATCGAGGTTACTACCGGTCGGACGATCGTGGCATGAACTGGCAAAAACAATCGCTTTTCGCCGACGAGAAGGTTTTGTCGATCTGCATGGCAGCGGACCATGCCGAAACAAAGGCAATCTACGTGATGACGACGAACGCCCTTCATCGTGTCATCGGGGACAAATCAGTCGGTGGGTTAGGCTTCCAGCTTGGCGAGTCGGACCAACCGCCAGGAAGCCTATCGCACAAGCAGATTCCGCAAACGACTTTCGGCAGGGTTCAATGTGCTTCGGATCGGTTGTATGTGCACCGGGTGTTTTACGACAAACCCAAAAAGAAGAACGGCATGGAAATCGTGGACTACGCATTGGGTACGGTTGATACGCTTGACTTGAAAACGGGCGAATGGTCGTCACTGTCGAGCCAGTTCGACGAAAAGACTGTCGCCGACTTTGACGCGTCAGCCGATGGGGAAACACTTGTGGCGTCGCTTAAGGACGGAACCGTTCAAGTAAGCGATGACCGCGGCGTGACTTGGAAGAGCGTGTTGCGCCGCGAAGATGACTTTTTCTGCAAAGTGAAACTGTCACCGGACTACAACGAAACGCGAACGATCTGTGCCGCGACGGCGAAAGGGTTTGTTCTGCTTTCAGGTGACGGCGGCGAGAACTGGGAGACACGATCGAATGGCTTGAGTCGCTGGGTTCATCACGTCAATATCCTCGTTAACAAGCTGGTCTTCTCCCCCAATTACAAGAACGACAAGACGATCTTCCTGGGCAAAACCACGGGGTTCTACAAAACGACGAACAACGGTGCCTTCTGGCGTCACATCAATGTCTGGAATCCTAAATGGGGCTACTTCGTCTACCCGGCTCCTGGCAAAGACTCTCAGGATGTCTTTACGGCAACCTACAACAGTGGTATTTCTCGTTCGCATGATCTGGGCGCAACGTGGCGAAGCGCGAATGTCGGTATCACTTCCGCATTCGCCAATGGAATGGAATTGTCGCCCAACTACGCAGAAGACCACTCCATCTTCGTGATGGACATTGCGACGGGATTGTATCGGTCAAGCGATGGTGGTCGGTCGTGGTCGAAGATCAAGGAGATGGACACAGCCGAGCAATCAGGCAACCTGGTGCTCTATCGCGAGTTGGGCATTTCGTCGGAGTTTAAAGACGATGGGTTGATCTTGGTGTTTTCTGTGCCCCGACGAACATTGGATGTAAAGGAGAAGCACTGCTTCACGTTCAACGTCAACACAAAAGAACTCAAACGTGTGATGATTGGTAGTGAGACAAACTACATCAACGACTTTGCCTTCTCGCCAACGGGTTCCCAGCAAAAGCTGATGTTTGCTGGCACGGCGCAGGGGGCGTTCGTTTCTCGCGATAGCGGTAACACTTGGCAGAACATCTACCGCGAAGCTGGCGGAATCAGTAGCGTGATTGTCTCGCCAAACCTAGACAACGACGGAACGATTTTTTTGAAGAGCGGCCGTGGCCGTCTGTTGGTTTCCACGGATGCAGGCGACTCTTTTCGACCGACCAAGCTGGGGCTTCACGGACGCTACCTTCAGAACCTAGTCTTTTCGCCCGATTACGCCACAGACAAAACGCTCTACGCAACGACGTACGGCGAAGGCGCTTTTCGGTCACGCGATGGCGGTAAAACATGGAAGCCCCTTGGGCTACGCGGAAAATGGCTTTTTACTGGCCCTTCATTTTCGCCCAATTACAGCCAAGACAAAATCATGTTCGCTCCGGCCGTCGACGGCATCTACCGTTCGACGGATGACGGCGCGACGTGGAAGAACGTGCTGAACCAAACGCAATTCCTTCCCAAAGTTCCTTTCCTGACGCTGAAAGACGCCGGCGGACAAGAGGTTCCATTGACGTTCGGCACACCCGCCAAAATGAAAAGCTACGGAGCCTACGACGAGCAAGTCGGGGACAAGATGTTTCGTCCAACTGGCCGAATGGTTCAGAAGATCGAGCATCCCGAAGCCTATCTTGCGTCTTACTACAAGTTTCGCGTCGACGAAGGATCCGCTGTCGAAGTCTATTTCTATGGGACATCCGTTGAGTACAAATGCGTCCAAGACAGCGACTTAGGAATCGTCGATATTGTTTTGGATGGCAAGCAGGCGAGTCAGTTCGACCTTTACAGTGACCGGCCAAAATTTGACGTGACCGGATTCAAGAAAGCCGGCCTGCCCGAAGGCTTCCACACGCTGCAAATCATCGCGACGGGAACAAAACACGCTGATTCGCACGGAACAGCGATGACGTTCAACGCGGCCAACATTGGCGATTGATTGAGTAAGGTTGGCGTGCGCCCACTGTTAGGAATTGGTTCAGCCCTCTGGCTTGAGTTCCACCAGGAAATCAACCAAGGCGTCGATTTGCTTTTCATTGAGCGTCTTGCGAATGTCGACCATTTTGTTGGCTTGTTCGTAACCCACGACGATTGCTGCTTGTGGTTCCAAGATAGACTCACGGATGTAGGGTTCATCGACCAGGATCTCCAAAACTTCGCCATCTCGCGTCACCTTTCGTTGGGTCGCCCAGAGGTCGGCGAAACTGGGACCAATCTTCTTTTTGCCATCAAGTGTGTGGCAAGACGCACAGTGCAATGCGTACAGCAATCGGCCGTTGGTAGTGGGTTCTTTGCGCACGAACTTTTCATCGCTTGGTTTCAGCGTCAAGCGAATCTGCGCCCACGATTGGTCGGGTGGAATCTCAACGACCCTGCCCTTGATCTTCAGATGCTCGCTGAGCTGGACAGAGGCAACGGCTTTGGGATTCATCAGGTAGTAGCGACTCGATGTCCCGCCCTGGGGAAAGCTCAATTCGATTGTCACCTGTTCGTGGTCAAACGAAAGAACGCGTTGCTCGACCGCGAACCCATCAACTTCAAATAGAAACGTCGGAATACCTGTCGCTGATTCCTTGCGATAACCATCGAAGCGAATGGAATGAGGTTCTACTTGCGGGTCTCCAATTCGTAGTGGCACTTGAGCTGTTCCGACGTCACGTTTCGTCCCCAAGACCTGGACTCTCCGACCTCCTCGCCCCGTGACTTCGGGTTGCAGGTCCAGAAAATCGCCAAACCAAACGTACGCCAATCGGCACCGGACAGGATCAAATGAATAGTTGAACCCTCCAGGCATTCCCACTGCGATGCTGCGAGAAACCTTGTCCGAAATGCACCGCTGCACCACCGCGCGATCCTTCACCACAATGTCGTGCTCACCACCAGCTGAGGGCGTTGCGATAGCGAAAATGCTAGCGAAGACGAAACCAACTTTCATTAACGGGGCATTCAAACTAAACACTTCAAGAAGACTCACTTGCTGGCTTAACGTGTCGGCGTATCGAGAAAGCAGTCGGTCGATCATTTGGCGAGCTCATTCAATGTGT
Organism: uncultured Pirellulaceae bacterium; assembly: GCA_964444105.1. GTDB lineage: Bacteria > Planctomycetota > Planctomycetia > Pirellulales > Pirellulaceae > K23-9. The sequence goes on from CAYUGI010000230.1 coordinate 10,109, forward strand.
AGAACGCGAAATTATTCTGTAGCTCAACGCCATTAGCACTTTGCAACTGCCCCAGATCAATTTCGTAGACGTTGTCCTTCGAAACAGGCACTGTGATCGAAAGGGTCCTGCGATCCGCCGAAACCGCGAGGCCCGTCACAGGTTGTTTGACAATGTCTTGGCGATCCGATCCATATTCAGCCCAGTACAAATAGTGAAACTGGCTCACGCTCACTTGCTCTAACGGCAACTCCTCACTAGCAAGTGGCTGGGTGAAGTGGACATCGAAGCCGCTGGGCGTCAGTTCGATTCGGTGCATTTCAAAAGGCGGTGTCGCTTCGTCATAGCTGATCACTTCGATGATCGGATCACCCACTGTCCATCCGCGTCCAACGGACCCAACCCACAGCCGTCCTTGGGGATCGAAGCAAGTTGAATACGACGCGGACGCCAGCGGACGGATGAATGGGAATACGGCGCCTTGGTAGACACCGTTCACTTTCTCCAACGCGACACGCACGATCGTCCGATGTGAGATGTCCGCAATAAAGGCTTGGCCTTCAAACGGGCCAAAACCACTGGGCGGGCAAAAGGAAGGATTCCCGGGCGAATTCGTGAGGTCGCCGTGAATCAGCCAAACGGCCGGCCGTTTTCTCAAGACGCCAAACTTTTCTTCATCCAAGGACGGTACCGTTTCGATTTTTGCTTCGACTGTTTTGTAGCCAAGTTGCCGGGGCGTGATTCTGTACTCTTCGCGATCCCACAGCGCCGCTGGGTGCCCGAGGAAGTCACCCTCTTCGACATGCCCGAGATAGGAAGATGCGACCCAATCACCTTGGTTGTCGGTGACAAACAAATCATCACTAGCATTCATACCGACACCCGCAGGAGAGCGAACGCCCGCGGCAAAAGGCTTTAGCTGGCCGTCTGTATCCACTTTCATCACCCAGCCGCGATAACCCAACGGCGATGACATTTGACCCGTGCCCGATTCTTTTGCTTCATGGTC
>CAYUGI010000231.1:0-11072 GCA_964444105.1 uncultured Pirellulaceae bacterium
GAGTACGAATCTGAGTACGAATCTGAGTACGAATCTGAGTACGAATCTGAGTACGAATCTGAGTACGCTGATCCGGCCGTCTCAGATGAGTACTGTGCCGACTGGTCATATTCGGACCCGCTCGATGAATCTCCGTAAAGAGCTTCGTAACTTGCCGAATAGCTTGAGTCGTAGTCAGCGGCTCCATAGCCGTACAAGAGCTGTCGCTTTTCAAGTGATTCCGCAATCAACCTCCGTTTGCGATTTCGCTGCAAACGTGTCTTTCGTTCTCGTTTCCTACGTCGAAGGAGAACTGCCTGAAACGTTGTATTTCTCATAAGAATGCCCGTCAAGAAGTGCCCGATTTGGATTGATGAGTCCAGAAGACGATCAACGTCAAGGCCTTCGATCCTAACGATCCGAGAAGTGTGCGTGTGGAGATCTTCGAGCGAACGTTGAAAAAAACCAAAAAAACAAATCGACGACCGAGCCTGGAAACTTGTGACTGTTTAATTGGCGTTTCGTGCCCTGGATGAAAAAACATGCGGCGAAAACGAGTCATGGCATCGCCATAAACGACGCCCATATCAACAAAGCAGGAGTCGAGATTCCGCGATTTGCCCCATGCATTCCAACAGCATGACTCGTAATACTCGTTCAATTTCAGCGGGATCTGTAATGTCATTGCCTTTGTCTTGAACGATCAGATCATCGTTTTGCACATCTTGGTATAGTTTGTGAACTAATTCGTCATGAGTAGTCGCACCATCAAGCCGTTTTAGAATTCTTCGCTGCATATCATTTAGCTTAATTGTTGCATGCGCAAGGTTGGTAACCGATTCACGTGTCTCCGCCTGAACCCGACTCATTTTTGACGCCAGTGGCTTCTCCGAGATTTTCGTTGCGAAAACAGGGGCGTCGACCGACAGGTCGATGTGCCCTGTGGCGAAGCAGTGGAGCAACGGCGCTGACAATCGTTTGGATTCACGTTCAAGCATTGCCCGATCTACTACCATTGCGGAATCTCGCACGCGAGCTCGGGCAAGCGACAGTAGCTCGTTGAATGAAATCGAAGCTGGCCAGCGATTGGCCATTTCGATCATTGCCGACTTGAGCAGCGCGTCAGTTGTCGCCAGTGTTGATCCGGGCCGACGAAACACCACTCGGGCTCCATCATCAATCTCCGAGATGGCTTCCTCTGGCTTCGCCGGTGTTGAGGCGTACAAGTTGTTCACAACGTCGCTACTTGCGTTGCGGATCAGTGGCTGGTCAGCGTGACAAAGAAGCGTCTGCCTGAAAAATCGGTTTCGAACGAAATCCATGTACTGTTCAAGTTGAATGACATCGACTTCGCTAGAACCATCTTCCATTGTCCGTGATGCGAGTTGTGTTACTTTCGTCGCGACGTCATCCGGAAAATTGCTCGCCATCATCATGCTGTAGTCCGCTTCACCAACGTACTGTAGGCCCGACTTGCCCGCACGCTCCATGAAATGATGGAAGTAAACAGGTTCGTTTATGTCCTCCAGGTGTTCGTGGATCAAGTAGTAATCCTGTTTGTTGCGAAGCCCTTTTACTTCGTCAGATAGAAGTTTGCTGAAAGCGCTGTCTTGGTTCCGAGTAGACTCGTTCAGGAAATCAAGCAGCTCACGTCCTTGCTGAAGCTTCTTACCTGCATCGCCAAAGAACGAACCGCGATAAAGCATCAAATCGCGGATCATTCCGCGCAGTCGCCAACCGGGATACGTGTTGTAGCTAACGTAGGCAATCCCATTCGCCGAAAGGTTGTCGTTGCAAATTGCAAGGATCTTTTCCTGGACATCGTCGGGCACCCAAGAGTAAACGCCATGAGCGATGATGTAATCAAACGTGCCGTAGGACTCATCTATATTCAGCAGATTGTCGCACTTCAACTCGATGTTACCAAAGCCAAGCGTCGAGATTTCAGCTTGGCCCAGCTTGATCTGTCGCTCAGACGCATCAACCCCAACAAACTCTGAGTCTGGCTGCGTTTCGGCCATCGGAATCAAGTTACCGCCACTCGCGCATCCGAGTTCTAGCACACGGCATCTGCTTGGTGGTGCTGGCGACATTCCGAAAATGGTGCCGATCGTCGCCAGTCTTGACGGATGCGATTGGGGAAAAGGATAGCTGTCGTACGGAATCTTATCGTAAGCTGTTTCGTCTGGCACGTTTGCCCCCAATTAGTCTTCGAAGTGGCTCAGTGCAGCACCGAGCGTGACTGTGATCTACAGCAGTAAATCGTAGCAAATCCACGCAAAGGCATGTGAGCAAGGAAAAAGCGTTCGCGGCCAAACGCTACGACGAAGACAAGCAGGCCAGGAGTCGCACGAAGTAGAAGAAGCAACTTAGCGCAACGATGACGCCACAAATCTGGCTGACCTTGGTTTGGCATATGGTCGGCAAGGTTTTATAGTGATGGAAAACAGCGTGCCAACAGCCGAACCCGTAAGAAAAAACCAAGCGATGGTCGCACGCAAATCAACACCGCCACTGCCGAACAAAAGCGAGCCATCAATGAAATTCAAACCGCGGCCTGATAAATCAGCTTCGGCGTTGCCCGGAGGGGAGGCCGAAAGCTGTCTGGATAGCTTTGACGCGGGAGAATGAATTGAAAACCGCCAATTCAAACCGCGTCCATGAGCGACTACTCGTCCGACTCTGGCAACTGGTAGCTAAACCCAGTTCGCTTATCGGTCGATTCAAAGAAGCCTTGGTAGACGGTGCCGGCATCTTCGTTGCCTAATGTCGATGCCATCATCCGTTCGCGCGGCTGCTTGAAACGCTCTCGCAGATCGTCTTCGGACGGCTGAAACTCACTTGGCTCGACAATGTAGATCACTCGTTCAGGCAAGTTAGCGGCAACACCTAGTGCTCCGGTCTCGGTCGCAAACACTTTCTCCATGAACTCTTCGCCGACCGAATCCAATTTGGGCACATTGCCCAGGAACGCACCACCGAAACCAAACGACTGCATCCAACTGAATGGGCCCAGTCCCTCGAAGTAATTAAACTTCTTGCCCTCGGGAACCATGTCCGCCAGCTTCTTGCCTTCCTTCGCTTGCTCAAGCAACTCATCGGCCGCCGCACGAGCCAAGTCGCGGGCTTCATCCATCCGAATCGCTTGAATGACTTCCTCTTTAACCTCATCCAATTCCGGAACGTACTCCTCTTTCTCCGCGATCTTCCAGGTCATGTAAGAACGCTGTGCCTGTGTATCGACAGTACCAAGTGGCGAATACAACTGCTGCTTGGGAAGCTCTTGTCCCATGTAAGGCATGCCGAACATCATCGACGTAAAAGGCGGACCGCGATCGCGAAGCGACGTACCAAGTTCGACCGAGTTGGCGATGGGTTCATCCACGATGCTTGAGATGTCATGCGGCCCAATTTTGCCGTAGACCAGCCCGAGGTCGGCCGCCATTTTTTCCAAGTCGGGTTTGACGGGCGCTTCGCCGTCCTGGCCAATCGACTGGTTCGAGTCGTAAATTGCTTTCTTGTTAAAATACAATCGCATCGCTGATCGAGACTTCGCGATGGCGTCGGACAGTTTTTCTCCGGCCGTCATTCGGACCATCGACTCAGCAACCTGCTGACGAACTTCCTCAAACGGCTGCACCTTAGACTTTTTGTCTTCAGTCTTTTCGTCTTCGGGCTTCTTGTCATCTTTGGCCTCGGTGACATCAGCTTCGGCTTTTTCTTCCGCATCGGCATCAGCAGCAGCGTCTTCTTGCGGAGCGTCGTCCTTCATTTCGCTCGAGGATTCGCTTGGCGATGCTTTTTCGGCGTCGTCCGTTTTCGGCTCAGCATCCACCACGTCGGTTTTGGCATCTGCCTTCTTCTCAGCGGCATCTGACTCCGCCTTCACGTCGTCTACCACTTCTTCCGACTTCGCTTTGGCATCGTCTTTGTCGTCATCTTGAAAAGCCACCAAGCGAACACCGTTGCCAAGATCTATCGATGACTGGTCAGCATCGGTTTCCTCCACCGCATCTTTCGCAGCTTCAATCTCTTTCTCAAAATCCTCGACCTGTTTTTTCAAGTCAACTTCAGCCTCTTTGGCAACTGCATCTTTTTCGTCAGCCGCTTTGGCTTCTGCATCTTTGCTAGGCTTCATCTCCGCTGCAGGAGCTTCAGCAGGCTGGCCCTCGGTAGACTCCGGCTTCGCCGCGTCCTTGGTTTCCGCATCAGCTTCATTGGCTGAGTCATCCTTTGCCTCAGCCGCTTTCGCTTCGACTTCGGCTTTCATCTCTTCGGCTTGCTTCAAAATATCGTCGATGCCGTTGTCCGGCATCGTGAAAGCGCCGCCCTTGAGCTGCTTGTCATACTCCGCACGAATCTCTTCATCGCTTAGCTTTTCGACTTCGCGATCGATGAACGATTTCATATCCGCCGCCACGAACTCGAACGTTGCCGATTCGCGTTTACGGAAAGCAGGCTCAGGTGACTGACGATTCGGGTAACGCTCCTTGCCGTCTTCATAAACCGCTTGGATCTTCGCCGATGCAGGAGTCGCTTCGGTCTGCTCGTAAAAGTCCTGCACCATCAGGCCATAGGCATTCACAGTCGCTTGGCGATTCAACTTCAGAAAGCTTGCCCACTGCTGCGTCGGTGTCATCAACGCCTGTTGCTGTTTGGTGACCAAACCCGACGAACCGCTGTTCTGATACACAGTGGCCAACAGCTGCGTGCGTAGTTGTTCGTAAAGGTGAAACTGACCCATCGAATTACGCGATGTCTTCGCCAACAGTCCCAAAATTTCGCTGTCCGTCATCGTGCCGTCGGTAAATTTGGAGAGCCAGCTCTTAATCGCCGTATCATCCAATTCAAAGCCGGCCTTGGACGCTTCGGCTGCCAGCTGCATTGTTCGGACGCTACCGAACTCGCTGGGACGTTCGTTGATCCCGACCTGCTGCACTTGGTTGGTTCGTGTGTCAAACGCGAATCCAGGCGTCTGGGGAGATCCCCCGCGGCGGATGGTCTCTTCGGCCGTGTCACGCAAGAAACGCACCGTGGTTTGGTGGTTACGTGTGAAATACTCCACACGGCTCTGGCTCACCGCGACGCCGTCGATTTCAGCGATCGTCTGATCGGCACCGCCGGTGTATCCCGATCGCAAATAAGTATCCATTGCCGGCAGGACGACGAAGGCAAACATGGACAAACCCACCAGGACAACCATGGCTGGTTTGAGATTGCGACGAAATATTTCGAAGGGACTCATAGCGACGTAACTTTCGGCGTAAAGCTCAGGAAAGGCGGTAAGTGGTGAGCACTGCTGACTACTGCCGCAGCGGACACTTTCGATCGATAAACTTTCAATGTCGTCTTGACAGCGAAGCGACAACGACCAACTCTTTTGGCCACGTAGTTCAATGATCGAGCCGCACCCCAGACCGTTTGGGGTCCGAAGTGTGGCACTAACATTGAGTTTTGGCAAATCAACGGCAGTTACCTGCTGGCCAAACTTAGCTGCTAGCGAAACGGAAAGCGTATCGCCGCCCGTTTTCGAGGGTCAAGGTGAGATCCCCGCTGCCAGCCAAGATTTGCAGCGGAAACTCCAACGTTTGCATTCGTCGCCGCTCATCCGGCCTTCGCGATGTGAAGATGGAACGCAAGGTTTGCCAATTTGGGTCAACAAGGAAACTTAGAGACCGATGAGATCCGCGACGAAGGCTGAGTCTTCCGTCCGGAGAAACGAGCGAGTTTTAGATATCGATCAGTTTTCGAGTGATTTGTAAGGAAACGTTTTTACTCTTCCCCTGGGAGAGTCGGACGCAGTTGCGGCCGAAACGGTTTGAGCAGTGAGTTTTCGTTCTGGTAGTTTCCCGTCTCGGGTACGCCGCCAACCATCCCCTCCTAGATTTTTGCGTTTGAATGGCTAAGAGCACGGTCAAAAGCCTGGTTATCGTCGAATCACCAGCAAAAGCACGCACGATCTCCAAGTACCTTGGTAGCGCCTACCAAGTCGAAGCCAGTATCGGCCACGTCCGCGACCTGCCAGAGGGCAAGAAAGACGTTCCGGAAAAGTACAAGAAAGAGGAATGGGCCTATCTGGGCGTCAATGTCGACGATGACTTCGAGCCGCTGTACATCGTTCCAGCGGAAAAGAAAAAGCAGGTCAAAAAGCTCAAAGACGCCCTCAAAGGTTGCGAAAACCTTTATCTCGCGACGGACGAAGACCGCGAAGGGGAAGCCATCAGCTGGCACTTGCTGGAGATTTTGAAGCCCAAGGTGCCCGTTCACCGCATGGTTTTTCACGAAATCACCAAGGAAGCCATCACGCACGCCCTAGAAGATACCCGCGACATTGACGACGGCATGGTCCGGGCGCAAGAAACACGGCGAATCTTGGACCGTCTGTACGGTTTCGATATGTCACAGTTGCTGTGGCGAAAGATCGGCAGCGGCACTAGTGCCGGTCGCGTCCAGAGTGTCGCGGTTCGATTGATCGTGGAACGCGAGCGAGAACGAATCGCGTTTGTCAGTTCGACCTACTGGGACTTGGAAGCCATTTTCCAAACCGGCAAAGGCGAGTCGCTGGAGGCCACTTTGTCCACCGTCGATGGCAAGAAAATCCCATCGGGAAAAGACTTCGACTCAACCACGGGCAAGTTGAAAAATCCCGAACTGCTGCAAATGGACGAAGCCGAGTCCAAAGCTCTGGCGGATCGCTTGAAGGCAACCGACTTCAAAGTCACCAGCGTCGAAGTCAAACCATTCACCGAACGTCCGCGAGCAGCGTTTACGACCAGTACGCTGCAACAAGACGCCAACCGAAAGCTCGGCTTCACCGCCAAGCGAACGATGGGTGCGGCACAGAAACTTTACGAAAACGGTTACATCACTTACATGCGTACCGACAGCACGACGCTGTCCAAAGAAGCCATCGGCGCGGCACGCGATTTGGTACGTAGCGAGTACGGCGAAAATTTCCTGCACCCAGAAGTTCGCATCTACAAATCCAAAGAGAAAAACGCGCAAGAAGCTCACGAGGCCATCCGACCTGCCGGCACACCCTTCCGCGTCCCAGGTGCGCTCAAAGGCGAACTAGACTCGGATCAATTCCGGCTCTTCGAACTGATTTGGAAACGAACCGTCGCTTCCCAAATGGCCGACGCGAAGAAGCAACGCATCAGCGTCAAGATCGAAGGTGGCGGCGCGGTCTTTACTGCCAGCGGAACGAGCATTTTGTTTGAAGGTTTCCTGCGAGCCTATGTCGAAGGCAGCGACAATCCTGAAGCCGAATTAGCGAACAAGGAACGACTGCTTCCGGCTGTCTCCGAGAACGATCCGCTGGACGCCAAAGAGCTCGATCCGAAAAGCCACACCACCCAGCCACCAGCGAGATTTACTGAGGCATCACTGACAAAAACGCTGGAAGAGCGTGGCATTGGACGGCCGAGTACTTACGCGTCGATCATTGGCACCATCACCAACGAAAGACGCGGATATATCGGCAAAAAAGGCTCTGCGATGGTTCCGTCGTGGCGTGCATTTAGCGTCACCCGTTTGATGGAACAACACTTCGGACCGCTAGTGGATTACGAATTCACGGCGGAGATGGAAGACTTCCTGGACTCGATCAGCCGCAAAGAAGCCGGCCATTTGGAGTACTTGAAAAAGTTCTACTTCGGCGACGATTCCGACGACAAACACAACGTCGGCCTGAAGGGACGCCTGAAGGAAAAACTGGAAAAGATCGACGCGAAACAAACGGCGATGTTCTTGCTGGGAACGCCGACCGAAGGCGAACACCGCGAAGAAGTGTTTGTTCGTGTCGGCAAGTATGGACCGTACATCGAACAAGGCGAACGCAAAGCCTCCATTCCCGATGGCATGCCGCCAGACGAAATGAATCTAGGCAAAGCGATGGAGCTTCTGGAACAGAGCGAAGTCGAAGACGAACCCATCGGAACACACCCCGAGACGGGCAAACCGATCTTCATCAAAGTCGGTCGCTTTGGACCCTACATTCAACTCGGCGAACCGGACGACGAAGAGAAACGCAACCAGTCGCTGCTGAAGGGAATGGCAGTCGAAGACCTAACCCTCGAGATGGCGTGCAAGCTTCTGACGCTGCCTCGAACTCTGGGTGATTTCCCAGACAATGGAGAACCGATCCAAGCGTTCGACGGACGCTATGGACCGTACGTAAAATGTGTGAAGGACACCCGTTCGCTTCCCGCTGGCATGTCGCCACTTGAGGTAACGCTTGAGGAAGCCATCAAGCTGCTGAAAGAGCCCAAGCAACGCGGGCGCGGAACGCCGAAGGAACCTTTGAAGCTCTTTGAAAAGCCGTCGCCAATCACCGAAAAGGACGTCAAGATTCTGGATGGTCGATTCGGTCCCTACGTGACCGACGGCGAAACCAACGCGTCGCTTCGCAAGGGCATGGACGCGAAGGAGATGACATTCGAGGCTGCACTTGATTTGCTGGCCGAGCGTGCCGCCAAGGGACCATCCAAAAAGAAGAAAAAGAAAAAGAAGGCTAAAAAGAAGCCCGCCAAGAAGAAGGCTGCAAAGAAGAAACCAGCCAAGAAAAAGGCAGCCAAAAAGAAGCCTGCGAAGAAGAAAGCTGCCAAGAAGAAGCCCGCCAAGAAGGCTTCACCGAAGAAAAAGGCCGCCGCAGCCAAGGCTGACACGGAAAACGCCGAGTCCGCCGACAGTGGCGAATAGCGGAAAACCGCCTAACAAACTACAATCCTGGGCTAAACGCCCTTTCAATTAAGATCCCGACGGAGAAGAAGATGACAGCTGGTATCGAACGTGTTCGCGAAATTCGACGCTTAAGAACGCGCAAGAAGAAGACAGCCATGATTGTCGCTCGCGTTAAAAAAGGCACGATGGACAAAGCAGAAGCCATCCGAAAGCTGCGCAAATTGACCCCTGGCGCCAACGTCATCATCGAGCGTGAAGGCTGGGCATAACGCTCTGCTGCGGAAAGTCTGAGCCCCTGTGCTGACCCGACGCGCGTCGGTGGTAGGCTCGCGCGAACTCGTGAGCCGATGGCGCTAGCCTCGGGCCCTCACCTCACCAACGCCTCCTGCCTTGGCTAAACCGGACAGCGTCCCTGTGTACGGCTCAGGACTTAAACTGCCCGAGGCTAGCGCCATCGGCTGACCCCGATCCGCTGGACCGTTGCTTGGCAACGGATCAGGCACACAAAAATTTTTTTCAAAGCAACGAACCCACCGCAAATTCGCGGCGTAGCAGTAGCTGAAATAAATTTCCCGCCATCTCTCCCGGCAACATTTTCCAAACGGAATTCCTGATGACGTCCCCTGGTGAATCAAACACTGGTGAATCAAACACTGGCGATTCAAGACGGCCCATGATCGAAGCGATCGGGCTGAGCAAATTCTATGGTCCGTTCGCAGCGGCGCGAGAAGTCAATTTCTCGGTACGCGAAGGTGAACTCGTCGCCTTCCTCGGCCCCAACGGGGCAGGCAAGAGCACGACGATGAAAATGCTGACCGGCTACATCGCGCCCAGCGAAGGCGAAGCTCGAATCGCCGGCCACAGCATGATGGAAGACCGCATCGAAGGCAGCAAGCATCTTGGCTACTTGCCCGAAAGCGGCCCACTGTACTACGAGATGACTCCGATGGGGATGCTCAATTTCTTCGCCGACGCTCGCGGCTTGACCAAGAAAGCCAAGAAAGATCGTATCGATGCCGTCATCGACATCTGCGACCTCTCGTCGGTGGTGTACAAACCGATCAGCAAGTTGTCCAAGGGTTTCAAGCAACGGGTCGGCATGAGCCAAGCGTTGCTGCACGAACCCGATGTGCTGATCATGGACGAACCGACCGCTGGCTTGGACCCCAACCAAGTTCGCGGTGTTCGCAAGACGATGCGGAAACTTTCAGAAACCAAGACGATCTTGCTCAGCACGCACATTCTGCAAGAAGTCGAAGCGATGGCCAGTCGCGTTGTCATGATCAACGAAGGCCGCTTGGTCTACGACGGCGACGTCGCGGGACTCCGCGAGCACGGTGAAGCGAACCTAGACGATGCCTTCCATACGTTGACCAAGGGCGCCCACATCTAAGCGAGTTGCTTAAGACGGGCTGCAAGTTCACCAAGGTCGTCGCTGGCCGGCGCAAATTAGTGTTGGCTGCACCGCCAACTATCCAACATTCTCAGCACTCCAATCCAACCACTTCAAACACCATGACGCTCAACAACGTCGTATTTGCTTTGCTGAATCTGCTCGTCCTAGACGCAATCTTCCTGTGCGTCTTGGTTGCCATCGTCGCTGTTTTGGCAGGTACCAAACGGGCTGCCTTCGCAGTGATGAAGCGCAACTTCTTTGCGTATTTCAGTAACCCAACCGGCTACGTGTTCCTGTGCATCTTTGTCTTCTTGACGTCGCTGGCCGCGTTTTGTCCGTACGAATTCTTCAATCAAAACCTTGCCACGCTGGACCAGCTGAACTACTGGTACCCGTGGATCATGCTGGTATTCATCCCGGCGATCACGATGAGTATTTGGGCGGAAGAAAAACGTCAGGGCACGGACGAGCTCTTGCTAACTCTGCCAGCGGATGACTTCGATATCGTGATCGGCAAATACATGTCGGCCGCGGCGATTTTCACGTCCTCGCTCCTATTCAGCCAAATCAGCACGTTCGTCACGCTGGCCATCCTGACGGAAGGCCGCGTCGACACTGGCTTGGTGTTCACGACTTACTTGGGCTATTGGTTCGTCGGCCTGACGATGATCGCGATCGGCATGGTCGCGTCTTTCTTGACCGGAAACCTGACCGTTGGATTTATCCTGGGTGCCCTTTTCAATGCACCGCTGGCATTCGCAACTCTCGCTGACTCCGTGATTCCCGAACGAGAAATCATGGGCATCAATTTTGCCGAACTTATCAAGAACAGCGGCATCGCACGAACATTCGACGACTTCGGTCGCGGCGTCATTAGCATCTCCTCGGTGATCTACTTTGTCCTGGTCACCGCTGTCGCGCTCTACGCGTGCATGGTGCTGATCGGGCGCCGGCACTGGACCGGAGGCAAAGACGGCAACACGATGGCATGGCATTACTTGGCTCGCATCGTGGC
>CAYUGI010000232.1:0-2878 GCA_964444105.1 uncultured Pirellulaceae bacterium
AGGTATCGAGCGATGAGAAGTCCAGCATCTGGCCCCGTCCTTGGCGCGTAAGATGTCAATGATTCCGGAGGTGTGATCCGCCTTGCAGCTTTCTTTCGTCCAGCCAAAGGAGGGACGCCGCATGAAATCGCTGGTGATAACCGGTTCAAACCGACACGGAGCAGAACGTGCCATCTGTAACGATTGTGCGAATGCGGCTTGCTAGCGGATACAGCTGATTCCCAGAGCAAAGCACTTTTGAGGACTGGAGGGTTCTGGCAACAAGACGCGTAAGTTTTGAAGTTGCGAATTTCATGTTCTACTTTGCATTTCGTCATTAAATTTGCTCGTTTTTGGTTTTCACATCTTCACTCTCCCTCAGGGAGAGTCGAGCCTTAGCGAGGAGAGGGTGCCCTCCCCGGCCGCTACTGCGTCCGACCCTCCCGCAAGCGGGAGGGTGAAGTGATTGGCGCAACTTCAGATCTTACGCATCGGGTTACCATTCTCAGAAACACTCCAAAGTGAAAAAGTGATTTGCCCTGGCCAGATTCCTTGCCCGGTTGATATTTCATCGCGATCAACCATAGTCGGGGGGATTCTCCAACTTCCGATGATTCAAAGATCTCCTCGATGAGCCAGCCCACACAGATTCCCGTTACTGACGACCTTCGCATCACCGCAGTCAAGCAATTGATGCGGCCAGAAGAGCTGCTGTCAGAAATCCCCACTACTGGGCCGGTTGCTGAAGTTGTGGCGGCTGGACGCGAGGGCATTCAGAAAGTGCTTCGTCACGAAGACGATCGACTGGTGGTTGTCGTAGGCCCCTGTTCGATCCACGATCCTGAAGCGGCCATCGAATACGCAAAACAATTAGCCCAACTGAAGGAGAAGCACCAGGAAAACTTGCTGATCGTGATGCGAGTCTATTTCGAGAAACCACGCACGACCGTGGGCTGGAAAGGCCTGATCAATGACCCAGGTTTGGATGACAGTTTCGAGATCAATCGCGGCTTGAAGATCGCTCGACAACTGCTTTGCGACATCAATTCCCTGGGGCTACCTGCGGGCACGGAATTCCTGGATTTGATCAGTCCGCAGTACGTCGCTGACTTGGTCGGATGGGGCGCGATCGGTGCACGAACGACAGAGAGTCAAGGACATCGCGAGCTTGCATCTGGGCTGTCTTGTCCCGTCGGTTTCAAGAACGGCACCAGCGGCAACGTACAAATCGCTGTCGATGCGATCGGTTCTGCCTGCCGACCACACCATTTCTTGTCGGTGACCAAAGAAGGTCGATCGGCCATCTTCGCCACAGCCGGAAACGAAGACTGCCACGTCATCATGCGCGGTGGCCTTCACACGAATTACGACGCCGCCAGCATTGATTCGGCATCAGCGATCTTGGAGAAAGCGGGGCTGGATCCGCGCATCATGATCGATTGCAGTCATGCCAACAGTCGCAAGCTTTCCAAGCGTCAACGCTACGTCTGTCGGGACATCTGTAGTCAGCTCAGCGAAGGCGACAAGCGGATCATGGGTGTCATGATCGAAAGCAATCTGGTCGAAGGCAATCAGAAACTCAGCGACGGCGATTTGGTGCGAGGCAAAAGCATCACGGATGCTTGTATCGGTTGGGATGAAACCGAGCTGATCCTGCAAGACTTAAGTGACGCTGTCGAAGCACGCCGAGCGTCCGCTTAGAGCTGGTCGATGGCATACAACAAATCGATGTTCTTCCACGGTGCATCGACATGCCGCAACATGTTGATTAATTGAGCCCGATGATGGGTCCCGTGCACTGCCAACTGATTGATCGAAACACCGATACGAAAATTGATCGGCGGACCACCGAACTGAACCGCGACGATACGCTGGGCCTCGTCCGGTTTCATGTTGGTCAGCAATTCTCGTCGCTTTTGCAACACGTCACCCCATTGCTGGCGAAGCGTTGCTATCGACGTGTCTTCGGGGGACTTAGGAAACGGTGTTGAGCCATTCGCCCAAATCTCCGGCCACCAGCGTTCGGCGTCGTACAGGTGGAGCAGTGTTTTGCGAATCGAACCGGGCCCCATTTTGAAATCACGGTCCAGAGACTCGTCGGAAAGATCGGCCGCAAAGTCCAAAATGCGGTTTGTCGCCCAGTTGTGATATTCCAAAAGTCGCAGTGCGGTCGCTGCGTCGAACGGGCACGGGGCATCATTCGCTTTGCTGACCTCGATGCCGTATTCCTTCAGCGCCATCACCGACTCACAGGACTGCGTCACCGACGCGGTTGCCATTCGGTAAAAGAGGTAGTCGATGCCGCCGACGAACGTACGACCAAACTGTTTCAAATAGTTGAGTGCCTGCGCGCGGTGGTGTACCCCGTGATTGGCAACATGCAACAACAAGTCGCTCAGTTGGTGGTCGTAGGGCGTCTGCTGACTGTCCTGGTACTCAATGCGTTTGGTAAATCGTTCGCTGCGATTCTTATCGATCAAATCGCGACGCTGCGAGGCAACGTCAGCAAGCGCTTTGCGAATTTCCAGTACCGTGACGCCCGCCGGATCAGTTGGGAAAGGGCGCCAAGGGATCGCCTGCCAACGATCCATCCAAACACGATCGGCGGTCAAGATGTGAAACAACGTCGCGCGAAGCGTGCCAAAGCCCAATTCCCGCGGTTCGTCCAGCTGCTCGTCCGTCAAATCATCGCAAAACGAGAGCACCTTGTCGTTGGCCCAGTCGTTGTATGCGTAGAGATCATCAATCAGTTCAGACATGGGCTCAGTTGGGTATATGTGCTTATAACGGGAAGCGGCTGTGATTTTCTCCATCAGCCATCTCTTACTTTTAAATGGAAACCCGAAGCGTGAGTTTTGATGTTGCGCAAGTCATTACCCTCCCGCTCGCGGGAGGGTCG
>CAYUGI010000232.1:2888-8535 GCA_964444105.1 uncultured Pirellulaceae bacterium
CAACCAGATCCAGTGCGACAAACGCCTATCTTGCGTTGGGTTTGGTCATCATCAATTTGTAATGCCCTGCACCAAGCAGGTCCTCAATGCGTCCTCGCATCTCTTGGTTCACTTCGACCTTGTACTTGTCCGTTTTCAAGTGAACGATTTCGCCGTCGATCAACTCCATGCTGAACAATAACGCCTGCTTGCCCGGGTAGCCTCGCAAGATTTCGCGAAGCCCACTGAGCGTAGATTCGTCGTGGCAGTTTTCGTCCAACAAGATTCGCATCCCGTGCGTGTACCTGGTATCCAAGTCGGTCAGCGGAATCAATTCGTCGACGATCAAATTGCATTCATCACCACCACGCCGATCCACTTTGCCTTTGGCCAAAACAACCGCATCCGGAATAACATGCTGACCTTGATCAGCAAAACCGCGTGGCCAGAGAATACAGCGAATGCTGCCCTGCATATCCTCTAAATCGAAGTTGGCGTACTTGGACGGTGCACCAGGCTTGGGGTTCTTAGTGTGAGCAATCTTGATACTGCTAAGCATGCCACCCAAGATCACCTCACCGCGTTCTTTCACTTCCGAAAGCCCGTCAGTGGTGTTTGTGCGAAAGGTTGCCAGTTTGGGCTCGAACTCTGCCAGCGGATGACTATCCAAGTAGAAGCCCAGCACCTCTTTTTCAGCGAGCAGTTTTTCGCGATCAGGCCACTCTTCCATTTCCGGAAGCGGCGTCGGCGCTGCGTTGCCCGTTTCTGCTTCTTCTTCCTCATCGAACGCGCCGAACAGACTTGTTTGGCCTGACTTTTTGTCCGCCTGAACGGCCGCACCCGATTGCAACGCTCGTTCGATTACGGCAGAAAGCTGGCTGCGATGAGCATCAAAGCAGTCCATCGCTCCCGCTTTGATCAGGGTTTCGATCGCGGCGCGGTTACACGACGAAGGATCAATGCGTTCGCAAAAATCAAAGATATCTTTGAAGGGGCCGTTCTTCTTGCGTTCTTCTTCGATTGAAATCGACGTTGAACCACCGCAACCCTTGATCGCTGAAAGTGCGAACGGGATCTTCCCGTCCAATACGGAAAAATCGGCTGCGCTGGCATTCACGCATGGATTGATCACTTCGATCTCCATCCGTTCGCAGTCTTCCATGTGCTCGACAAGTGCGTCCTTTCGCTTGAAGTTTCGCCCGGAAATGTCACTCGACAATAACGCGGCCATGAATTCGACGGGGTAGTGCGCCTTCAAATACGCGGTCTGGAATGCAACGAGCGCGTACGCGGTACTGTGCGACTTGTTGAAACCGTAACCAGCAAATTTGACGATCAGATTCCAAATTTCGTTGGCATCTTTTTCGGCAAGGCCGTTTTCGATGGCTCCCTTAATAAACGCTTCATAGTTTTGGTCGATCAGTGCCTGCTTCTTTTTACTGATCGCCTTAATGCAGGTGTACGCATTGGACAGTGGGATCTTGCCAAGTTTGTTCAGGATCCGCATCACCTGTTCTTGGTAGACCATCACCGAGTTGGTCTCTTCGCAAACCTCTTTCAGCACGGGGTGCTTGTACTCCGGCTGTTGACGACCGTGCTTGATGTTCACGTAGTCGTCGACCATTCCGCCTTCCAACGGCCCAGGACGATACAACGCCGCCGTCGCGATGATGTCCGAGAAATGGTCAGGCTTCATCCGCGTCAGCAAGTCGCGAATACCGCCGGACTCCAACTGGAAAACGCCTTTCGTTTCGCCGCGTTGCAGCAACGCATACGACGCTTTGTCATCGAGCGGAAATTTCAAGGGATCGACGACTTTGCCCGTCGTTTGCTCGATCAGCTTCACCGTCCGACTCATGATCGTCAGGTTGCGCAGCCCCAAGAAGTCCATCTTCAGCAGCCCCGATGCTTCCACATCGTTCATCGACCACTGCGTGATCACATCTTGCTTGCCTGGCACGCGGCCCAGGGGCACGTATTCGGTCAACGGTTTATCAGCGATCACAACAGCCGCAGCGTGGGTCCCGACATTTCGTGCCAGCCCTTCGATCTTCATTGCCAAATCCAGCAATTCCCGAATCTCGCCGTCGCCGTCGTAAGTCATCTTCAAATCAGCACTCTTGTCGAGCGCTTTCTTGATCGTGATCTTCAACTCATCAGGGATCATCTCGGTGATCTGGTTGACTCGCCCAAGCGGAATGCCCAGCGCGCGGCCCGTGTCCTTAATCGCCGCTTTAGCAGCTAAAGTCCCGAACGTCCCGATCTGGCAGACCATTTCGCTGCCATAGCGTTCCTTCACGTAATCAATGACTTCGATCCGGCGTTCTTTCTCAAAGTCGATATCGATATCAGGCGGCTCGGTACGGTTTTCATCCAGAAACCGCTCAAACAGCAAGTCGTATTTCAATGGGCACACGTGTGACATGTACAACGCAAAGCACACGATCGCGCCAACGCCGCTACCACGCGCAGTTGCTGAGATACCCTGCCTGCGAGCGTGCAGCACAAAGTCCCAAACGATAAGGAAATAGGTTGGGTAGCCGAGCGTATCGATCACGCCCAATTCTCGCTCGAGTCTTGCGAGGACCTCTTCACTCAGTTCACCGTCTTCTGCCCAGCGATCTGGAACGTCTTCGTAGCGATCTTTCAGCCCCATGATGCAGAGTTCGCGCAAGTACTCCAGCGGCTTCTTCTCATCGGGGCATTCAAAATCCGGGAAATAGTAAGTACCCAGCTTGATGTCGATGTCGACCGTATCAGCGATTTCCTGGCTTCGCGCGACGGCATGTTCCAGCCCAGGAAACTTGTCGTACATCTCGTCCGGGCTACGCAAGAAGAACTGATCGTTCTCCATCTTCATTCGCGACGTGTCAGTACGAAAACGACCGGTGTTGATGCACAACATGATGTCTTGGGCGTCGGCATCGCTTTGATTGACATAATGGCAATCGCTGGTTGCCACCAACGGCAGTCCCATGCGATTGGCCATATCAACCGCGCCTTCCAATTGCATCTTTTGGATGTCGACGCCGTTGTTCATGATTTCGATGAAGTAGCGATCACCGAAAACTTTGTGAAACCAACCGGCAACATCGCGCGCTTGTTTTTCGACCTCTGCCGTGTCGGTCCCCTGCATGACAATGCGGCTAAACTCGCTGCTAACGCATCCCGACAAGCAGATGATGCCTTCGTTGTGTGCCTCCAGGATTTCTTTGTCGATGCGAGGCTTGTAGTAGAAGCCTTCTAGGGAAGCGGCGCTAGCGAGTTTGATGAGGTTCTTAAAACCGGTGTGGTTCTTGGCCAGCAACGTCAGGTGATAACTGGCATCCTTGGAACGTCCCGCGCCGCCTTTATCAAAGCGACTACCCGGTGCGATGTACGCTTCATAGCCAATGATCGGGTTGATGTTGGCCGCTTTGGCTTTACGGTAAAACTCCAGCGCGCCATGTAGATTCCCATGGTCGGTTAGCGCAAGGGCATTCATCCCATGATCGACGGCCCGGTTGACCAATTTCCCAATGTCACCGGCACCATCCAGCAAGCTGTAGTGGCTGTGACAATGGAGGTGCGTAAACGGACGAACGGCTTCTGCGGATCCAGGTGCAGAAGATTCGGCTTCCAAAGTAGCTGCGTCTGACATATCGGTTTCGACTGCGGTGTCGTGAATGAACAAACCTCTGTTTTTGCCCAGATTAGCGAAGTTGGTACGGTACCGCGAGTCGCTGATATTTTTGCCGATCGCAACCTGCGCCGGCGGCGTTTGATACGATGTTTTAGCACCGATATCGCGTGTTTTCTGTCATCAGGCGGCAACAGTCTTTATGGATGAATCCCAAGACGTCTTTTTGGCTCTCGATCAGGGCACTCATTCCTCGCGAGCGATTCTTTTTGACGCCCACGCGAATTCACTGGCAAAGCATCAGGTCTCCGTGGGGATCACGCACCCGGACGAAGTTTCTGCCGAGCAAGACGCCAGCGAAATCCTGCAAAGCGTCCAGACCTGCATGACGTCAATGATCGATCAAGCGAAAGAGAATGGCTGGTCGATTCGCGCCGCAGGTTTGGCAACGCAGCGTAGCAGCGTTGTCGCTTGGAACCGTAGCAGCGGTGAAGTCTTGTCGCCCGTGCTTAGTTGGCAAGACCGCCGTGCTCATGAACGAGTCGAACAGCTGAGCCGGCATGCCAGCGAAATTCGCAAACGGACCGGACTACCTCTGACTCCTCATTATGGAGCCAGCAAAATCCGTTGGCTGATGGATAATGAGCGCGCCGTGCGAGACTGCCCTCGTGAAGACTTGGGCATCGGGCCTCTGGCGAGCTTTTTGGTTTCATATCTGACTGACCAAACCGGCCGCAGCGGGATGCCGTATTTGGTCGACCACGCAAACGCACTACGCACGCAGTTGATGAACCTAAAGCAACTCGCTTGGGACGACGATCTCTTGGAGCTTTTTGGTTTGTCAGGCACGCCTTTGCCCAAGTGCGTGCCAGTGATGCACTCCTACGGAAACCTATTCGATACAAACATTCCGCTGACCGCCGTTTCGGGGGATCAAACGGCAGCGATGTTTGGCCAAGGAACTTTTCCAAAGCAGACCGCATTAGTCAACTTGGGAACCGGCGGATTCAGTCTGATGCCAAGTGTCAGTGGCGAGCACGATGACGAAGACATGTTGGGCGGGCTTTCCGTTAGCGATGCTGAATCGTGCGAGTACTTGTATGAGGGCACGGTAAACGGATGTGGCTCCGCGATGAAATGGGCGTCGGCGCAGTTCGGGCTCTCGACGGACGACCTGCAGAATCTTGAACACTGGATGTACGATCATTCGTCGCCACCGGTCTTCGTTAACCTGGTCGGTGGCGTTGGATCACCTTGGTGGATCGAACAGGGTGAATCCTACTGGTGCGATCACGAAGGCAATCGAATTGACCACCAGCATCTCTCGTCAAGCAATGCGATGGTCGCAGTTGCCGAGAGCATTGTGTTTTTGATTTGCGAAAACTTGAATCGGATCCGACGCCATCAGCCGATCAACGACTTGCGCGTCGCTGGAGGATTGTCAAAAGTGGACGGCATCTGCCATCGATTAGCTAATCTGTCCAAATGCAGAGTGACAAGGTCCGACGATGTGGAAGCGACCGCCAGTGGCGTCGCGTGGATGGCGGCTGGCCGTCCCGACGAGTGGCAAAAAGATCGCGACGACACTTTATTCGTCGCGTCGATCGACGAAGGGCTAGCAGTGCGATTTGACGTGCTTCGGACGCAGCTAGAAAAGCTACGTGCTCGCTGAGGATCACCGTCTCACAAGGAGGTCGTGCCATCGTCAATTTGTTGGTTCGCAAAGACTTCCATCACTCTCCCTTCGGGAGAGTCGGACGCAGTAGCGGCCGGTGAGGGGCTAGTCGGAACGCAACGATTAACAGCGATTGCAAGCCACATTGGCCCTCTCCTCGCTAAGGCTCGACTCTCTCGGAGGGAGAGTAAAGTTGGTGTGCTTTACGCAGTCGACCAAAGCTGGGTTCTTTCCAAGACAGTGGCCTGGAAAGGCCCGGTACTTACGCGGCCCGGCGGAGCGTATTCTTTGACTCTTGCTTTGCAATTTCTTCACTCAAACGCTTCAGCTCCGCTAAGGCTTGCTTGCGTTCGATCAATCGCATTTTGCGTGTA
>CAYUGI010000232.1:8635-10857 GCA_964444105.1 uncultured Pirellulaceae bacterium
ACGCTTCAGCTCCGCTAAGGCTTGCTTGCGTTCGATCAATCGCATTTTGCGTGTAGCGTCTAGTTCTCGCGTCAGACGGTTGATCCGTTCATCGGCCTCGATCTGCATGGCTGCTGACTGAGCGACAGAGGGAATCGGGGCAGGGTGTTCTTCGTCTTCAGCCAGTTGCTTCAAGATCGACTCGGCTTTGCGACGTGCAGCGGCCTCGCGTTGCAAGCTGTCTTGCAGACTCTCCGAAGTGTGCTCCAACCAAGCAATCGTGCGATTCAACTGAGTCACCGTGAACTCTGACTTGTGGCTTGCCTGCGATGCGTCAGAAATCTGTTGATTGAGCTGTTCCACGTGATTGCGAAATCGTTTCAACGTTTCTGGATTCGTCCTGATACGGCGCTGAACCTCAATGACATCACGAAGTCGTTTGCTCAAGTAGCTTGCCCGCTTCTGGTACTTGGCAGCCTTGGATCGTGCGATTTTGAAGTGATGCACAAGCTTCTGGTTCTCACTTGCAGATTGTGCCAGCTGCTGTGTCAATGTCGCCGCTTTTTGGTTGGCTGATTCGATCTCAGCAAGATGTCCTGCGATTGAGTTCTGCGACTGTTCTCGCGAGAGATCGTGTTGCTGCTGAACGCTGGCGAGCTGGTTTTGAAGCTCGTTTGCCTTCGTCGTCAATTCGGCGACTAGCTCGGCTGCCTGAACAGAATTGATTGATTGGTCCTGGGCAGTCGTTTGCAAAGCAGTACGAGTGCGCGACAATTCATCCTGTGTCGTCTGTAGCTGCGAGGTGGTGATCTGTAGTTCGGATTGAAGTTGATGAACCTGAATGGTCAGCTCGCTACGAACTTGGTTAATCGTCGCGGCGGAGCTTTGCTGCAGATCAGCCGATTCGCGACCGTATTGTGCGGCAAGTTCGCGTTGGCTGGTTTCCAACTGCTCTACTTGCTGCTTCAATTCGTGAATCAAATCTTCGCGGTCGCTGCCTGATTCTTCCAGTGTCGTGATGACTCCCCGCAGTTGCTCCGTCTCCGCTTCATAGCCAGCAATGGTTTCTTGCAACGTTTGTGTCGCTTCGCTGCGCAGATCAGTGACGATTTGCTTGAACTGTGTTTCGCGACGAAAAGTACGCTGGGCTAACGCGCGGAGCTCTGTCTTTCGATCGCTGACATTCTGCTCTTTGGCTGCCATCGCAGCCTCGAAAGCAGCAACCTGCTCCGAGTGCGCGTCCACCGCATCATTGAGCTGCATGTCAATTGAATCACTCATCTGTGCCACTTCATCAAGCTCGGCCTGCTTGGCTTCCAGCTCCGCGGCAAGTCGCTCGACTTCACTTTGTTGCAGGGTGATCGTCTCGTCTTTCGAGTTCATCTCTTCCTGGTAAAGTTCAATCTCCGCTTGATGATTCGACCGCGCCTCGCTTAGCTCCGAATCGGCGACTGCTGCCAATTCCAGTGCCTCGGCCAACTCGGCAGAACGCTGATCACTTAGCTGACTCAGGTCCTGAATTGTTTGTGCTTGGTCGGGAGCGGTCAGTTCCAGCTCCGCAATGGTCTGACGCAGCGTCTCCACATCAGCGCGATGCTGGGTCTCTGTTTCGTCCAACTGAACGCGCAGACGCTGGACTTCGGCTTGTTGATCGCTGGCAGATTTCTCGGCATCGGCCAACTTCTCCTTAGCGTTTACGTCGACATCAGCCAAGACGCGTGTCTTTTCGTCTAGCCGGTCGTTCAAGTCAGAAGTTTGCTGCTTCAGTTGCTCGATGGCTGCTTCACGGTGAACCAATTGGTTGGCAAGATCCGTTCGGGCGGATTCACGTTCGGCGGCGGTGCGCTGATGATCCGAGACCACTTCACGCATGCGTTTGGTTTCCGCCGCATACTCAACCGACATTTCCGAAATACGTTTCTCTGCTGCCGTGATGGCTTTTTCGTATTGAGCGCGGGCCTCAGTTAGCTCTTGCTTGAGCAGCTTGACTTGACCTTGCAGATCACGGATGCTTGATTCGCGTGCCAGTGCTGAGTGTTCGTAGGCGGCAATTGTGGTGTAAAGCTGCTCGGTTTCTCGCGCATAGGCATGCTCAGCATCCGCAAGACGTTTTTCTACCAAACGTACCGCGTGATGGGCGTCTTCGAGTTGCCAAAGCTGAATCGGTTGGTTCAGATGACTGGGCGACGGCTGCCACTTGGAATACATACTCAGTTACCTTTCGGTCGAATTGATCAATCCCA
>CAYUGI010000233.1:0-10788 GCA_964444105.1 uncultured Pirellulaceae bacterium
CCATTTGCCGAAGCGAGACCGTCATCGAGTTTTAACAACCAACGGGACATCCCCGAACCCTGTGCTGGGCGTTTCTCCTCCCATATCTACTAACACGTTGTAGCTGATAAATGACGCGGAATACGCGTTGTGAAGACCATCAACCACCACCAATTCATCAGTTGGTGAAGCAGGTAGCGTTAGTCGCCCGAGTGAGCTTCCGTTCAAGGAGAGGATGGCACTATCGAAATCGATCCACCTGTCCACAATTGAGTAATTAGACGGCATCTGGGATGCAATAGCCAGCAATTCGGAACTGCCTGTCGTAGTCGTTGCGATTCCAAACTCTTCTTCATCGGGTTCAATAAGCCAATCCGAATCCCCAGCTTGCCGCCCGTCTATGTCAAACGGGAATTGCATTGGAATCGAGAGCGAGACTGTGCCAACCTCTGACGTGAAGCCATCGCTTGCTTCGTATGAAAATGAATCGGATCCAAAGTAGTTTGAATGGGGAGTGTAAATAAAGGAACCGTCATCTATCAGCGAAAGAGTCCCGTTTGTTGGTGGACTCGAAAGGACTGCTCTGAGGGGATCTCCATCACTATCAAAGTCATTTTCCAATACGTTACCAACAACAGGGTATCCCTCTGCAACAAATTCACCACTGGAATTGTCGAACGTCGCGTCATAGTAGTCGTCATAGACAGACGGTGGGTAATTCGTCACATCAATGGTCACGGTCGCTGAATTACTTGCAGCCAAGCCGTCCCAAAGTTGATACGTAAAGTAATCCGTTCCAATGAAATTGGCATCTGGTAGGTAGCCAAATCCCCCCATCCCACATCCGAAATCTCCGTAAAGTTGACCGTTGGCGGGCGACGAAATGATGCGAACTTGAACAGAGTCGCCATTTGGGTCGGAGTCGTTCAACAGCAGATCCCCCGTGATACCTTGCTTCGATCCTCGCGTTGATGCAAAATTTGGTGCAACGAGATGAACACCAGAATAATTGTCATCTATCGCCTCTGGAGCAAGATTTAATTCGCTTGTATTTGAGTAACATCCGGGGATCCCTGGCACTGAAACAAAGACAACGCCTAAATCAATCGGGTTATGGTAATTACCTTTGCAGTCTTCTGAATCGGGAACCCAGTTGAAATCCAGCGTGTCGTTGCCGTAGCTGGTGCCTTCGATCCAAAGCGTTGTCACGCCTTCTGGAATCACCCAGCCATATTCGTCGGTTTCTTCCGTGAGCGATTGCGTTTTGTTTTCATCTAGCCACAGTCGTGTCGTGCCGTAATCTCCGTAGCTCTGAGTCATGGCGTCAAAGGAGTAGTAAACATGCACATCGCCTTGTTCACCGGACGGGATGTTCTCTAAGAACGGAGCGAGATCAATCGATACCAGATCGTCTTCACCCGAAACCGTCGCAAGATCGTCACGGTCAATCGTGCCGTTGTTGTCATCGTCGTCCCCGTTGAAGTCCACTTCCAAGGAGTCGATGTAAAAACCACCCGTGCCCAAGTCATCGTCCTCCACGACGACTTTGATGGGATAGACCGCTGGCTCCGGATCAGTGGCGGTCGGGAAGAACGTTTTTGCAATCGATGTGCCAGCGTTGTAGGCGACCTCGGTCGTGGTCTCGTCAGCCCAAGTCACCGTTACCTTATGTTGGTCCAGCACACCTGGGTCGTAGAAAGCGATGTTGGAAATATCGACGCTTAAGTCGCCCGCGTCATTTGTGTCTGATTCGACGTTGGGGTGCGCCGAAAAGACAGGTGAGAGATTAGCGATTGGAATCGAAATCGTATCAGTCGCGCCATCGTAGGTGATGGTCACTGTCAGGTCGTCCGAAGAGGTGTCATTCCCCCAAACTCCGCTGCCTAAATCGGGGCCATCATCGGGCACCGAGATCGACCACTCTGCGTACAGGGAACCAAAAAACGATAAATCATCAATGGAAGAATCCAAGAGATAGTTACCAAAAGACGCAGTGAACTCGATATCCGGGTCAGAAGCGTCCGACCAATCACCTTCTAGTTCAACCCAAACCGTGATTCCGTCGCCTTCTTCCGTCGTGCCGTCTTCATCGCAGACGTAATCATCGGCGTGATAACCATAGTCAACAACATGCACTGGATTGGTTCCGCTGGATCCATACGTGGTGCCGCCGGTGGTGCCTGAAGTCGTGCCGCTGCTGGTTCCTGTGGTTGTTCCGCTGGTCGTTCCCGTGGTTGTTCCGGAAGTCGTTCCACTGGTTGTACCAGACGTGCTTCCAGACGTGGTTCCCGTCGTGGTTCCCGTCGTTGAATTGCCAGTCGTACCCGAAGTTGTTCCAGACGTGGTCCCGTCTGTAGTACCCGTCGTTGTGCCGGTAGTGCTTCCACCAGTCGTGCCTGTTGTCGATCCAGTCGTGCTTCCGCCCGTGGTTCCCGTTGTGCTGCCATGAGTGGTTCCGCCGGTGGTTCCACTGGTCGATCCGTTGGTAGTACCGCCCGTGGTTCCACTGGTCGAGTTACCAGTGGATCCTGTCGTGCTGCCATTGGTTGATCCGTTGGTCGTTCCGCCGGTGGTGCCCGTCGTGGAACCGTTAGTCGTTCCTTCGCTGCTGCCGCTCGTCGTTCCACCGGTGGTTCCATTGCTGGATCCACCGGTGCTGCCTTCGCTGCCGTCGTCTCCATCACAGTCATCTATCTGAGCTTGCAAGGCCGCGATCGATGCTTCGGCATTGTCAATCATCTCTTGCGGCGCATCGCCTTCAATCAGATCGTTCAAGTTCGCTTCCAGCAGCGCAAGTGTGATTTCCAATGCGTCACAAGTGCTGCTCAGTTCAGTTGATCCACCCATCGCGGCAGCCACGCTTTGAGGAGCGTTTGGCTGGTTCGCACTGGCCACGCCTGCATATTGCATTTCCAAGGCCGCAAACGCCGCATCGAAATCGCCACTGTCGATTTGTTGATCCAGGTTGATATCGTTCTGTGGCGATTGTTCAGCCAACAGCCCCGCCGCCATCGCGTTGGCGATGTTCAGCGCGTCGGCGGGTGTAACGATGCCGTCACCGTTGACATCCGCGTTGCCAAGCCCATGATTTTGAGGCTGGGCTCCTTGTGGCTGGGCAGTCAGAACCGGGATCGTCGCCCCGCCGGTGTATTGCAGCGCTGTGTCGCTGCCAACATCGCCAGCCAACAATTTGCGTGGACGAAGCGTTTCCAAGTTGCTCCAAATCGGTTCCCACGATGCTGCTGAACGTGACCCATTGACTGCTCCCCCCTCAAAAAGAAAATGCCCAAGCAACTCGATCAGTTATCGAAGCTGCAAGCCCGGTCGAATAAGCATCAATGATGCCAATTACGAACCGAAAGTTAGCGGTTTGATCGGGGCGATCAAGTAAATTCTAGTGATTGCAACGAATTTCCAGAGAAAAGATCCATACGCTTACACGTTGAGTGAATCGTTTTTTCTCAATAGGAAAAGTTGTTCCACGCTTGACCGAACAGCCATGTGCATCGGAGAAAAAGGAGAAGCAGGTGTCGGATCTGTCGTCGATAGCTTGGGTTTTCGTCTGTCAGAAGGGGGTGCTGGAGCGGGAGGCTTGCTTGTTGGCCGCGTCGTTGCGCAGCGTCCTGGGCGATGACGCGAATTTAACTGCTGCGATTCCGCTTAACAGGCCGCCCAGAAACTCGAAAGACGGCGAACTGAAGCATGGCGGACCGTCTGCTGAGACGATGGACTTTTTGCATGCGTTGAACGTCAATTGCGTCACATTGACCAACCCTCTCATCGAGTCAAGCTCGCCGGTTCGTCATTCGTGCTTGCTAATGAACAAGGCTTACGCATTGCAAATCAATCGCGACGCGCCAATCGTGGTTTTCTTGGATAGCGATCAGATTTGTTACTGCGATTTTGATATCAGCAACGTGTCGGTGCCGTTTGTCGCGCGACGCGCGTTTTATCCTGGAGCCAAAGCAACCGAGGGCATTTGGCAGCGAGCGTACGACCTGTGCAAAACGACGATGCCTAGGCAACGCATCGTGGCGAGATCACGCGATGCCGACGACCCTGTGATTGTGTGTCCGCCCTATTTCAATAGCGGTTTCATCTCGGTCCATCGACCTTGGATAGACGAATTGATTGACAACTACATCGGGTGCTTTCAAACGATTTCACAGCACGAACTGCTTGGGCGCGATCGGTATTTTGAAGAGCAAATGGCACTCGCGATTGCGGTGATGCAAACGGGTGTCCCTTACGAAATCGATAACCATCGCATTGACATGAGCTTCTTCCACTACTACTCGATCTCCCGCCTTGCGGCATTCGAAAAGCATCGACGCAGAGTAATAGATCTCGCGACACAGTATCCGATGCTCAAAGAACTGCTACTTGCCGATGGGCAGTGGAGAAATTTGTTGAACGATAAAATCAAAGTTCGGTCGCGCTGATCGCATCTCGCTCGCTTCAAGCTGAGATTCCTTGCCCGTAGCGATCTGTTTAACGTTTTGGCCGCACGTTTGTTTTTGCGGCTGCGGTCGCCCATTGATTTGTTCCTGACACGATCGCGCGAATGGTCAGTGGACCACTTACACCGGACGGTAACGCGATGCGATTTATCGAAGGCATGTCGGCGTTGACTTCAGTTCTGATCGAAGCAACGGTGGTGGCGTTTGGGTTGCCCTGCGTCACTGCGCCGAGTGGCCGATCAACCGAGAGTGTCAGCTCGCCGGCAATTGGACTGGCAACTTTGATTTCGATCGTTTCTCCAAAATCGATGCCAGAGTCTACGTCGATTGTGGCTGCGGCGGGATGCTGCAATTTTAACGTTGGGTCGCCCAGAAGATTGTACAGACCCATGTGTTCATGGCGTTCGTCGATCAACTTGGTCCCCGAGGGACTGACCAGTTTGGCGACGGCGTCAATCATGATTCGCGACGTTGCTTTTTCCTTCGAGTCATCCGCGTGCATTTGTTTAAGGGTGCTGAGCCAGGCATCACCCAAACGAGGCAACTGTTCCGCGTAGACGCCTTTGATCAGTCCAACAGCAGCCGTTGTATTTCCGTACGGCATCGTCATGCGACTGCCGGCGAAAACGGCAATGGGGCCGCCGTCCGTCAGCAGCATGCGTTCGGCCAGGGAGTCTTCTGCTGCGTCAATCGCACCGGTGTAGCAAGCCAGCATCAACGCGATGGGAGCCGCGTTTGCAGGACGCTGCAACCTTTTGACGCTTACCGGATCCAGAACGGGAATGCCATCACGAGTCTGCGGCACACGGTCCAGCTCCGTGACTTGTCCGTGGCCAGCGTAAACCCAAAATCGTGATCCAGCTGCATACTGATCGACGACTGCGTCTGTAAAAGAATCACCGTCGGGATAAAACAAATGCCCCGGGCTCGCGTAGGCGACGTTCGTTTTTGTTTCGGTTGGCAAAACACTAGTGACCACAGTTCTTGTGACGGATTCGATCGCGGCATCCGCCATCATGCCAAATCCACCGATGCCGCCGACCAGTTGCACTTGGCCGCGCCAGGGGCCGAAGTCGTCGCTGTTTTCGCGGGAAATGATTCGTTGAATCAATCGCGACAAGTCTTGCGCACGTTGCACCGGCATTCGCCCGACCGCCGCATCAGGCACACCGTCCGCATCCAAATCGCCGTAAGGCATGTCGGTGGCAAACGTGGGCGTGGAACCCCATTTCGCCGTGACGCTCGTTCGGCGGTAGAACGTCGGGACGTCGCGAGTCGCATTTGCGGTGGTGCCAATGACCGGACTGTCGCCACACAAAACGACGTACCTCGTTTCGGGGCCAGCGGCCGTCTTGATTGCTTCGTGTAGAGCTTTGGCATCGGTTTGACTGTCAATGACTTCGACTGATACCTGCTGCGACTGGCGATGATCGATCCAGGGTTTCAAGGCAGCACGAAATGGCACCGGGCAAACCGCGATCACATCGGCAGCCTCGCAACGATTACCTCCGCCTCCGCCGAGCAGACAGAATAGACTGACAATCGAAATCGACATCACCAACCGGCGAGTCGAGGATTCGGTAATGCGATTCATGAGTGCTTTCTCGTGTCGAGCGTCCAATGCCAGAGATTCCCACCGTCGCTTCATCCGCTAAGCTGTTGATGGCGAAGCATTCAACACGCGGATCCTGCCAGCTATCACCCTGCTTCTTATCTTCGAATTAGATCATAACGGTCAGCACCAGAGCAATGTCGAAGAATCCATCCAGTCAAGGCCTTCCACGCATCGCGATTACCGTGGGGGACGTTGCAGGTGTGGGGCCGGAGTTGGCGTTGATTTGTGCGAACAACGAAGCTGTCAAGAAACGTTGCATCCCTTTTGTATTAGGTCCGGCTTGCGTGCTTCAAGCGGTCGCAAAACAGCTGAATCTTGCTTGCCCAGCAACAGTAAAGATGGATCAAATTGGAGCGGCAACGTCCGCAGCGATCGTGGACGTGGGTGAAGTCACCGTCGATCAGTTTCAGGTGGGGGAAGTGAATCGCCACACCGGACAGGCCTCGTTCGAGGCCGTTGAACTGGCAATCACTTACGCCCTGAATCAAGACATTGACGCAATCGTGACCGGCCCGATTCACAAAGAAGCATGGAACGCCGCGGGTGTTCCGTTTCCAGGGCACACAGAATTGCTCGCCCAACGCGCGGGAACGACCGACTTTTGCATGATGCTGACCAGCGATACGATCTCGTGCGTGCTAGCGACGATTCATGTTCCACTGGCTGACGTGCCCAAGCTACTTACGAAAGAGAATGTTCTTCGTGCCATTCGCCAGTCCAATACAGCACTTGAACGGCGCCTTGAACGCCCTCCCCGTGTAACGGTTTGCGGACTGAATCCTCACGCGGGAGAAAATGGGTTATTCAGCCACGGTGAAGAAACCAACATTATCCAACCGGCAATCGACCAAGCACGCAGCGAAGGTGTTGAAGTGACCGACCCCATTCCACCTGACACGGCGTTTACACCAGCAATGCGCCAAGCGACCGATGTGTACGTCTGCATGTATCACGATCAAGGACTGATTCCGCTGAAGGCTTTGGCGTTTGATGACGCGGTCAACGTCACGCTGGGTCTGCCGATTGTCCGAACGAGCGTCGATCACGGCACTGCATTGGATCTCGCTTGGCAAGGAAAAGCGAATCATCAAAGTATGCTCGCGGCAATCGAAATGGCGATTGATCTGGCCTGACAAAATGCCCGAAAAACAGACCCTTCTTGCCAATCGCCACGATCGCTCAAATGCAAACAGCAAACCATCTTGCGTTTTCCCGTCTTTCATTACCCTCTCGCGGAGGAGAAAATCCGGCTTTCCCAACACACCTCCCTGCGGGCAACGCCGTAGCGGACGTTTTTGCTCTGATTTGCCTGCAACTGAATTTTACTCTCCCTCAGGGAGAGTCGAGCCTTAGCGAGGAGAGGGCCAATCCGGATCGCCGACGACAATCATTTTCAACACGAATGACCCTCACCGGCCGCTGCTGCGTCCGACTCTCCCAGAGGGAGAGTGAAGAAATAGCCAGCAAACCAGTCACGACAAAGCCGGGTTTTCTCCGCAGCCGGAGCGTCGGACGCAGTAGCGGCCGGGGAGGGCAACATTGACTGAAACCCTCTCCTCGCTAAAGCTCGACTCTCCCGCAGGCGGGAGAGTGAAATCACGGTGGCGTTCGCCAAGAATTGCCGAAGCGTTCTCTTCCAAACAATGGCAAACCGTCGGTGAAATCTCACTGTTGATGTTGTTGTTCTTTATCTACGCGGGTGACCCCGCACCGATGGTGAACGAGGCTCACTACTTGGTCAAAGCAAAGAACTTCTGGGACGCCAGTTGGTGCCAGAACGATTTGTTTGCGTCATCGGGCAAAGCACACACGACGTTCTATTTCCTGATGGGTTGGCCCACGCAGTTTGTCTCGCTTTCTACGACAGCGTGGATCGGACGAGTAATCGGATGGTTGTTGTTGGCTATCGGCTTGCAAAGGCTAACAGCCAAATTGATCCCTGAGTCATACGCGTGTTTGATCGTAGCCGTCGTTTGGATCGCGGGAATTGAGCACGGTAACCTGGCGGGCGAATGGGTGGTTGGCGGTATCGAAGGCAAGGTGCCCGCTTACGGACTTGTACTACTGGCGCTCGCTGCGATGGTTGATCGGCAGTGGAATCGCGTTTGGCCGCTAATGGGAATCGCGTCTGCGTTTCATGTTCTCTCAGGTGGTTGGTCCGTGATTGCTGCATCGCTTGTGTGGTGGGTAACAGAACGTAAGCGAACGGATCGGGCGGCGTACTTTTCGCCCGCATTGTTTGCCGGCGGCGCGATCGCATTGTTGGGCTTGGTGCCCGCGATTTGGCTTACAGTGGGCGTGCCGAGCGAAGATGCAATCGCGGCTGCGGAGATCTACTCCTACTTCCGAATCAAACACCATTTGCTACCGGCCGATTTTCAGTTGTGGTGGTTTATCCGGCACGGGCTGTTGATCGTGACAACGGCTGTGATCTATTTCGTGTGTAGATTCTCGGATGAACAAAAACATCGATTTCGATCGCTATTCTGGTTTTCAGTTGGGGCGGTCGGAATCGCGACGGTGGGTCTTTTCGTGGGCACTCTGCCGGCCTATGCACCCGAACTTGCAGCGAAACTGCTGCGTTACTACTGGTTTCGACTTGCCGACGCGGTCGTACCGCTCATGTTGGCGTACTTAGTGACGCATTCGTTGCTGACGCCATTTTCACCGAAGGCGAAGCCAAGAGGCGGAAATAGAGAGTGGCATTCGCTGGCGTCTGGATTGATCTTTGCATTGGCCCTGACCCTGTTTGCGACGTCAAGCTTTGAACGTTCTTTATTGGGCGTGCCGCCAGCGGGTAGTCATCAATTATTAGGATGGGCACCCGACGCATCAGGGGAAGTTCAACGGGACGGTTTTTCGGATTGGTTGGCCGTTTGCAATTGGGTGCGTGCATCGACGCCACAGGACGAAGTCTTATTGACGCCACGCCATCAGCAAACATTCAAGTGGTACGCACATCGCGCTGAAGTGGTGAACTGGAAAGATGTTCCTCAGGATGCGAAAAGCCTGCTGGAATGGGATCGGCGATTTGCAGACGTTTTTCCCCGGCGTTTGGGGCGTGTTCGCGTCACGATCAAATATGCGGATCTACGGCGTTACAGAAATCAATATGGTGTACGATTCATGGTCGTCGACCGGCGTATCACGGGAGAGAGCTTGCCTCTTGTCCGTGTCTATCCGGTGGATGAAGAGGTCAATGACACGTATGCAGTGTATGAACTTCCACAGCCGCAAAGAGAAAACACAGCCACTGCCCCTTAGAACTCAATTGCCTGTATCGATGCTATTTACCAAGTCAACGCTGCTTGCCCTACTGCTTTTCCTCCTGTGTGGTGTTAGCGGATGCGGGAAGAAGAACCCCGTCAACGAAATTTCGGCAACGCAGAGTGGTGTCGAAATTGTCGATGTTGCTGCGCCCGCCGAGGACGCGTTAACCCTTCATTGGAATCAGTGGCGTGGTGGGACCGGTGGACAGGTTGATTCGGGTGCTGACCTGCCGATCAATTGGGGCGAGAGCGAAAACGTCCGTTGGAAATCGGATGTACCAGGCAGAGGCCACAGTTCGCCCATCGTCGTCGGTGACACTGTTTATCTCGCGACAGCCATACAGCAATCCGAACAACAAATTGTGCTTGCCTATGACCGCGAGACGGGCGAAGAGAAGTGGCGACGGGTTGTTCACGAAGGTGGTTTCCCATCGCAGCGATCGATGCACCAAAAAAGTACACACGCCAATGCGACGGTCGCCTGCGATGGCGAACGTCTCTTCATCGCGTTTCTCAATAGCGACAAAATCATGGTCTCGTCGCTTGACCTGAATGGCGAAGTGCTTTGGCAAAAAGAGGCCGGCAAGTTTGTTGCGAAGTTTGGCTATGCTCCATCGCCAGTGCTTTATAAATCGTTAGTGATCGTAGCTGGCGACAATATGGGTGGTGGATACATCGCGGGAATGGATGGAAAGTCGGGCGAAATTGCTTGGCGAATTGCACGCGGCGATATCAGCAGCTACTCCAGTCCCGCAATTGTCAACATCGGTGGTCGCGACCAGTTACTGATTAGCGGCTGCGACGCTGTGACTAGCTACGATCCGGCAACTGGCACGCAGAATTGGCGCACCGAGTGTATCGCCGAAGCGACCTGCGGAACGATCGTCGCGACCGACGACCGTCTCTTTGCCAGTGGAGGTTATCCCGACAAAGAAACTGTTTGCTTGGCAGCGGAAGGAAAGATCCTCTGGTCGAACAAGACCAAGGTCTACGAGCCATCGATGGTTTTGCTCGGCGATGAGCTGATCGGAGTAACCGATGACGGAATCGCTTACTGTTGGAATGCCGAGGATGGAAAGCAAGTGTGGCGAGAACGCCTGGGAGGAAAGTTCAGTGCTTCGCCGATTGTTTGCAATGGCCGCGTCTATGTTTCCAACCTGCAGGGGAAAACCTTCGTCTTCAAATCTACCGAAGGAAATTTTGAATCGATTGCGATCAATTCAATCGGAAGCGACTGTTACGCATCCCCGGCAGTCGCCGAAGACGAGTTGTTTCTACGAGTCGGCATTGGTTCAGAGAAAGATCGCACAGAGAAACTCGTGTGCCTGGCAGTCGAGTGATTGACGTAGCCACGCGCCTTCACGAGGCGGACCGTCAGCTTTTGACCGCCCCAAAAGCTCTGGATGCGGTGAGTGGAGGATAACGGACTTGAACCGATGACCTACGCGCTGCCAGCGCGTCGCTC
>CAYUGI010000234.1:0-10626 GCA_964444105.1 uncultured Pirellulaceae bacterium
GACGCGTTGGTCGTGATCAATGAACTTGCCCAGCGCGCACAGTTAGATCAGGCGAACGGCGAAGAACTGCCAGTCGCCCGTCCGGTCTCTTTGGACAAGCATTTCTTTGACACCAGTGGTAATGGATTGATCACGCCGGATGACATTCTACGTGTGCTTAACTTCCTAGCGGAGCAACGATTCACCAACCAAGGTAGCGGCGAGCAGATCGAAGCGGACATCACAACTCCTCTGGCCCAAAGGAACGATCCTTCCTCGAGTGGTGATTCCCTCATGAGCACTGAAGGGATTGGTGAACAAGTCGTGTCCGGTATCGTTCCGACCGATCGCGTATTCAGTGAATTCGCATCTCCGGAATCAGGAACCAAGAAGATTGAGTCAGTAGAACTGTCAAACCAATCGGAAGAGGACGATCTGGATTCAACGATGGATCTGCTGGCTGCGGACCTCGAACTACTGACATAGTAGCAGGCAGACTCCGCTCTGCCGCCCGCCTGCGGTGCTCGCTTTTTCTGCGAGGCGATCGAGGGAAGTGCTTGAGGCAGGCGGCACAGGGACTGTGCCTGCGACATTTTTCACACGTCCGGCGTGTTCGACAACAGTCACCGGCACAGATCGCTTGCCAACTCGCGTTACAATCAACGCATCCTTCCACTTGGAGATGCGACCGATGTGTACACGGTTCTTGCTGCTGCTGCTGGCGGCGGCCACTCTCGCCATCCTTCCAATCACAGCGGCTGCCGAAGTCCGTCTTGTGGGCGTCTGTCATGACAATACTGGCAAGCCGATTACGGGGGCGACAGCGACGCTCTACTTCAGTGCCGATATGATGAGCGAGATCGAAGCCGTCGAAACAGTTCAGTCGGATCAGTTCGGAGCTTTCGAGTTCAAGCCTACCGTTATCGAAACGGATCAACACGGAAGAACACGCTACTGGGTCGCGGTCACTGCGGATGAACACGCTTCCTTTTCACAGGCTGTACGCAGTGAACATCTACGAAAACAGCGAATCGAAGCATCGCTTCATAACCAGCCTGCCACGTTGATTGGCCATATCACTGGGCCGGATGGCAAGCCCGTCGACGGAGCAAGGGTATTCTTACCTAGTGGATTTAATCGAGAGCCAATTGTGGGAGTGATGAGTGCGACCACGGATAAGAAAGGGCTGTTTCGGATTACGGACATGGCGCCTTGGCGGCCTTTGAATCCGGAACGGCAATCGAAGAATCTGCTGGTCGATCATCCTGACTTGGCACGCACCACGGCATCGTTCCGAAGCACTCCGCAAGTCCTGCGGATACAAATGGAGCTGCCTGCGATAGTGACTGGCCATGTGATTGACGCTGTCACGAACAAGCCCGTGGCGAACACCGTCGTCAGTGCTCAAGGTGTCGCCGATCACGGCTGGTTTCAAGCACGGACGAATGCCGAAGGAAAATACACGCTGACAGTCAAGCCAGATCGCTACAACATCTGGGCGGAAAAACACGAACGAATTGCCATCGCAGTTAACTCGGTTAGGACAACGTCGGGCGAAACTGTCGATGGTGCAGATATCAGGCTCGTTCGCGGTGCGATTGTGTATGGAAACGTGATCGGCGTTGGCGAAGAGGAGCAGTCAGCAAACGGCTTGCATGTAGCTCACTACGGTCCCGCGCGACCAAGGTCTGGAGCGGCCGTGACCTTCACGACGGTCAACCCAGATGGCACTTACCGTTTACGCGTCGCACCAGGCAATAACTACCTGTATGTGATGGGCGGTAGCGGTTCGATTCAAGTCGATGTGAAGGACGGAGAGGAACTTCACGCACACATCGTTCCAGGCAAACGCGCCGGGATGATTGATGACGGTGGCAAAAAGATGCGAGCGATCGCACGAATGGAAAAGCGAAATCGCGAGTCAGCAAAAGGTGCCGAACTAAGCCGGGATCGGGGTAACACGAAGGCTGGAAACCTGCTGGACCAACTGGAAGTGTTCAATCAGCCCGAGTTTGTCTTTCATGAAGAGTGGCTGCAAACGTTGCATGATCTGGTTCAGCTCGGCCCCGATGCGATTCCTGAGTTGATTGATGAACTTGACGCCACCGATGACAATCGCATGTTTCGATGCATGGGTTTTGTGATGCGAGCGATCGGGGACGCTCGTGCGGTGCCCGCTTTGATTCGTGCCATCCCGCGCGTTTACGTCACGCATGGCAGCGATATGGGATTGCGATCGGACAACGAGGTGCTGACAGCGTTTGCCCAGCAGCACGACTTGCGTGACAGGGACAATGGAAACCGTTACAGCTTTGGTCGTCCCGTGCGTGAAGTGTTCGGTGCGATTCACGCGCTGACCGATCATGATTTTGATGATTCGCAAATTTTCAGAGTTCGCGATACCGGCACGCGCGGACAGCGCGAACTGAAGCGTGAGCTTGTTCAGCGACACGCTGCGAAGTGGGCGAAATGGTGGGAAGCGAATGCGAAAAATCTGAAGGTTCCAAAGGAATGGAGCGTCGTCAATCTTCCACCGATTCAACCGGCGAACATTGTTCCCGCTGCACTGGGCGTCGACTATCGGACGATTGCTGCGAGTAGCGGTGCGATTTTGGAGCCGGTTCAGGCAGACAAGCCGTACATGTGCCTGATCGATCTAGACACAAGGCGGAAGGGAACGCTTCCCGCGCGATGGCGAAACGCTAATAGGGAGGACCTGCCATTGGACGAGATTGCCACTTGGGCTCGTGGCGAGGGATTCGACTTGATGGGGACCCGATTTAGGATCGACGAAGACTCGCAGTGTTTTGCGATGCGACTGCTGGGCGCTCGAGCGATCCAGTTGCCGGAGGATCATTGGAACAAGCGTTTCACACAAGTTCGCCTGGAAGACTTAGCCCACCTGGGAACACCTGTTCTTGGCGATTACCTCTTTCGCCACGTCGATGGTGAAGTCGATCCTCTGGGGCACGCCCCCTTTTTCATTGTCACAGCGGAAGAAACACCCGTGCTATTTTTCATGGGTACCGAAGTCAACGACGATTCGCTGAAACCCGGAGGCATCGCGAACGGCGACCAAGAACTGAACCCAGTAGCATTTCGCAAAGGCCGCCGGTTTGGGATGAGTTTGTTTGAGCCCGTTGAGTAGCTAAAAGAAAAGACCTCGCCAAGAACTGGCGGGGTCTTTTAAATTACTTCGATGACCTTGTTAGCCGCTGGCGTTAGCCACGGGCCTTTACAGGTACGCGAGCATTGCGTTTGATTCGAGCGGATTCACTGTTTCCAATAT
This sequence comes from uncultured Pirellulaceae bacterium, assembly GCA_964444105.1. Classification (GTDB taxonomy): domain Bacteria; phylum Planctomycetota; class Planctomycetia; order Pirellulales; family Pirellulaceae; genus K23-9. The sequence continues at coordinate 3,269 of CAYUGI010000234.1, forward strand.
GGCCCGTGGCTAACGCCAACGGCTCACACGGAGTCAGACGAACTAGGCGGCTGCAAAACGTGCGGCCACTGCGTCCCAATCGACGACGTTCCAGAATGCGCCGACGTAATCAGGACGACGGTTTTGGTAGTTCAGGTAGTACGCGTGCTCCCACACGTCCAAGCCCAAGATCGGTGTGCCGCCAATTCCTGCGATATCAGCACCCATCAAAGGGTTGTCTTGGTTGGCGGTGCTGCCAACTTTCAATTCGCCGCCTTCGACGTACAACCAAGCCCAGCCGCTACCGAAGCGTGTGCCGGCTGCGGTGTTGAACTGCTCCTTCATCGCATCGACGCTGCCAAATGCCTTGACGATGGCCGCTTCTAGGTCGCCCGATGGATTGCCGCCCTTGCCAGGGCCCATCACGCTCCAAAACAGCGAGTGGTTAGCGTGGCCACCACCGTTGTTGCGGACAGCGCCTTGCTTGTCGGCAGGGACGGTCGCCAAGTTGGAAATCAGGTCTTCGATCGAGTGGCTACCCAAATCGGTGCCTTCGATGGCCGCGTTGACCTTGGTGACATAGCCGTTGTGGTGCTTGCCGTGGTGAATTTCCATCGTACGAGCGTCGATGTGAGGCTCCAGGGCGTCGTGGGCGTACCCTAATTCTGGCAGTGTATAAGCCATGCTGAATGCAGCTCCGTGTGCGAGATTCGAATGTGCGTGTGTCTATGGAAAGACCAAGACACAGCACGATAGCGAACAGGGCAAGACTCGCAAGAGGGACGCGGCTTAGTGACCCATCCATGAAGCGATTTTCGCACTCCAGGTCAGCTACTGCCTACTCAGTAGCTGACTTCGCCATGATTTCGCCCATGAGATAGCTCCGCAGGCTCGCGATGACATTATCGACACACCCTTGAAGCTGACGACTACGCCGGTCACGACTGCGAAGTGGCGTCAAAATGACGTGTACCTTGGAGTGCCCCATCGCGGATTTGCGCACGTTGCCCATCTCATCCGGCCTCGCTTCGCTAAGGGTTAGATCGACACGCAAACCAATATGCTGATCAATCCGACGCCGCCCTCCGGCGCTCAGTGCATGAATTTTGAGCGAAACTTGGCTCTCATCGACGCTGATGATCTCAGCACCGTGATCCGCGATAAAGCCCTTCAGCTTTTCGATCGCCAAGTCAGCAGGAACCGGTGTCAGAATATCGACTTCGGCGTCTGCGCTTTTGCTAGACGAATCGAACCAGCCAAACCATCCCGTTTTCGCGGGAGCATTCGCTTTCATATCGACTGGCCCGCCTCCGCTACCCAGCTGGACGACTCGATTTCGGCCGTTGTCTTTGGCTTTCAGGAGTGCCCGATCAGAACGAGCCAGAACGGTCTCTGCGGTATCGCCGGGTTGATACTCCGTGACGCCGAAACTGGCAGTCACCGATTCACCACCCAAGCTGGGCATGACGGTTGTTTCCAAAGCTTGACGAATTGCGTCAGCGCGTTTCGCTGCGGTGGCGTTGTCGCAGTTGGCGGCCAACAACAAAAACTCTTCTCCGCCGTAGCGTGCCACTAAGTCACCATCACGACTATGTTCGCGAAGTACGTTCGCAAACTTGATAAGCGCTTCGTCTCCCGCCGGGTGCCCGTGCACATCGTTGACACGTTTGAAATGATCGATGTCACAGATCACCAGGCTGAAGCGTGACTCACCTTTAGATGTCGATTGAACCATCGCGTCAAGCGTTTCATCGAAATGAGCACGATTTGAGACACTTGTCAGAGCATCCATGGTCGTCTTGTGGTGCAGTGTTTCAAGCTGCTCTTCCAAGTCAGCTCGAAAAGAGTTGTCATGAATGATGATGACACTACCAAGCACGCCTGGCTCGGAACCGCAAACCGGTGAAATTTGAACCTGTACTGAGGTGGGTTCCTTGGCCGAACCTTCCAGCATCATCGCTTTGTTGATGGGAGCCGATCGATCAAAGCAATCCTTTAGCGGGCACTCGGTCTCGGCGGCAGTGGATGCAGGTTCGCGCAGTTTTAGAACCTGAGTGTTCCATGTTTTGCCGATGATTGCGTCCGACGCGATGCCGGTCATCTTTACCATCGTGGCGTTCCAGTGGGTGATGGTCCCTTCGCCATCGGTAAAGACGACTCCATCTTTCAGGTCACGTAGCAAACGCTCGTGAAAGTGTGTTTCGCGCCGAGTGCTTTTCTTTTGTGGCTTGGATGTGGCTTGATCGACAGAAGCTGACCACTTACCAGCCATTTGATTGGGCTGCAGTCGCTGGAGCCAGCGATCCACGACAGAGCCATGCAACATTTCTGGCCGTTCTTCCAACATGCGTGCGAAGTCGATCACCAGCTCAGGATCAAACTGTGATCCGCTACCTTCGATCAAGCAGTTGATTGCTTGCTCACGACTCATTGCTGCTCGGTAAACATGCTCCGTCGTCATCGCATCAAAGGCGCCCGCAATCGAGAGCATTCGTGCGCCCAAAGGCAGTGCATCGCCCTGCGGAAATTCATCGTGACGGCGGCTCTGAAACCACGTGTTCGCGTAACGAACGATATTCAGTAAGTCTTGATCGCTCGTGCAGCCACGCAGAATCTCACAACCGATTTGTGGGCAACAGTCCATTGCCAATTGTTCGTTGACATCTAGTTTGGATGGCTTGCGAAGGATGCGATCCGGCACACCAATTTTCCCCAGATCATGCAGCAGCGCGGCGACTTCAATGCGATCTCGGTCGTCACTTTCCAAACCCATCCGACTGGCCCACGCCGAACAAGTCAGCGCGACACGCAGGCAGTGCGCCGCGGTCGCGGCATGCTTCGTCCGCATGGAGTAGTACAACGAGGTTGCCATCCCCAATCGAACAACGGCCAATTGATTCTCGATTTCCGACGACGATGTCGGCCGACGTGAGCCATGCGCGACTGGCGCAGTATCCTGCAGCTTCTCTAGCAGTCGGCTAACATCCGCGTGAGCATGCTCAACCTGTTCAGGAGACGCTGCCCGGACTTCGGAGGAAGAAACCACGGCTGGCTTGACGTCGGATACAGTGGTTACAAGGCGGGTAGTATCGGTCATAGCGATTGCATGAGTGGGCGATGATAGAACGAGTTCCAATAAGGATTCCTACGTCAATAAAGACCGAGATGCAAAAAGATCCTCCCTCAGTTTGACGGTGAATATCGAAATAGTCCCGTTCGAGGGATCATTTACCCTGTTTGAGAACGAATCCCCCCCCGACTGTCTTGGGGCTGGATTGTCGAAACAGCTCGGTCGCCATGAAACATCGATTCGCACTCTTCCAGCCGATTTCAACCCAAAAGGTTGCGTAAAACCCCCGATTGCTCCAACTCGAGCGCGAATCGGATGAACTCGCACTTCGACCGACCGTAATGCTTGCGATTGGCGGTTGTCGTACCTACTATGCATTTTGGACGTTTCTGTTTTTTTGCGAGACGCAAAGTCGCGGGCATGTCCATTGGTTCGTTATCCAAAGTGGTAAGCATTCGTGAGTCTCTCTGAAGTCGACCGACAACTCCTGCAACGATGTCTTGATCGTGCGCCTCGCGCATGGCAAGATTTTGTCGATCGCTTCTTGGGATTGGTAGTGCATGTAGCGAATCACACGGCCGAAGCACGACACATTCAATTAGACGAGCCAACTCGAGAAGACTTAGTATCGGATGTGTTTGTCGCGATCGTTGCGAATGACTTCGGAGTATTGCGAAAGTTCCGACGCAATTGCTCGCTGGCAACCTATTTGACTGTGATCGCACGTCGCGTGATTGCACGTCGGCTTGCTGCGTCCCCGCCGATGCCGCCCAATGTGAATGGTGCTGTGGTTGATGCCACACCCGATCGAAACGGACTGCCGACCCGCATGGAAAATCGCGAGGAAGTTGAAAAGCTACTGACTCGCCTGGACGCACGCGAAGCGAACGTTGTGCGGATGTATCACCTGGAAGGGAAAAGCTACGCGCAGATCAGCCAGGTGGTCGGCATCGCTGAAAACAGTGTTGGCCCCGTCCTCAGTCGTGCTCGCGACAAAATGCGTGACGGCGAGTAGTTACAGCGTGGCAACTGCTAGTTTTTCGCCATCCGTCGATTCGACTCTTGCATCGACCAATCGACCGATTTCAAACTCGTTGTCGCATGCTACCCACTCAGCCGCCGCGTAGCGGCACGTCGTGCCGCGCAGGAGTTGGAGTTGTTCCGTTTCACCGATCGCGGCAACAGGTGTCACCGACTCGGTCATCACCTGAACATTTTCGCCGACGAGGCTTTGGTAGTATTCGCTGCGAAGTTCGCCTTCCAAAAGCGTCAGCCGTTCAACACGTTCACGTTGCTGCGACTTTGGGATTTGGTCTGGCATATCAGCCGCCGGCGTCCCACGTCGAGCACTAAATGGAAACGCATGAATTTTTGAAAATCCAGCAGCCCTACAAGTTGCCAAGGTTTCTTCAAACTCGGTTTCGGTTTCACCGGGAAAACCCACAATCACGTCTGTCGATATCGCGGGCAGGTGAAGTGCTTCGCGCAGCAGTTGACAGCGATCAAGAAACATCCTGGTTCCCCAGCGTCTCCGCATTCGGCGAAGCACGCTATCGCTCCCGCTTTGCAGGCAGAGATGCAGGTGTGGAACGATTCGATGCGAAAAATCTTGCATGATCGCGATCAACTCGCGTGTCACTTCCGTCGCTTCGATGCTACTGAGTCGAATCCGAAAGTCTCCCTTTATCTGGCACAAGTCACGCAGAAGGTGAGCCAATCGGACCCACTGTTCTTTGGGCTTATTGCGATTCCAATCGACACCGTAATGGCCAAGGTGAATCCCAGTCAGCACGACTTCTTGATGGCCTCCGTCAACCAAACGTTGCACTTCATCGATGATGTGCTGCTGCGGCCTTGATGTCAGTTTGGGACGTACATGCGGGATGATGCAATAACTACATCGCAGCAGGCATCCGTCCTGCACTTTGACATAAGCCCTTTGTCGTCCGGAGAAGCCGTCCAGCCCAGTCGGCACGTCGATCACGCCAAAGCGGGACATCAGATCGGGCAATTCCCGCTTGTCAGTGACGACTTCGGTCACGCCAGGCAAGGCTGCCACTTCATCGGGAGCTCGGGTTGCATAGCAACCCATCACAACAATACGTGCGTCGGGATTTTTGCGATGCAGTTTGCGTACGACTTGTCGACTTTTCGCATCGCCATCGTTTGTCACCGTGCATGTGTTGACGATGCAGACATCGGCTTGCTCATCTTTGTCGCAATCGGAAAAACCGACTCGTTGCAATCCTTGGCGAACCAACTCTGTTTCGTATTGGTTCACCTTGCAGCCCAGAGTGGCTACGCGAAGTTTGGCAGACATGTTTTCTAGTTACCCGAAAGGTTCAACCTGTGACGGGTTCAATGGTGGCTGACATGCTGCCTTTGCAACGTGTGATCAAATCATCTTTGCCAAAGGCATGGATTTGATCCCGTTTCAGCTCAGCAAGCTCCATCGTCGTTGTCATGCAGATGGCCCGGCCCGAAGAATCGACTTCTTTGGCGATTTGAAATCCCATCTCGATCGGGTGGCGAAACAACCGCTTCATCATCAGAACCACATATTCGTAGCTGTGATCAGTGTCGTCCCAAAGGATGACGTTGTACTGCGGTTGCCTTTTCGGCTTCTTCTTATTTTCCCGTTTAACGACCACTTCTGGTTCGGCCACGGCGGTTTGCTGATCTGCCATCGCGATCATGCTCCTTGCTATTCGTATCTCAGCTCAAAAAAATCTGTCAGCACAGAGGCACCCAAACGAGCGGTGACCTTTGAATGCGTGCAGCAGGCGGCGTCCGACGGTGCGTCATTCTCTTTAGCCGCATTGCCGATATATTGTAGCGCCACCAGGTTCGGTGGGCAGCCACTAAGTACGTCAAATGACGCCAGTTTTGCTCAATTGATTGCAAAGCTGGCTTTCGGCGTCGGTCTGGAGCTAATGACCAGATTACGTAGTCGGCAGTTCCCTTAAAAATCCACTTCTTCCCGAAATCGTTCGTCACGTCCGCCCATGTCATCTGCATCGCTCTTGGAACGCCTGGAATCATCCGCCAGCCAACATTTAGATGAACTGGTTGACTGGCTAAAGATCCCCAGCATCAGCAGCGACAGCTCGCGAACCGATGATGTGATGCGCGCGTGCAAGTGGCTCGAGAACAAATTCACTGCCGCCGGCCTAGATACAGAAGTGATCCCTACAGCAGGTCATCCGATGATCTTGGCGCAGACGCCACCGGTCGAAGGTGCGCCAGTCGTAATGGTTTACGGTCACTACGACGTCCAGCCCGCTGAACCGCTTGATCAATGGATTTCCGGACCGTTCGAGCCAACCGTGCGAGAGGGAAATTTGTATGCACGAGGCGCGACGGATGACAAAGGCCAACTACTGACTCATGTGCAGAGTGTTTGTGAGTGGTTAGCCAGCGAGGAGCTACTACCACTGCAAATCAAATTTTTGATTGAGGGCGAAGAAGAAGTCGGCAGCGCTAATTTGGAGCGAATGCTACCGGAGCTAAGCGAACGTCTTGCCTGCGATTGCGTCGTGATCAGCGACAGCAGCCAGTATGCCGCCGGGCAACCTGCCATCACTTATGGTCTTCGCGGCATCGCGACCTATGAACTTCGGGTCGACGGCCCCAGCCAAGATCTTCATAGTGGATCCTTTGGCGGCGCCGTGATGAATCCGGCTATCGCACTTTGTCACCTACTCTCATCGATAGTGAATGACCAGGGACGTATTCAGATTGACGGATATTACGACGACGTGCGTGATCTTAGCAAACAAGAACGTGCGCAATGGAAAGCCCTGCCACAAGACGAAAAGCAATTTGCCAAATCGGTCGGCGTCGATGAACTGTTTGGCGAATCAGGTTATAGCGCCGACGAACGACGATGGGCGCGGCCGACCTTCGATATCAACGGAATCACAGCTGGTCATCAAGGTGAAGGTGTCAAAACAATCATTCCGGCTATGGCGAGCGGCAAATTTAGCTTCCGCTTGGTTCCCAATCAGGATCCACAAAAGATTACCGACGCGCTCGAGAAACACTTAGCAAAGCACGCGCCGGTGGGTATCCGTTGGGAACTAAAACCGGACCATGGGGCACCAGGAATGTTGGCCGACACGAACAGCAAGTTTGTCCAAGCTGCGAGAGTCGCAATCAAAGATGCCTTTGGAACACCGCCCGTCTTGATTCGCGAAGGCGGATCAATCCCGATCGTTACTCGGTTCCAAGAAGTGCTAGAGTGCGATTGCCTATTGTTGGGCTGGGGACAATCCGATGACAACACGCACAGCCCCAATGAAAAATTCAG
>CAYUGI010000235.1:0-10605 GCA_964444105.1 uncultured Pirellulaceae bacterium
GGGTAATTGAAAACGCCAGAGTCAGATGGATTCTCCCTGAGTGACGGATGTATCAAGACATGTGCGGTAGCCCAAGACTGGCGGACTCACGAATTTTGATTTTACACTGCTAGTGTGCTTCTGTGTCTGGCTTCAAACTCATGTGGTGTTTTGTAGCCTAGCGTCTGGTGAATGCGTTTCGTGTTGTAGAACGTTTCGATGTATTCGAACACGCTTAGTCGGGCTTCTTCGATATCGGCGAAGTCCGCGAACTTTGTCCACTCGTGTTTCAGTGACCAGAAGAATCGTTCCATCACGGCGTTGTCGTAACAACAGGCTGTTCGACTCATTGAACAGGTGATCTGTAACGTACGCAGCGCCCGTTGATATTCATCGCTCGTGTACTGGCAGCCGCGATCACTGTGTAGCAACAACTGGCTTGTATCTGGGTGACGATTCTCAATCGCGCTTCGAAGTGCATCACTGACAACGCTCGTGGCCAGGCTACCCGACAAAGACCAGCCAATCACTTTGCGGCTGAATAAGTCCAGAACAACTGCGAGGTAAACGAACCCCTCAGCGGTTGGCAGGTACGTTATGTCAGTCACCCATTTCTGATTCGGACCGTCGGCTTCAAAGACTTGGTCAAGAACGTTGGGGGCTGGGCGTTTGCTTGGATCGGTGACTGTGGTCGTTGGCTTGAATCGTCTTGAAACACGGCTTTTGATGCCCATTTCTTTCATGGCTGAGGCGACTGTATTGCGGCAAGCGAATTCTAAATCGCAGTTGCTACGTAACTGATCGGCGATCTTGTAACTGCCGTAGATTTGGTTCGACTCTTCAAAGACTTTCACAATGTCTTCACGGATCTTCGTGGTTCGCTGTGCCCTTGGGCTTGGTTTTGCGCGGCGCCAAGCGTAGTAGCCACTGGCGCTCACACGCATAACTTTGCGCATCGTTTTGATGGGAAACGAATCGCTGTGTTTTTGAATCCAGGCGTACTTCACTGCGATTCCTTCGCAAAATACGCCGTTGCTTTTTTTAGGATTTCACGCTCCAGTTCGGCTTGCTGAAGTTTCTTCCTGAGCCGTTTCACCTCTGCGGTTAGCTCTTCGACAGAAGCATCATCTCCGCATGGCTCTGGTTCGGGCGCGTACTTCTCGTGCCACTCTCGCAGGCTTCTCGATGCGACTCCTACGGCTTCGGCCGCATCCTTGAATGAATAGCCTTGTTTGACGACGAGATTCACAGCATCTCGCTTGAACTCTTCACTGAATGTGCGTCTGATACGTTTCGGTTTCTTTGACATAATGGGCTCCTGAGAGGATTCTCGATGATTCCTCGTGAGTCCACCAGTCTTGGGCTACCGCAGAGATAGACGCTTTCACGTTCCGATCGTTCGCGTAAAATCTCGCTTTCGCAAAAATAGAGATGCGTAAGCACCGCGTTCTATTTCACCAAACGCAAAGAGTCTCCAATAATACTCAGCACAATGAACCCAACCGAAACTTTTCTCGCCGCGAAAACCTACGCCGTCGCCGGCGCATCGGCTCGCACACACAAGTATGGTTACAAAGTCTTCAAAGCCCTTCTTGCCGCCGGTCGCGAAACGTATCCGCTGAATCCGGTCACCGAAGAGATCGAAGGCCACAAGGCTTATCCGAAAATCGCAGACCTACCCATCGTCCCCGAAGCCCTCTCGATCATCACGCCACCCGAAGTCACACGCCAAGTCATCGCCGATGCGATCGAGGCCGGAGTGAAACACATCTGGATGCAACCCGGAGCCGAACACGACGAGGCCAGCCAGGTTGCACGCGAAGCCGGCATCAACGTCATCGACGACGGTAGCTGCATCCTCGTTTTGTTGGCTCGCCAATCATGACGCAAGACACGATGAAAGTTCGCATCGCCACTGAGCGGGATCGCGAGTCGATTCTTGCAGTCCACATCAATGCCTTCGGGGACGACGAAGGTCCAGTGATCGCGAAGCTCGTCGATGAAATGCTTGATGACGTAACCGGCGAGCCACTGCTATCGCTCGTCGCGGAATCTGACGCAGGATTGATAGGCCACCTGCTTTTTACTTCGGTGAAAATCGAGCCGGACCAAAGTCATGTCATCGCGAAGATTCTCGCTCCGCTCGCAGTTGTTCAAAATCGACAACGCCAAGGAATTGGCAGGCGGTTGATCGATTCGGGCCATCGTCAACTGACAGAATCGGGCGTCAACCTCGTCTTCGTTCTCGGCTATCCCGACTACTATTCGCGTTTCGGGTTCAAGCCCGCTGGTGCGCAAGGCCTGCAAGCACCGTACCCGATCCCACCGCAAAACTCAGATGCGTGGATGGTGAAGGAACTAACGCCCGGTGTGATCGAGAACTGCGAAGGAACCGTTCGCTGCTCAAGGGCTTTGGACCATCCGAAATACTGGATCGAATAAGTGTTGTATGATGCACGCAGGCAGTTTTCCTGGAAAGGGACGGAGATCATGATGCGGAATTTGATGTTTTCGGTTGCCTTGTCTTTCGGCCTGACAAACGTTGCGTATGCGGTGGACCAAGAGAACACAAACGCGACATCTTCAGCCGAGAGCCAGGGGAATGGCGATGAGAATTCGCCCATCATTCGCTTGTCAAAGATTGAAGGTCGGCACTGGCTGATTGGCGCGGACGGAAAACCTTTCTTCGCTCATGGCATCACCCATGTGGGCAATGCTCGGTCGAAACACGACTTCATGGACGTTGCGACGGCGTGCAAGCGACTCGGTTTCAATGCTTACGGGTATGGATGTCCACAGGAGCTCAGGTCTGACATGCCTTATTTGGAAAGCTGGAATCACCTGGTGCCGATTTCGATGTACCGCAACAAAGCGACCCACAAGTTCGTCGATATCTTTGACGCCACGGAGCAGGCTCGAATCGTAGCGGGAGTCAAAGCGTACTGTGAGAAGAGCAAGGACAACCCGAACTGCATTGGCTACTGCTGGACCGACCTGGCAACTTGGCCGCTGGAAAACAAGCAGGAAAAGAACTGGGTGGAGTTTATACGGAACTTGCCCAATGGGACTCCCGGTCAAACGGCGTACGGAGAGTTTCTCGGCACTTGGGACGGCATCGACGACACCGCTCGCGACCAAGCCTTCTTGAAGCTGATCGCACGCGAGTACTTTCGCGTCATCGGCGAAGCGAGTCGGAAGTACGATTCAGACCACATCATCTTCGGCGACCGGCTTTCCTTTTACACCTACGACGAAGACGTGTTGAAAGAGATGCTTCCGTGGGTGGACGCGATCGCTTTTCAGCCGCATTTCTGGGGTCCGTTCCCCAAGAAGGAACTCGACGCGATCCATGAGCTTTCGGGCAAACCGATTTTGCTGTGCGACTTTGCAATCCGATTCAAGGACGGCGACAAGGACGTTCGAAACTGGAAGCTGGCCGATGATTCCGTCGCCGCCGGCAAGGCATATTCGGAATACGTGAAAGCGGCGATCGACACCGACTACATCCTCGGCGTGTTTTGGTGCAACCCGATTGACAGCTCCAAAGGATTCGGCAATGCCGGAGTGAAGCAGGGTTTCTTCGGCGACGGCCTGAGCGAGCGACCCGGCTTACACGAGGCAGTGAGGGAACTGAATTCCTATCTCAATAAGATGACGCCGAAAGGTTGAGCACGATGCGGAAAGGAACGGCGGGAGCTATTCTGGGAACACTAATTGACGCTAATCGAACACTATTTTCACAAAGCGGTTCTTGATTAGTGTTCGATTGGTGCGGATTAGTGTTCTCCTTCTTCCGTTATCCGATTTTTGCGGCGGCTTTACAGAACCGCCTGATGATCTTGGCGTCAACATCATCGAGGCTCTTGTACGTCAGGTGCCGGCGGATTTTGCCGCCGCCCTCGAGCAATCCGTCGGGGTCTTCAAGTTCAACGCCCTTCGCGAAGGACAACTGAACGTGCGCCTTGTAGGGAAACACGCCGCAGAACTGCCCTTCCTTTTCATCCGGCTTCAGCGTGTAGAGCGTTCCGCCGTACTTCGGCACCTTGGTTGACTTGGGAACCGCCGCCATCACGAGCGAATCAAGTAACTCGACAAGGTTCTTTTTCTCTGTTTCAGTCATGATTCGCTTACTAAGCCAGTTTGGCACCGTTGGGTACGGACTGTTCGGGGACCGCTAAGATGACAGATCCATCATCGCGATAGAATCCGACGATCAGGAACTCAGAAACAAATGGACCAATTTGTTTGGGCGGAAAGTTGACAACGCCGATGATTTGACGACCGACCAGGTCCGCCTTGGAGTAATTCGCGGTGATCTGGGCGCTGGTTCGCATAGTACCGACGTCGGGACCGAAGTCGACCGTGACTTTGTAGGCGGGCTTATGAGCCTCTGGGAAATCCTCGACCGTTGCAATTGTTCCGGATCGCAAGTCCACGTTTTGAAAATCTTGCCAAGTAATGATGCCAGATTCGTTCACTGGGATTGCTCCATCAAGAGGTCGATCACTTCTTCGACACGTCGCTCACGAGTCTCCGGCATCTTTGCAGATTCGACTCGGTAACAAAGACCGCGTCGCTTGCCAGGCGTCCAATTGTTCCACACTTCACGCGCCGCATCGTTCGCTTCCAACGCGTACTGCAGTTCCGTTGGAACCGTGATCGCGTCTTGGTCGGCGACGTCGAACGCAACCGACACACGATCCCCGATCGAAACGCTACAAAGACTCTGCAACTTCTTAGAGACCATCAGGAACCATTTCCCCTTCGTTGGCATTAATGCAGCTTCGATGCGAATGCCTTCGATCTCGCCGTCGATTCGCAATCGTTTCGACTTGCCAAAATCCAATTGTGATGTGATGGCCTTCGGCACGTATGCGACGGAGAAGCTCACTTTGCCGTAGCCGTATTTAACAACTTTTGCCTCAAAGTTGTACGCATAGTCGCTCATGGTGGTTTCACGGTTGCTGTCATAGAATCAGGTTTGAAACATTGTAAGCCCAATGCCAACGTTCTTTCAGCCCAGTCACAAGAAGTCCTCGAATGGCCAGCCCAACCAAACGTCCGCTCGACTTTCACACCGCCGATGAAGTCATCGCGGAAATCGAACACTTGCGTGTCGGCGGTTACACCAAGTCCAAGAACTGGAACCTCACTCAGATCTGTGAGCATCTGAATGCGACCACGACAGGCGGAATGGACGGTTTTGGGTTTCGGTTGCCGTGGATCCTGCGAGCGACGGTGATCAAGTGGATCTTCAACCGCATGTTGAAGACGCGAAAGATGTCCAGCGGTCCGACGATGGACCGGCTGAAACCAAAGACGGATGACGGTCCGGACGATGATGCGATCATCGACCAGTGCATCGCCACAATTGAGCGGGCCAGTGCGTTTGAAGGCCCAATCGAGAACTATCCGTTCCTCAACGAGTTGAAAGTCAGCGACTGGCAGCAATTCATGTGGATGCATGCCGGGCATCATCTCGGATTTCTGATTCCAAATTCCGTGGATGATACTTAGCCACAGATAAACACGGATCTTCACGGATTCAATTCCAGTCTCTGAAATCCGTGTTTGATCCGTGCAAATCCGTGGCGGAGACTCTTCACATAACCATCCTCTTAAACTCCACTTTGTGCTTGACAAAATTGATCAGTAAACCAACTTTTATTCCAGTGGTTTTCAGCTCGTTAAGAAGCTGGGCTTCATCGGCTGCGATGTATTTCTCGGCAACTTTAAGTTCAACCAATACCTTTTTCGCCACGAGAATATCCGCGAAATAGTCGCCCGCGTTGTTCCCCTTGAACATCACTTCGATGGATGCTTCCAAAACGCTTGGCACGCCTCGCAAATCCAATTCGATCTTCATTGCCCTCTGATAGTCCTTCTCCAGAAATCCATAGCCCAGATGGTCGTAAACCTCGAACGCCGCACCAATGACTTCCTTCGTTGTTTCTTCAGGTAACATTGCCAAGCACATCTCAAAGAATGTTCGCTGAATCAAATCCGTGAAGATCCGTGTCCATCCGTGGCTCTTTATACCCACACGGATCAGCCGAGTCACATTCAAACAATCGCCCCTAAGCACATCAAACTACAAACATGAAGCTCGGATATATCATTCTGTACGTTCCAACCGTCTCCGACGCGGTCGCGTTTTACGAGTCCGCATTTGGACTCGAGTGCGGATTTAAACACGAGGGCGGTGACTACGCAGAAATGGTCACTGGCGAAACCAAGCTGGCGTTTGCCTCCGAAGAACTCGCCGATTCTCATGGGTTTGCCTATCGCAAGACGACTTCCTTGGACGACGCACCCAGCGTTGAGCTTGCCTTGGTGACCGGCGACGTCCAAGCCGCGTTTGACAAAGCAATCCAAGCTGGAGCGATGTCAGCAAAGGAACCGACAAAGCAACCCTGGGGGCAAACCGTTTCCTACGTCCGCGACAACAACGGTTACTTGGTCGAAATCTGTTCGCCGGTGGGTGGCTGAGAAAAAGATCTGACCACCTATCCAAGCATGGTAAAACGAAAGATCAATTCAACTTCACCCTCCCGCTGGGCAATGCCGTAGCGGGTTTTCGCTCGGCGATTTGTTGGCCTTGTGAGCCGCTGGCCGTGAGGCCACGGGCCCTGGGCGCCGCTAACGATCGCAATGCCCGGCCGCTTACGCGTCACGGCTCACAAGAATCCGCTACGGCGTTGCCCAAAGGGAGAGTAAACGACGCCATTGTTTCTGAGCGTTTAGTCAACGGACCTCGAAAACTTGACTGTTATCAATCATTACCCATGATCGAGGACGAACTCGGTGTACCACACCGCTACGAATTGCAGGATCGCTACTTGGAGCTGACCCGCACCGAGTTGCCGGCCAACGCTCGCAAAAACGGCTGGGCCATCACGGAAGATCACTGCTTTATGCGGATCATCCTCGATCAGCTTTTCGGCGATTGCTGGTACAACCACCTTGATCGACGACTGACCGCTTACAAGCAGCTCGGCAATGAACAGCTGGAAAAGTGCATCACGATGGCGGAACAGATTCTGGCGGGCGATACGAAAAAGCTCGAACAATGGAACCGTGAAAGCCTCCGCTGGCGAGGCAAATTGAAATGACCGATCAAATTTCCGACGAAGACCGTGAACTCACCCGAGGCGAGATTGACCGCATCATCATGATGGCGTGGGAGGATCGCACGAGCTTTGACGCAATACGGGACCAGTTCGGCTTGTCGCCCGGCGACACGATCAAGCTGATGCGACGCGAGATGACCGCGAACTCGTTCAAGATGTGGCGAAAGCGAACGCACGGGCGAACGACCAAGCACGAAAAGAAGTTTGCCGAGACCGATGCCGGCGACCAGCCGCGCCGCTTCCGAGCCAAGTCGCAACGCGGATAACGAATGATTGAGGAACACTAACAACCACTAATCGCACACCAAAAAGGGGAAGCATACAGCCGCCGTTGATTAGTGTTCGATTAGCGCAGATTAGTGTTCCCACATCCGATCGCACTTTTCGTCATTGAATTCAAGTTCAAACTACCAACGCAATCGCATGGCGAAGATCAAACGAGTCCGCACCAAACCTTGCTCACGCTGCACCGAGACGAACGACGTGCTGTATCGAGTCCGCATCGAACAAGACGGCGACTGGATCTTCGTCTGCCCCACGTGCCTGGAGATCGTGAAACCTGGGAATCCGCACTACCAATACGGCGGGACGTGGAAGAGCAAGAAGCGGCACTAGACGCGATGTTGCGCCAATCGTGTCGTGCTTGTGTTGGCGTTTTCAGTCCGTCGGCAACATCACCCAAAGTTCTGGCCGGCCGGCGTTGCAGTGTACTGCTCGGACCAACATCCCTGAGCATGACCAAGCAACGAACAACATCATTCGAGCCGCATGCCAAGCAATCGGCCCGCCGGCAGGTATCTCGGTCCGGCGATTGCCAACACTCGGCACCGGATGGAAAATGGTTTCAATCAAGGCAGGACGTTCCGGCTCATCGTCTTGAACTTCGTCAAGCGATCCGATTGCGTCGGAGAGAACTTCTTTTGACACACCATGAGCGACCACTGCTGCGTCGATCGCGTAAGATGCCTGACGGCTAAGCGTCGGCAGCGTCAGAAGCCCCAGAAATGTCCAAAGTGTGAATCCGAAGTACGCCATCACCAATTCACCCACGCTGGTCACGCCTGCACCCGGCAATGATGCCGACAAAACGAAACCAACCATCACCCAGCCAAAAGCAACCACGACACCTCGCAAGCGGCTGCCGCCGCGGATCGCTTCCATCCGTCTGGCGATAGTAGCGGCCAACTGGTCCGGTGACAAACGCTTGACCGAAGACTCCGCGATCACGATGGATTCCATTCCCGGCAACCCTACGACGCCACCGGTAAAACCCGTGTCCTCGTGTTCCAGAAACACGACTCGTTGAGGCTTGTAACCCCATGCGGAAGTGTGTTGCAGTGCTGCATCCAAAGTCGCGCTGCGTTTAGCAATTTTCAGACCCGCGACCCACCGCGCGATCCGCAACTGAAACGTTACAAGAAGAAGACCGATCGAAAACACAACGGTACTCGCGCCCACCAAGCCCGACAAACGACCTGCCGCGAGAATCACAAGACTGGCCGAACAGAAAAAGAGGCTCTGAATCAAGACACCACGAACCCAAGATGTAAAGAACGCAGCTTTCCCGACCGTCCCCGGCCTGCTTCGGTTAGGCAGCAAATAACCACCGAGCAGATCAAGCGGAGCCATCACCAGCACTAGGCATGCGATCACTGCCAGTAACCCAGCGAAATCCGAGCCGGTCCATGACCGCCCACCGGGCAGCAGTTGAAGCGGCCAACCGGTCACCAACATCATTGTGCTGATGACGACCATAGCCCCAACGCCCGAAATGCCCAGCCATAAACGAGAGCGTGCGTAAGTGATAGTCAAGAATCCTTCTTTTCCAACTCGTCCAATTGCTTGCCGATCTCCTCAGCTTCGGCCCGTTTAAGATCACTCTTCTTGCGATTCACGGTCGATAAATCAAACGATTCCTGCATCAACTTGTTGTACTTCTCTTGCAGCTTGTCTCGACTGTTACCCGACCCAAACATTGCTCGGTTCTCCCTGGAATGTTGAATGAAATCCAAGGGAGTATCGGATGTCGTCAATGGGGCTCCTCTGTGCGGCATTCTCTTCTTTCAAGCTCTGGCCCAAGAGCGTCCGCACAAACCGTTCTGGATCTTCCGCCATTCGCCGTCCAGCATCCGTGTTCATCAGCGACTTCAGCTTGAACAGCTTTTCGTGGAAGTGACCTATTCCAGTCTTCGCGTCACCAGCGTCCGCAAGATAGAACGGTTGCACATAAATTCCACTTGGGTTCGCGGCACCATACTCAAACGTCCGCACGATCCCAATCGCACCGAGAGCATCCAAGCGGTCAGCGTCTTGAACCACCTAGCCTCCAGTGACAATGGCTCAGCAGTTTCTGTTCGGCCAAACGAAATGCTGTCAACGATGTGGGCAACATGCTCGATCACGTCGTCAGCTGCTTCTAGGTCGCCAAAAATCTCGCGAGCAAACTCGGCACTCCGCTCCACACCACCGAGAAACTTCGCACCGCCAATGTCGTCCGACAGAGCGGCCAGCGCAACCGTCACCAAGTCGCCACCGACCTCCGCCTGAATCGCGCGAGCCGACGTCAGCACTCGCAGCACGTGGTCCATCCCGTGACCGGCAGCCTGGCCAGACATCCGATCACGAACGATCGCTTCGGTCTTTTCAACAACGCTCTGCACTGACATAAGAAATTTTTCAGCCACGGATCAAACGCGGATTTACTGCACCGATTGTTCATCCGTGAAGATCCGTGTCCATCCGTGGCAAACTTCTCCACGCGCTTTCAACTTCACTCTTCACTCTTCACTCTTCACTCTTCACCCTTTTAACTTCCAGACATCCATTTGGTTCGGTCTTCCCTCGATAACTTTTCAATCGAATATCGCAACATGGTTCGCGGCATCGTCTTCGCATACTTCTTCAAAAAACTTTCCAAACGAGACTGATCACGTTTTCCCATCTCGCGAAGCATCCAGCCAATCGCCTTGTTCATCAAATCGTGTCCGTCGTCCATCAAACGCTCAGCAAGTTCGATGATCTGCTCGAATTCGTCATTGCGAATCAACGAGAACGTCGCCAACACTGCGACGCGTCGTTCCCAAAGCACCTCGCTACTTGCCAACCGATCCAGCACGCCACGCTCATCGAAATGCTCGACCAACCAAGCCCCAAGGATTTTCGGAGCGGTCGTATCAACGATGTCCCAATTGTTCACCGCATTCAGATTCGCCAGATAGAACTCGACAATCTCGCGGCATTCAAAATCGCGATGCGGATTCTTCGGCTTCGCTGCTCGCTCAAACTGATCGACCAGAATCAACATCCCCGTCAGCCGACATTCATGCCAAGGCGAGCTGAACAGTTTCACCAATTCATCACGCGACAAATCACGAAACTGCTTCGCCACCTTCCGCTGATCCGGCACGACGCACCCAAGAAACCGATCTCCTTCTCCGTACCCACCCGGCACCGCCTGGAAGAACCCTGGTAGAAAAGCCGCCTTGTCGTCGCGAGC
>CAYUGI010000236.1:0-10501 GCA_964444105.1 uncultured Pirellulaceae bacterium
ATGGCTAACGCACGAGCACTCGATAAACGACGCAAGTCGATCAAGAACATCCGCAAGATCACGCGGACGATGGAATTGATCGCGACCGCGCGCTACAAGAAAGCGATGGATCGTGCGTCGGCTGCCACGGCCTACACCGACCAGATCACTAAGATCGTTGGACGCTTGGCGGCTGCTGGTTTGGATGTCGCACACCCGCTACTGGAGCAACGCGAGAAAACAAACTCCGCTCGCATATTGGTTCTTACAAGTAATCGTGGACTTTGCGGTGGTTACAACGGCAGCGTATTGCGAACCGCTTTACCGCGGATCAAGGAACTGCAAGAAACGATTCCGAACGTCACCGTCGACGTGGCTGGAAAACGTGGTGTGAACGGATTGAAGTTCCGCGGTGTCGAGACAGACGAAGAACATCTGGGCTTTGAAGATCAACCGGCCTACGACGAAGTCGAAAAGATCGCAGAGAGCTACCTTTCCAGATACATCACTGGCGAGATCGATCGTTTGGACGTTGTCTACACCCGATTCATTAGCACCGGCAAGCAGATCGCCACGATCGAAACCATGCTGCCCCTGGGATCGCTAAGCGAAGAGCCAGCTGCGGCAGCCGACGATGACGAGCAATCCAACACCGAATACGAATTCTTGCCATCGGCAGAGAGCATTTTGGAAGAAGTCGTGCCGACCAGCTTCAAAGTGCGATTGTTCAAGTGTTTCTTGGACGCCGCCGTCAGCGAGCAAGTCGCTCGAATGATCGCCATGAAAGGTGCGACCGAGAGTGCCGGCGACATGATCAAACAACTTTCAATGACGTACAACCGAGCCCGCCAAAGCCAGATCACTGGCGAGATCATGGAGATCATCGGGGGAGTCGAAGCCTTGGAAGGCTAAAGAGATTTAGCTGCGTAGCAGCGATGTAATGTAGCCTGGGGCGCAAGCCTCAGGAAGAAAAGAACCCAACAGTCACTCAATTCCGTTGGCTAGCACCGCTTTTAGCGGTGCTAGCCAACGGAATTGGACGCGATAGATTCGCAACACACCCTGGGGCTTACGCCCCAGGCAACCATCCGACGCTGCTCCGCAGCTAACAAATCAAACACCCGTTACTTCACAAAGACCCGGCCATGTCCACCGCAACCGCGATCGGTAAAGTCACTCAAGTCATTGGTTCGACGTTTGACGCCGAATTCCCCGAAGGCTCGCTGCCAAAAATCTACAACTCTCTGACCATCAAGAGCGAGCACAAAGGTGTTACTCTCAACTTGGTCGGTGAAGTTCAGCAGCACTTGGGCGGCGGACGAATCCGTGCGATTGCATTGGGTTCGACCGAAGGCATGATGCGAGGCCTAGACGTTGTTGACACTGGCGGACCTGTTTCGGTTCCTGTCGGGCAAGCAACACTTGGCCGCGTGTTCAACGTGCTAGGTGATCCGATCGACAAACGTGGCGACGTTCAGGCCGACGATCGTTGGGCCATTCACCGCCAAGCTCCCCCGCTGGCTGAACTGTCGACGAACACCGAATTGTTCGAGACGGGTATCAAGGTGGTCGACCTTCTGACTCCATTTGTTCGTGGTGGTAAAGCCGGTCTGTTCGGTGGTGCTGGTCTGGGCAAGACAGTTATTCTGACCGAGTTGATCGCTCGTATCGCATCAAGCCACGGTGGTTACTCCGTGTTCGCTGGCGTGGGTGAGCGAACGCGAGAAGGAACTGACCTTTGGTTGGAAATGCAAGAGACAGAGATCGGTTCAACCGGTCGCAAAGTCATCGAGCAAACCTGCATGGTGTTCGGTCAGATGAACGAGCCGCCCGGGTCGCGTTTGCGTGTTGCTCTCTCGGCTCTGACAATGGCGGAGTACTTCCGTGATACAACGGGTGCCGACACGCTGCTGTTTGTTGACAACATTTTCCGCTTCTCACAAGCTGGCTCGGAAGTTTCCGCTCTACTTGGACGAATGCCATCGGCTGTGGGTTACCAGCCAACGCTGGCGACCGAGATGGGTGCTCTGCAAGAGCGAATTACATCGACTAAAAAGGGTGCGATCACATCGGTGCAAGCCGTTTATGTGCCTGCGGATGACCCGACTGACCCTGCACCTGCAACGGCGTTTGGACAGCTGGATGCGTTTATCTATCTGGAACGATCGATTTCGGAAAAGGGTATTTACCCAGCCATCGACCCGTTGGCATCGAACTCGCGAATTTTGGATCCGCAGTACGTCGGTGAACGTCACTACGACATTGCGCGCCGCGTGCAAACGATTCTTCAGCGTTACCGCGAACTGCAAGACATCATCGCGATTCTGGGTGTCGATGAATTGAGCGAAGACGACAAGACGGTCGTTCACCGTGCACGTCGTATCGAACGATTCTTGTCTCAGCCGTTCTTGGTCGCGGAAGTCTTCATCGGCAAACCGGGTGAGATCACTTCGCTGGAAGACACGATTCGCAGTTTTGAAGGCATCTGTGACGGCAAGTACGATCACCTTCGCGAGCAAGCTTTCATGTACGTCGGTGCGATTGAGCAAGCCGAAGAGCAAGACAAGAAGCTGGCTGAAGAAGAAGCCAAGAAGAAAGGTAACTAAGCATGACCATTCGATGCGTCGTCGTTACTCCCGAGCGAACTGAGTTGGACCGAGAAGCCGAATCGGTGGTCCTACCGATGTTCGATGGTGCGCTAGGTGTCATGAAAGGCCGCGCGCCCATGATTGGGCGTCTTGGTTTTGGAACTTTGCAGCTGCAAACCGCAGCAGGCCCGGAGCGTTACTACGTCGATGGAGGGTTTGCCCAAGTCGAGGGCGACGTGGTCAACATTCTCACGGCACGTTCGATCCCAGTCGATTTGCTGGACAGCGAAGAAGCTCAGAAGTCACTCACCGACGCTCAGGAGCTACCGTCGAAGAACCCTGAGCAAATGCAGCTGAAAGAGACCGCCATTCGCCGCGCCCGCGGCCAAGTGCGAGCCTCACGCTAGACGAGTTGTTCCGTCAGGCCCTGACGGGATTGAGCGGCGTAGCCGCGATCGTTTTCTGAGTTCCGCCAGGGCCTGGCGGAACGACTGATTTCACGGCAACCCTTTCGGGGACGGGATAGCTACTTCAGGCCCATTCCGCTTGGCCGACGGGTCACTGCACCTCGAATTCCCAGTTGTCTTGGGTCGCGAGCGATTTTGTCGCTGAAGATTCGAGCGTCGTCCAAGATTGGTTTGATCCGAGCCGATGCCTGTTCGACGTTCTCGATCGTGCGACGAATTTGCCAGTAGATTTCGTCGTCTTCTAAGAGTCGTTTGACGGTTCCATTGCTGTTGTTCAGCGACGATCCGAAGGATTCGACTTGTGCGAGTGCTCGATCAACGCTGCGTAGGCTTTGCATCACTTGAGCGACAATTTGATCGGCATTCTGAGCGAGTGGTTCGCTGATCCGTTCCACGTTTTTGATGGTTCGCTCGGCACTCTGGAACGTTCGGCCGGCAGTCCTAAACGTGTCATCGATTGTGTCGAGAGTCTTACCGGCTCCTTGGACTGTCTCGCGAGCACTGTCGACGGTTTTGTTGAGGTTGTCGACGATTGGCTTGGCCTCTTTGATCAATCCTTCAGCTTCACGTCCAACGCTCTCGAATTGCGTTCCGACTTTGTTGAAACTCTCAAACGTGCCTTGGGCCTCTTTGAGTACGTCAGGAATCTGGTCGAGGGATGCTTGCAGGCTGTCCTTCAATTCGGGGTCACCGACGAGATTTTTGACCTCGATAATTGCTTCTTGAAACCGCTTCAGCGTCTCAACAGCTTCGTCAGCCACAGCGTCGATTTTCTGTTGCGTGACGTCTACGGTGCCACGCGCGTCGCCCACTAGCTGGTTAACGTTCTGCCCGGTTTGGCTGATCGAATCGCCCGCTTGCTGGATCGATTTCATCGTGACGCGAACATCTTCCTCCAAGCCGAAGAGGATTTTGAATGGATCTTGCGCTTTGTCACTAATCGTGACGTACTCGCCGTCGTAGTACTTGCTTTCAATGAACTCGGGATCGACTTTGCCTAGGTAGGCTTTTCTCAAGTAGGAATCGTCCACCTTCATGAACTCCAGTGTTGCATCCCCCGTGATAACAGAGCCAACTCCGATTCTTGGAACATACTCGTGAGTCAATTTGTGTTTGCCATCGATGGCAACGTAGACGTTGACACCACCGATGCCGATGTCTTCCACCAGTCGGATGTCCGTAACACGACCGATCGGTACGCCGTCACGCAGCACCTTTGTGTTTTCGCTAACTCCGGCAGCATTGTCGAAGTGAATCGTCATCGCGTATTCATTCGAGAGAACTGCAGGAAAGGCTCCAAACAGAAACGTTAGGATGATGCCGATCCCTATAGCGGCTATGACTAATACGCCGACGCCGAATCGTAGTTTATTGTCGTCCATGATTTGTTCTCGCATCCATGCGAGCGAATGAGCAGGTCTTGATCTGACCGTTGATTTCTAATTCGCTGCAATCACGACCCCGCCTCACGAGTTAATTCGTTTAGTCTCTCGCCTGCTTCGCCGCGTACGAATTGTCTGACGCGGCGGTCTTCGGCATGTTCCAAATCGCTCGGTGGTCCATCGAATAAGATTTGGGAGTCATCGCTTCCCAATCTTGCTCGAGGAAAGAACATCAAAACGCGATCAGCCACCTTGCGCGCTGTATGCATGTCATGCGTTACGACAACGCTGGTTACAGGATATCGCCGCCGCGTATCGAGGATCAGTTCGTTGATGACATCACTCATGATCGGATCCAGCCCGGTGGTCGGTTCGTCATAGACGACCAACTCCGGCTTCAAGATAAGCGCCCTGGCCAGGCCGACACGTTTTCGCATTCCGCCCGATAGTTCACTTGGACGTTTGTCAGCAACCTCGCCGGGAAGTCCCACTTCGTGCAAATGCCGGAAGACGCGTTCGTTGACTTCCTGATCCGACACATGGTCGTTTTGTGTCAAAGGAAACGCGACGTTGTCAAAAATCGACATGCTGTCGAACAAGGCTGCGTTTTGAAAGACAAATCCAAAACGACGACGAATACTTGGCAGGTCGATCGGACGCACTTTTGCCAAATTGTTGCCTGCGAAAGAGACGCTTCCTCGAGTCGGCGCGATCAAACCGACAAGCGTTTTCATGAAAACCGTTTTACCGCAACCGCTCTCGCCGATAATGGCCAGGGTTTGACCGCGCGCGATGGTCAGATCGATATCTTTCAGGATCGTTTGGCCATTGAAGGTGACATTCAGATTTTGCACTTCGATCAGCGTGCTGCCGTCGGCTGCTTCGCTTTCCAGTTGTGATCGTGTTTCGGTTGCATTCATATCAGTGAAGCTCCCGATGGATAAAACGCGAAATAGACCCGGTCCAGCAGGATGTTTAACGCCAAGTCAATGGCCAGAATTAATACGAATGACAAGACAAACGCGGACGTGGCCGCTTTGCCGACGCCTTCGGCGCCCGGTTCGCAGTGGAAGCCTTGGTAGCAGCTGACCACCGCGATGATCGCACCGAAGAAGAAGCTCTTGAAGATGCCACCAAACAGGTCAAACCCAACCACGCCTTCTCGCGAGTGATTCAGGTAGGCAGCATGATCGATTCCAAAAACGATGACGCAGTAAAAATAGCCTCCAACAATGCCCATGAAATCGGCCATGATCGTCAGCGCTGGAATCAGCAGGATGCACGACAAGAATCGTGGTACCACCAAATAGTGAATGGGATCAGCGCCCATGGTCGTCAACGCGTCGATTTGTTCGGTCACGCGCATCGTGCCAAGCACCGCGGCCATGGCACTTCCAACGCGGCCTGCTAGCATCGTCGCTGCCAAAACGGGACCAAGCTCACGCACAAGCGATTTGTTGATGATGACGCCCAAGTGGCTCTCTAAGCCAATCGCGTGAAACTGATAGTAGCTTTGCACAGCCAAGACCATGCCAATGAACGTGCCGGTCAGAGCAACGACGGGCAGGCTAAGCACACCAATTTGGTAGAAGTTGATCAGGATTGTGCCAGGACGTGGCAAACGCGTGAACATCCACGTCAACATCCGCCATGTGAACACCGACATATCACCGACAGTCGAAATTCCGTCCACAACAGCAGAGCCCCACTCCGTGATCCAACGGACCAGTGAGCTGGGCGCATCTCTACCTGGGCCAATCTTTGCGCCGCCGTTTCGGGCCGACGAGTTACTGAGTGAGGAGGTAGAAGTCGACAAAAAACCGAAGACCTAGCTTGCGCGCAGGAGGATCCAAAGGGACACATTGGATTCTATCGGCTACGTCGACTCTGACGATTAGGAAAAGACTAACAAGAGCCTGACTTCGGTTTCACGCGGAGATTGTGAAACGTTGCTTGCGTCTAGGCGTACTGAAGACGTGGATCGTCCAGTCCAAGACGTTTCATCTTTTTGTAAAGCGTGGTTCGATTGATGTCTAACGCCTCGGCGGTGGAAGCTCGGTTCCACGCGTTGTTTCGCAAAGCTTGCAAAATGATCTGACGCTCTGGACCTTCGAGTGCTTCCTTCAGCGTCTTTCCTGCGATCTCACCCAAACTCATCGCCTGAGTCGCAGCCGGTGCATCAGCAGAGATGATACTACCAAAGCCCGGTGTGGGGCCTCGTCCAGTGACTTCTGGGGGAAGATCCCCGATGGTCAATTGAGGTCCACGCCCCAATAGGACGGCGCGTTCGACAACGTTTTCCAACTGACGCACGTTTCCGGGCCAGGCATAGTCTTGCAACGCAGTCATGGCTTCGGTGTCGAAACAATCGATCTGACGACCACAGGTTTCCGAGACCTCCCGTAGAAAATGATCTACGAGTAGCGGGACATCACCGGGTCGTTCTCGCAGTGCCGGTAGAGCAATGTTGACGACATTGATGCGGTAGAAAAGGTCTTGGCGAAATGTGCCAGCAGCAACGGATTTGCCCAGATCGTCGTTCGTCGCCAAGATAACTCGAGCATCGACAGTGTGCGTTTCGGTGCCACCAAGTTGCTCGAACTGTAGTTCTTGCAAGACCCGCAAGAGCTTCACTTGCATCGCTGGCGTGGCCGTGGCGATCTCGTCCAAGAACAGTGTGCCGTTATCAGCCAATTGAAATTTGCCGACTTTGTCTGTGTTTGCACCGGTATAGGCACCGGCGACATGACCAAAGAGCTCGCTCTCCAGCAGTGTATCGGGCAGGGCACCGCAGGCGACTTCGACGAAAGCGTTGCTTCGACGTCGACTTCGATTGTGGATTGCACGAGCAATCATGCTCTTGCCGGTTCCATTCTCGCCAGTAATCAGAATCGAGGCTCTTGCATCGGCAACGCTATCGATGACGTCAAAAATCTTCAGCATGCGGTAGTCGTGGCTGAGAATATTCTCCAGGCCACTGCGCTTGTCGAGTTGTTGGCGAAGGACTTCGTTTTCTTGGGCGATGCTACGAAGCGAGAGTGCTCGATCGATCACCAGATTCAGTTCGGCATCAATCACAGGCTTGGTTAGCAGATCGAAAGCGCCTGCGCGGACGGCTTCCACTGCTGTTTCTGGAGTCGCATATCCCGTCATGACCAACACCGCCGTATTCGGCTTTTGGCTCTTGCAGTACGAAATCAGCTCGAAACCATCTTCGTCACCCAATCGCAGATCACAGATCAAAAGGTCGTACTTGTTTTCATTCAAGCAGTTTTTGGCAGATGCTAGTGTCTCGGCTGTCTTGACTTCATGATTCAGGCCGCGTAGCCACATCGCCATCGACTCAGAAAGATGTCGATCGTCGTCAACTAACAAAATGGATGCGGCGGCTGACATGAAAAGCTCAAGCGTCGTGGGATACCAATGAAGTGCGCCTCGAGGCGCCGGCAAGAGGCAATGCAATCGGCACAAACCCGACAAACGAAACAGTTTTCGATATCAGGGATGACCTAAAGAACACCACCAGAATTATGTAGGTCACCAATAGGCCAAGGTCAAAAAGCAAGCTGTGCTTTGGTGCCTTACCCGGATTGCAGGCGGAAACGACGAGGGTCAGCTTAGAAAGCTTCACTTTGGGATAAATGGGAACTCACAGAATCCCTGAGAAGGGTTCTACGTTGCGATCTCTGCTGGCTATCGAGCACGGACTTTCGTGTCGCTTACCTCACTTTTGTTGTGTTTTTAGGAAAAACAACGCAAATTAGGACAACTACGGGGGAATTAGGGGTGTGCATCGCGGCTCAGATGGCGTAAACACGCCACACCGAAATGATGCACATAAAGTCACTCAGAAAATGAGGGGGCCTGACCAACCGGGCAAATTAGATTTATGACTGTCAGGATCTTAATTGTTGATGACCACGAAGCCGTGCGCGAGGGCCTTCGGTACCTGCTGGATGGTTCTGACGTGAGCGTGATGGCAACGAGTCCTGGCGGGGATGATGCGATTGTGAAAGCCAACTCACCTGACATTGACGCCCTTCTTTTAGATGTGCAGTTGAGCGGGCGTGATGGACTTTCCCTCCTGGAGAAACTCTTGAGCGAAAAGCCCGGCTTGTCGGTTGTCATGCTAAGTGCTCATGACAATCCGACCTACATGGCGCGCGCGGCCGCTCTGGGCGCCGCAGACTACGTACTAAAAGACGACTGCAAGATGCGTATTGTTGAAGCGCTGGTTGATGCCGTTTCGGGAAAACCGATGGCAGACGAGAGTCGGTTAGCGCAGATCGTCGAAATGATGCAGGGCGACGCGACTGCGAAGAATTGGCCCGCGGAACTACCCCTGACTCCTCGCGAAGTTCAGGTGATGCGTCACATTGGCCTTGGGCTAAGCAACAAAGAAATAGCCAAGTCTCTCACGATCAGTGTCGAAACGGTGAAAGAGCACGTTCAGAACATTCTACGAAAGGTCGGAGCTTCCGATCGGACTGATGCGGCCGTTCGCGCAGTACGACTTGGTTTGGTGGGATAGTACGACTTGGTTTGGTGGGATAGTCGGTCTTTTGGCCTCTTGGGAAAGATCTAGGCCGTCAGCACATCTGTTCCAACCCACGGTTGCAAAACTTTGGGAATCGCGATGCTCCCATCGGCCCGTTGATGATTCTCCAAGATGGCAATCATGGCCCGCCCGGTTGCGACTGCTGTACCATTAAGTGTGTGGACGTATTGGGTACCCTTCTGGCCCGTGGTCTTGTAGCGGACATCCAAACGACGCGCTTGATAGTCGGTACAGTTGCTTGTGCTGGTAACTTCTCCCCACTCTCCGTTGATTCCTTTGCTGTTGTCACCTCGACCAGGCATCCAAGCCTCCAAGTCAAACTTGCGGTAAGCAGGTCCGCCCAGGTCACCACTGGCAGTATCGATTACGCGGTAAGGCACTTCCAGCGAATCAAAAATCTCACACTCCAGTCCGCGAAGTTCATCATGCATCGCATCACTTTGCTCGGGAGTGGTGAATGCAAACATCTCGACTTTCGTGAACTGATGTACGCGATAGAGTCCCTTGGACGCACGTCCGGCCGCACCGGCTTCGGTACGAAAGCAGTGGCTCAGGCCACACAAACGCATGGGGAGTTGCTCGTCTAAAAGTACTTGACCGCTCATCATTCCGCCAAGCGTGATTTCAGCGGTGCCAACCAAATTCAGCTCTGTATTCTCAACGCTGTAGATTTGGGTTTCAGGTCCCCGCGGGGTGAAACCGATGCCTTCGAGAATGCTAGTCAGCGCTAAGTCGGGTGTCGTGATGGGTGTGAATTTTCGGTCGCTCAAAAAGCTGATTGCATACTGTTGCAGCGCCAGATCGATTCGTACTGCAGCATTGCGGAGATAATAAAAACCTGCGCCCGAGACACGAGCACCGGCTTCGAAATCGAACAAGTCGTGCTTTTCACCAAGTTGCAGGTGATCCAACGCTTCGAAGTTAAACTCAGGTTTCGACGTTTTTCCGAACGAGAGCTCCTTGTAACCATCTTCGCCGCCAGTAGGGGCTTCTGGATGTGTCATGTTAGGAATGACCGCGAGGAGTTTTTTGATCTCCGCGTCGATCTCATCATGCTCTTTCTGCGCCGCCTCCTTTTGCTCGCGAAGTGAACGTCCTTTCGCGATCGTTGCCTGCCGCTCTTCGTCGCTCTTGGCCGCCTTAATGGATTTGCTGACTTCGTTGGCTTGGCGATTCAGTTCTTGGGAAAGCTGCGATTTTTCAAGCCGCTTAACATCCAGCTCTGCAATGGTATCGACGTCGCAATCGACTCCGCGGTTCTTGCAGTTTTCGCGTACAGCATCGATGTTTTCGATGACGAATTTTCGGTCCAGCATGGCGATGCTTTGGCAGTTCAGTGGGATACGTGAAAGTTAATTTTGCTGAACGCAAAGAGTGTCCAGCAACGATATTTTGGTTTCGTCTAGCTCAGCTTACCGATTTCATCCCAGAGACGGGCCGAAGCCCGAATGCCACGATGGAAGTCGGCAATACTGAATTTTTCATTGGGGCTGTGCGTGTTGTCATCGGATTGTCCCCAGCCCAACA
>CAYUGI010000237.1:0-10438 GCA_964444105.1 uncultured Pirellulaceae bacterium
CCAAAAATTGCCAATCAGCAATTGCAAGCCAGGGCACTTTCCGCAACAACTTACGCTCCATCGTGGGATCAGTTGTTGATTCTGCGGCGGAGGCGTTGTAAGAACGCCGCAGAACTGAAGAATTAACTTCTGTGAGTCCCGCTGTGGGGCATCACAATATTTCCATTGTTTCGTTTGTTGAACGAGAAAATGGCAGTGCGACCAGGCACTGGTGAGTCCCCGTGGGTGTGAACACGGTCACCAATGTTATGGGCCAGACGGAGCGTATCTCTGATTGGTAATGGCACTGCCAGATGTAGGTGAATCAGAAAAATGGCCAAGGACAAATTCGAACGGACCAAGCCCCACGTCAACGTCGGTACTATCGGCCACATTGACCACGGCAAAACCACGACCACCGGTGCGATTCTTGCAGTACAAGCTGCCAAGGGTCTTGCCGAAGCAAAGGGTTACTCGGACATCGCCAAAGGCGGTACCGTTCGTGACGCAACAAAGACGGTTACGATCGCGGTTGCTCACGTTGAATACGAAACAGACAAGCGTCACTACGCCCACATTGACTGCCCGGGCCACGCTGACTTTGTGAAGAACATGATTACGGGTGCGGCCCAGATGGACGGAGCGATTTTGGTCGTTTCGGCTGCTGACGGCCCGATGCCTCAGACGAAAGAGCACGTTCTGCTCGCTCGTCAGGTGGGTGTGCCTTACATCGTTGTTTACTTGAACAAGTGCGACTTGGTCGACGACGAAGAGTTGTTGGAATTGGTCGAACTGGAAGCTCGCGAATTGCTTAGCAAGTACGACTTCCCAGGCGACGACGTTCCAGTCGTTCGCGGTTCGTCACTTCCTGCCTACAACAACCCCAGCGATCCTGAGGCCAGCAAAGGCATCAGCGAGTTGATGGACGCGTTGGACAGCCACATTCCTGACCCCGTTCGTGAAGACGACAAGCCATTTTTGATGGCGATCGAGGACGTGTTCTCGATCGAAGGTCGTGGAACAGTTGCTACCGGTCGTATCGAGCGTGGCGTGGTGAAAGTCGGCGAAGAAGTCGAAATCATCGGCCTGACCGAAGCACCTGAGAAGACGACCTGTACCGGCGTCGAAATGTTCCGCAAGGAAATGGGCGAAGGTCGTGCAGGAGACAACGTCGGTTGCCTGCTTCGTGGTGTAAAGCGGGAAGACATCCAGCGTGGCCAGTGCTTGGCCAAGCCAGGTTCGATTCACCCGCACACTAAGTTTGAAGCTGAAGTCTATTGCTTGAGCAAAGACGAGGGTGGCCGTCACACGCCATTCTTCAGCGGTTATCGTCCTCAGTTTTACTTCCGTACGACGGACGTAACAGGAACGGCAAACTTGGTCGACGCAGAAATGTGCATGCCAGGCGACAACGTGAAAGTCACTGTGGAGCTTCACAAGCCAATCGCGATGGACGATGGTGTTCGATTCGCGATTCGCGAAGGTGGCCGTACGGTCGGCTCGGGCGTCGTTACCAAAATCGTCGAGTAGATCTCGTCGATTGGTAAGATCGATCCAATGATCAATCGATGCTGATCGTTTTTTTCAGTGATCAGCATCGTGTAAGCCAACAATGGCCAGCGGGCTCCGAATACAGGACCGTTGGTCATTGAGCATTACTGGGGGCAATCCAGGGGTGTAGCTCAATTGGCAGAGCACTGGTTTCCAAAACCAGCGGTTGCGGGTTCAAGTCCCTCCGCCCCTGCTACGAAGAAGCGATTGCTTTGAAGACGAGATTGAGACGATGGGCTCTTGAGAGCCAGATGAGAACAGAATTGATTTTTGCCGTGATTATCGGAAGCGCGGCGAGTTATCCACAACGAACAAGTCTTCCCGCGGAACCATTCGCGAGTTGATTCAACTGGGAGCAAAGAAATGTCACGCGACATTGCTCAAACAAACAGCACACCGCTTGCAGCGGAATTATTTCACACCGCGGTCTACAAGCCGAATCAAGGTCGAATCGTTCGCCAAGTGACGGCGCTGGCGATTTGGATTGTCGTGGCTTTGGGCTGCTGGCGACTGTACTCCAGTCTTGGTGGCTGGCTGGACACGATGTCGGCTAAACAGTACCTGGTTCCCGGCATTCCGGCATTGCTACTGGCGATGGGAGTATGGATTGGGTATCGACTGGTCAACTGGCCTCGATTCGCAGATTTTTTGATCGCTGTTGAAGCTGAGATGAACAAGGTCACCTGGCCTAGCAAAGACGAGCTCATTCGAGCGTCGATCGTGGTGATCTTCACGATCTTCTTCCTCGCCATTTCGCTGTTTGTGTTCGATATCGTTTGGCAAACGATTTTCAATTTCCTGGGCGTCACCAGCTAGGAAGTCGCCAGCAACTCGCTCTCGACTGGTCAGCCAGCGAAAGTGTTTGCACCGAATTTGAATGACGATTCAGTCACACCTTTCCCATTGCTGATTTAAATGACTGTCGACCCTGTGAACGAAACCGAAGCAACCGACGAAACCAGCGAACTGGAAAACAGTCCGCCGGAAGCGGCTGCCAGCGACGCGCCGCAGGAAGAACCGGCGCCCGAAGCTGCAGATGAAGCTTCTGCGGCAGACGAATCCAGTGATGCAACGGCGGGCGAAGCTGCCGCCGATGGTGATGACGCCAGCAGTGATGACGCCAGCAGTGATGACGGGCCGAAGATGGACTGGTACATCTTGAAGGTCGCTTTTAACCGAGAAGATTCGATTGCCGACGCACTTCGCAAGCGAGTGAAGATGGAAGGCATGGAAGGTTTTTTCGGCGAGATTGTCGTTCCAACCGAAGACGTCGCTACATTCACCCGCGACGGCAAACGGCGCATTTCCAAGCGGAAACTGTTGCCCGGCTACATCATGGCGAACATGATCATCAACGACGACACATGGTTTCTTGTTCGAGAGACCGGCGGCATCAGTGACTTCACGGGATCAGCAGGCAAGCCCATGCCGATGGAGCCGTCGGACATTGAGCGATTCATCAACAAGCCAGACCTGGACGAAGACGAAGAAGAAGCACCGATCAAGACTGCGATCCCATTCAAGGTCGGAGATCGCGTGCGTGTGAAGGAAGGAAACTTCGAGAATCAAGAAGGCGATGTCGAAGAAGTGGACGAGGCAAGTGGCCGAATCACTGTGATCATCAATATCTTTGGTCGCAGTGTTCCGATGGAGTTGGATCACTGGCAAGTTGAGCCTCTCTAACGCGGAATGCCCAAGTGCGATTCCCGTAACGTAAATTCAGATTAAACTCACCCAACAATTCGCGAAGCTCTGACTATTTAAACGCTAACCAGCGACAAGAGCACGCAACAACTTAGAAGCGAACGAAGAAGACCCAATCATGGCAAAGCAAGTAACTGGACAAGCAAAGTTTCAGGTTCCCGGTGGCCAGGCCACTCCCGCCCCTCCCGTCGGTACTTCACTGGGTAAGTTCGGTGTGAACCTGGGTCAGTTCGTGCAGGCGTTCAATGATCGCACGAAAGAGTACAACGGAACTCCGATTCCCGTGATTGTCACGGTTTACAACGACCGTAGTTTTGACTTTATCACCAAAAGCCCGCCCGCAGCATCGCTGCTGAAAGCAGCTGCCGGAATCGCAAAAGGCAGTGGTGTACCCAACAAAGACAAGGTGGGGAAAGTCACGCGTGCCCAGTGCAGCGAGATTGCAGAGAAGAAGATGGCTGACTTGAACGCGCGCAGCATCGATCAGGCAACACGCATGATCGAAGGCACTGCTCGCAGCATGGGCATCGAAGTAGAAGGTTAAGCGTCGGCCATCCTTGAGCACTTTGTGAATCCCAAAATCGCCGCATCTAAAATGCGGCGATTTTTTTTCGCTTCCCCAGCACAGTCAAGTTCTGCACAGTCAAGCTGGTGCTGTGTCACAGCTAAATGTTCTGCTTAGCCGTTTTAGCGCTAGCCACGGTTCTACCGCAACAACCGGGGCTAGCGTCCAAGCGGCTAATTGCATCAACCCTGATTCTTAGCTGTGACAAAGCACCGGTTCGCAGTCAAACTTTCGGCAACAGCTTCACCAGGTAGTAGCCCATCAGCACGCCGCGTGCGGTCCAAAGCACCGTGCGAATCCAGTTGGATCGGACCAGTCGGAGATAGGTTTCTTGATCGAAGCCCTCCATCAATCGGCTGTGGCAGGGTATTTGCAGCAAAGCAGTGGATGCCCAGATCAGGAGCACCATAACCAGACCGGCAATCGCGGCCGATCTGGGAAAACCAGAGGGCGACATCACAACCAGTAAACCCGCCGTCGCGAGTTCTACAAGCATTGGCGGGCCAACAATGGGCGTGATCAGCCGACCATGATCCGCTTCATACTGCTGGAACCCGTCCGCACCCACGCGATCAAAAAGGTTGTAGTGGACCAGTTGGATCGTCCAAATCAGCCCGACCATGTACCACGTTGCCAAAAGATTGGCGGCAAACAGGATTGAAGCATTCATTCAACCGACTCCAATCGATCGACGCCCAAGGAATAGCTCAACGCGTCGTGCAATGAACTGAACCGAAACTTGTAATCTGTCTCTTGCAGCTTTGCCGGCACAACGCGAGTGCTGGCCAACAGCAACGCGTCGGCCATTTCCCCCAACGCCAAACGCAGTGCGAACGCGGGGGCAGGGAAAATCGCGGGCCTCGAAATGACATCGCCAAGTACACGTGCGAAGTCGCGATTCCGAATCGGCTCGGGCGAAACGAAGTTGACCGGACCCTCAAGTTCGGGAGTATGAATCGCGTGGTAAATCGCGCCCAGAACATCATCCAGTGCGATCCAGCTCCACCACTGCTTCCCATTACCCAGCGAGCCTCCAGCGAATTTTGCAGGCAGAGTCATCTTGGTCAACGCGCCACCTTTGAGCGAAAGAACGATCCCCAGTCGTATATTCACAACACGGATACCTGCTTCCACCGCAGGCCGACAGGCTTCCTCCCAGCCTTCGGCGACGTTCGCCAAAAAATCATCGCCGCTGGTGGATTGTTCCGATAAGATTTCGTCACCGCGATCGCCGTACAAACCTGTCGCAGACGCGCAGACCAGCACGCGAGGCTTGAAGTCGGGCTCAGTGCTAAGGCTTGCCAGTCTTTCGCAAAGTTGGCGTGTTTTAATCCACCTGCTGTCACGAATCTCTCGCTTCACCTTGTCCGTCCAGCGTTTGTCAGCGACTGGCATTCCCGCTAGGTGAACGACCGCATCAACCGAGCGTAACTTCTGAATTTCATCACTCGAATCGCTCCAAGCGGCAATCCCCGGCTGACCGTTCTTGAGACTACGGACAATCGGTTGCACTTCATGCCCCAAAAGGGTCAGCAAAGCCGAAAGCTGGCCGCCTACCATTCCGTTGCTACCGGAGACCGCAATGCGAAGGGCGTCCTTGGGGTAGTCAGCGAAAAGTTCAAGATCATCACGCGTCACCTGATGACGATAAGAAAACATCGATTCGATGGTTCGACGCGCGATGCCGCTACCAAATACTCGGCCTGCAATGCCCAAGGGAAGGCGGTAAGATATTTCATCTCGGATCACGCACTGATCATCACCCGCAGACTGAAAAAGATGCTGATGGTCCCACTGAGCAAACGGTCCCGAAACTTGTGTGTCGGCGAACATCGTGGGCGGCTCGTAATGCGTGTGCTCCGCAACCCATCGCAGCGGAATACCAAACATCGATGACTTCAAGATCACGCGGCTTCCAACCGCGAGACTCCGGTCGGAATGCTGGACCATCATCGTTTCCCATGGCGGTATCAGCCGCTCCAAAGTTCCCTGTCGGTCGTGATAGTCAAAAGCATCCTTGGCCGCGACGGGTAGAGATGTTGATGCAACATATCGGTGGCTTGAAGTCTTAATCTTTTGCCTCAACTGTATGTTTTTGAATCGTCCAGTGTTGGCTTTACCTAACCAGTCCTTCAGCTATCAGCCTAGGCAGTCAGCTCGTCGGGACCACCATCAACCATCGTCTTTAGCTTATCCATCGCCCGCCGTTCCAGTTGGCGGACTCGCTCTTTTGACACTCCCAGCCGATTCGCGAGTGATTGGAGAGTATAGACCTTTCGATGGGCACCGAGTGAGAAGCGGGCGCGAATAATGAATTTCTCGCGACGATCCAGCTTGTCCATCATGACGCTCAAACGACCACGAAGTTCGTGCCACCGCTTCTCGCTGATCGCGGACTCACGACCCTCGTCAGTAAGATCCAGGTCCATGTCTTGCAAGCCACCCAAAGTTGCCTGCCTCTCCTGCTGAAGCTGCACGACAGTTTGGTACGAACTACGTCGGATGACTTGAGTTGCATACGTGCTGAAACGAAATCCTCGGTCGAAGTCAAACTTTTCCACCGCCCGCATGATGGCAACGATTCCATCGCTCAGCAGCTCCTCGAAAGTACAGCCGGGATTGACGAATTTTTTGACGATCGAGAACACCAATCGTAGATTCGCTTCGACGATCCGGTCGCGGTGCCAATCCGCAAGAGCAATACACTGCTGGATCATTTCTAGTCGGATCCGCGACGGACGCTTTGGGTTCAACTGGCTGCGATGGTTGGCAGCCTGTTGGCGAAGAAAATTCATTCGCTGAAATAACATTCGCTCCTGAACGGGCGTCAGCAAGGCCGCTTCGCAAAGACGACCCAAATGGCTTGGCAAATCGACTCCGCGTCGCTTCAGGGCAGACGCTGCTGCTTCGACGCTACGATCCAGCAGCCCAAGCTCTTCCGCAAAGATCTTCCGCCCCATCGATGGCTCATCAAAAGTCGCGTTCGCAATAAAATCGACTTCCTCCCGCAGCATGCGCACCGTCAGGGCACGCAGTTCCTCTCTGTCACAAAGACTTAGATCACTGATCTCGGCAGAGGTCTCGATCAATGCATCGGCCAACTCAGGCGAGTTCATCCATCCAGGCCTTCTTGCGGCAACTTGCTGATCGCTGGCCTCCTTGGAATTGCGGGCACTTGATGCTTTTCGCGGCGTCTTTGTGGTTACCGGCTGACTCTTGGCTACCTTCTGGCAGGGTTTCGATACGGGCATCTGAGTAGTTCCAGCGGGAGTGAAATGGGCAAGTGAACGTTTCAGAGAGCCAAAACGTTCACCCATGTTGTACCGCTTAAACCCGTTCGCGACAACCAATTTCTGGAACAGAATCGACCAAGCCAGCTTTTTCGCTGAATCAGCCGGTTTTAACGGTGTTTTTAACTGGTTCTATAAGGTGTTCTGACATTTATTCACTCCTGGGCTGGCCCCGACGCTAGACTTGAGTGAACGTTTAGCACATGCCAAACGGCCATCATGTCTTTTCCTTCGGTGCCTCCCTTGTCTTCTAATCAGCCCCATTTTTCGCCCAAGCAGGTTGCTGCGTCGCTAGACGTGAGCGAATCGTCGATCAAAAGATGGTGTGACCGCGGGACGATACCGACCATCAAGACTTCGGGCGGGCACCGCAGGATCAGTCTTGATGGGCTGCATGATTTCCTGCAGGCAACCGAACGCGACATCGTGAACCCTGACGCGCTGGGCTTCACATTGGTCCCGGGGCGTCGTCAAACGAAAGTTCCCGGAAGCCGTCACCCAACACAAGCAGCATTCCGCGAGGCGCTTTCCAGAGGCGACGAACAGAAGTGTTCTCAACTAAAAGACGAGTGGCGAGCCGATGGTTGGTCGTTAAGCGAAACCGCCGACGATCTTATCACCGATGCACTTTACGGAATCGGCATGGCGTGGCAATGCAGCGAGCTGGACATCTACCAGGAGCGAGTGGCGTGCGGCATTTGCCTGCGTCTTATCAACGAGATGAAACGCGAGTTGCCCGCCCCGAGCAAGAGCGCGCCTGTCGCGATCGGAGGGACACTCTCTGGCGACCTTTATGAGGTTCCGTCCGCTTTGGTCGACCTGACGCTGGCCGAGCGTGGCTGGCGATCGACTAACTTGGGCGTCAACCTGCCATTCCAGAGTTTTGTTCAAGCAACGGCTGATCACTCACCAGCATTGGTTTGGCTAAGCGTATCAGTCGTCAAGGACGAAGACGAATTTGTCTCCATTCAGAACTTGTTAGCAAATTCGCTCAGCGACGACGTCTCGTTGATCGTTGGTGGGCAAGCGTTGAACGACAAAATCCGGCCAAAGCTGCGGTATACGGCACACTGTGACAGCATCGGCCACCTAGCCTCGTTGGCATCAATGATCATCAAGAACCGTTATGGCGGCAGCTAAGCTTTCGCTCAACGGCGAGTGCCACAACCGGGGCCAGCCTTCCTAGTCCCGCGCGAGCTTTCCCAGCCGGCAAGTAGGAACTCATTCGATGTGAGTTAGTTTCCAAAGGGATCGGCAAAGGGATCTTTGCCATCGCCATCACCGCCTCCGAACGGGTCGGCCATCGCGTCTCCTCCGCCACCGAATGGATCTGCCGCTGCACCGCCGAAGGGATCGTTCCCTGCATCGGTTGTAGAAGCGGCTCCTCCACCGAAGGGATCTTTCGCTTTGTCTTGCGAGGCGAAGGCGGCTGAAGACCCAGCAGGCTCTTTCTCCATTGGCTCCGTTTCGGTGCTGACTGGCTTCGCGCTAGCGGCCCCGGCATTCAGTTGGGGGACAAAGGCCCCGGCGGACCGCAAGCACTGAACTGCTCCCGTCTTGCCAACCAAATAAAGACGATTGGATAGTGAATTGGGAAGAAGCTGCGAAGGCTGGATTTCACTGGTCTTTAGGATCGTTTTGCCAGATTCCAAATCAATCACTAACAAGCCACCCGAAAGCGATCTGGCGTAGGCTTTACCGTCAAGAGCTCCCAGAAGTTGATCGACGTTGGGCACGGTATAGGTCCAGGTCATCATTCCATCGGACGTCCCAAGTGAATAGAGATTGCCATAAGTGGAACGAATCAGAACCTGTTCACCGATTACCAAAGGAGCGTCGTAAAACGGTTCGCCGTACGGACGGCTCCAAAGCACGTCGCCGACACGCGTCGCTCGTAGCCCATAGACTTGTCCCGTTTCGCTGCCGAAGTAAAACAGGTCGCCGCTGGCAGCCGCGATCCGACCACTGACAATTCCATCGGTGTTCAATCGAAACAAAATCGAGGGACTTCCCTGCGATTCCATCACGTAAACGAAGCCGCTGTTGGTGCCCCAAGCAATTTTGGACGATGTGGGCGACTTGCGCGGCGGTGCTAGGGCCAGTCCATCAACAAGTTCTGAGAACGTGTCGCGGGAGGGATCCTTCAGCGGGTAGCCTTCAATCCCATTGCGAATGGTTGGGACAAGAGAATAGTCGCCCGCGTGAATGGCCCCGTACAACGGCTGTGTTGTCGTGCGAATTGACGTCAACTCCGTGCCGTCGGTGGCGTCCAGCTTGATCAAATTACCGCCGTTGATGACGGTCACGAAATCATCGTCGATACCGATTTTGGCGTAACCAAGTTGCCGGTCGCCAACACGAACCATCCAGATCGGAAGTCCATTTTCGGCATCACGACAATCCACTGTTCCGTCATTGCTGATCGTATAGAGTCTGATTCGCGGAATCGTGCGGGTACTTAGCTCCGCCTTGATGCCGCGATGGGTCAAACGCCGAAGCTCGTTTTTTGCTTGTCGCTCCGCTTCGGCCTTCCCGATCGGATTGCCGTTTCTAGCGACTTGATCTGTGGCGATTCGCAACAAAACTTTGGTGTAGGTTTCCTCTTTTTCCGCTGAGTTCTTGTCCGATGCGGGCCGGGTCATGGTGGCGACAAGTTCCACATACTCCCTTGGCTCGGTCTTCCCAACATGAAGCTGCTGATCAACGATCGAGCTGGCACCTGCTGGCACTTGGATCTGACGCTGCCAAGCCTGCTCTAGCCCAAGACGACGGACAATATTATCGCTCATCGTTTCAGCTGCGTTGGCCGCGTCAGCTGAAAGCGACACAAACAGGAGGCAGGCAAACATCAAGACGCGGCGAATCGTGCAAATCATGGCGTGAAAACCAGTGGTACAAGAAGAGAGGCTCGGTCGAATGACCGCCACCAGAAAACTCTTTGAATCGCCCAATTCTACTCCAGAGCGATTGAAAGGGCGAACCGAATCTGACGCAATCAAGCCGGTGGATCCTGCCGAATGTCACGACCGCTCCGCCTATGCGGGTTGACCTTGCTAGGATGACGCCAAATTGACGCACTGTCGCCGGCACGATCCCGTCTCGATCGTTGACGGGGGAAGCCATTGCGAAGTGCTGACTTTTCTCAATTGACCCAATGCACACCCAAAAGAGAGCCAACCGATATGTCGAGTAGGAAGATTTTAATGATCGTCGGCGACTACGTGGAAGACTACGAGGCCATGGTGCCCTATCAGATTCTGCTGACGATGGGACACCAGGTCGATACGGTCTGCCCTGAGAAGTCTGCCGGGGACTCCGTCGCCACGGCGATCCATGATTTCGAGGGCGA
>CAYUGI010000238.1:0-10378 GCA_964444105.1 uncultured Pirellulaceae bacterium
CGCTTACGCGTCACGGCTCACAAGAATCCGCTACGGCGTTGCCCGGAGGGAGAGTGAAATTATATGCACAGGCAAGTCACAGCAGACAAGTCTGCTACGGCTTTTCCGGACGGGAGGTAAAAGATGACGAGACATCAACTTGATCCGTCGATATTATTTCCAACCGCCTTATCTCCGACCGCGAAACACAATGGCCCGCGACTTGTCTTGTGTTAGTTGATCCAGCCAATCGGACACGTCGTCGTCGTGGTAGCCCAACAACGCTGAGGCGTACTCGTCGTCGGCAATGCAGCGGCCGTAGTGAATCAACGATGAAGACGCCTGTTGCGTGTACTCCCCTGCGTCGGGATCGTGCATTTCAATTGTTCCGCGAATCGTGTCGCGTACATAGTCCAGCCAACCCTTGGAACGCAGTTCGTCGCTGCGAATCAATTTCCAAAAAGCATCTAGCACGCGATCCGGATCAGCACTCGTTTGCGCGACTAAACCCGCGTAACCTCCATCGGGATGGGTGGTGCTGACAAAGTCTGGCGAATAAGCCAAACACGATTCCTCTCTGACTAGCCGGTTGAGCGGCGAACCCAAATCGCCCGCCGAAAATACGTCCGACAAAAAGTCCCATTGCAACAGTTCCGCTTCGCCACCGCACAAGGACGGCACTGGAAACAGGAGGTACACGACGGAGTCTTCATGGGGTGAATCGACTATCGTCTTTTCGCCCACCGCCCACGGTTTAATTTCCCCGTAGTTGGCTGCCCGGCGGCGTGGCGAAAGCTGGGCACACGGCAACGTTTCCAAACGCGCGCCCACCACGTCAATCAACTCAGTTTTGGTCAAATCACCCGCCACGAAAACCGCGCATCGATTCCGCGCATAGCCACTTCGGTGAGCCGCACGTAACATCGACGGATCAATTGCTTCGAGCGACTCGCGGGTTCCCAATTGGTCATGGCCCAGAGCATGCCCCGGCCAAAGGATCCCCGGCAATTCACAGAGCGAATGCGAGTAAGGCGACGAATGCCATTCGTCAATCTCCTGCAAGATAATCTCACGTTCTGCTTCGACATCTTTTGGTCGCAGCAATGGCCGCCCCATCATGTCGACCAGTATCTCCATCGCTTCGGACCAAACTCGACGCGGCACATCCGCGCTGAACGACGTGTGCGTGTAGCCGGTCTCCGCATCAGCAGCGCCACCGTGACGAACCAATCTCGCTTCGGTATCCAGGTATCCACCCGGGAATTTTTCGGTGCCGCGTGACGGCATGTGCTCAAACCAATGGTAGATCCCGTGCCCTCCGCCGGAATCATCATCCGCGCTTCCTACGAACATCGTCAGGTTCAGCGAGACCGTATTAACGTTCAGCCGCTGAAAATAGATTGGCACACCCAGCGGGCCCTCGATAAGTTCAAAGTCGATCAATCGTCTGATCCCAATCCAGGTATCACTGATGCATGCTCTTTCGACAAGACGCGAGCCATGTCCAACCAAATCCGGTTGACGATCCGATAAGCATAGTAGGCCATGAACATGCCCAAGCCACTTGCCAATACCGCGCTGAATACAACGTCCTTTTCCTCGTTATCCGAGTACGTCAGTAGTGCCACTCCAATCAACGGCACCGCGACAGCCGCCCACATGAATCGCTCACTCTGCCGAACCACCAATGCGAAGCGTTTGGAAAACGAAGCGTCCTGCATCGAGTTTTTGATCAACCGCGGATAGTAAATCAATGTCCCCAAAATGGTCATCCCGAAGTAGGGATAAATCGCTGCCACACCACCGCAGATGACAAGCGAAAAGAAGAACCGAACCAATTCGCCTGTCGGGATTTCTGGAAATCGTATGGTCAACACGGTTGGGTAAATCAGCCCAGCGATGGCCCAAAGAAAGCCTCCAATTAAGGCACCGTTCTGCCCTAGGTAAATGATGGAGCGAATGGAAGATTCGTCAGCGGGCTGACCCGATTCGGCTTTGCGAACAGCAGCAACAAAGGCATTCGTCAGCTTAATCATGAAATAGATTCCGACCCCCAGGCAAGCAATAGACACGATTCCTGCCAGAGAATGAAAAAAGTCCTCGAGACCAGGGATGTATTCGGCTGGACGCGTCTCAGGTTTATTGTGCTTGCCAAACAGAGCTTCCCGGTTGTACCAAAAATTGAACCCCATCGTGAATAGGTTTGGAACAAGCACGACGCTCATCGGCACCCACCATGGTGACCACTGCAGCACCTTGTGGCGCCAAGTCTCTTTTCCAGGATCAAACAAACGGGCGGCGTCTGGGTGCAACGCGAGCGTTAACCGGCCAGCCATCTCGGCACCCGAAGAAAGCCGATCCTTTGGATCAAACTGCAGCGCTTTGCGAAGCGTCGATTCTAAAACCCGCTCCGACGCAGTGCCAAGACGCTCAGGCTCCGTCGGTGGTTCCGCGCGCGAATCTAACTGTTGCCAAACCGCTTCGCTCCACGAAGAAGGTGATGCGCCCGCGGCAAATGGGCGATAGCCCTGCCAAAGCTCCCACAGCAAGATCGCCAGCGAGTAAAGATCTGCTTTTTCGCCGACTGATTCAACTTCGTCCATCAACCGCGCCGAGATTGCCCGCAGGTGTTCGGGCGACATGTACCCAATCGAACCACCAAAGTTTGCTGCTGCACCAGCTCGCCCCGCTGCACCAGCGTAGCTGACATTGAAATCAGCCAGCTTTGGAATCCCTTCGTTCGATAACAGTACGTTGGCGGGTTTTACATCGCGGTGCATCACGTCGCGACCATGCGCGTCGTCCAACGCGCGTGCCAATTGAATCCCCAACCAAGCCACGACCATCGGCCATTGTGCGTCTTGGACCCAACGTCTGACCGATGAACGTTCGGGAACAATCTGTGCCAGCTTCAACAAGTTCTGATCGACGGTATCGAGCAAAGGCATTCCGTCACGCTCATTCACATCAACTTGTCGAATTTGCTTCACCACATCGGCCAGCGTGCCACCAGGATGAAACTGCATGTACAACAAGTGAACCGGAGGGCTATCTAGTTCGCGTTGATCGAATACACGCACGATGTTGGGATGGTCAAACTGCGACAGCGCACGGGGTTCGTCCCCTGTGCCACGTGACACTTTCAACGCGACCAGCCGCGCCATCGAAACTTGCCTCGCCAAATAGACGTGCGCGAACGCGCCACTACCCAAAGTTTGCACAATCAAAAAGTCGTCGATCTGGCTGCCGATTTCCAATTCGGGAGGTGCGGCACGGCTCTTCACCGCAGCAGTTGCCTCGGCGACTCCCAAAAGTTGCCCGACCACCGAATCAAACTGCGGGAACCGGTTTTGATATTCATCAGCCGCGGGCGTCTCACCTGCCTCGCGCCGCAATTGCACCTCTTCCATGACCAGATCGACTGGGACATCATCGGCGGGAAGATATTCCGGCAGTGCTTCAAGATAAAACTCAATCGGAGGCACCGTGCCCGATTCGGCTGCCATTGCCATGTCCATCTTGATGAGTTCCACCAAGACGTACCGACATGTTTGCGGGTCGGCGTCGGGAAGAAACCGCCGCAATTGCGACAGATCTCGTAAAGGCGCCACTTCCGCATAGCTTTCCAAGCACGTCTCAAGCAGATGATCGATCGTGTCGATTGACGGTCCCTGCTGGGAATCCTGCTGAAGATTTGGCTGCGAACTCGCCGGAAAATCTGACGGCGGCTGGGGTGCTGGTCCTTCGTTCACTGCCATGCCATTTGACACATTGATTTGTAACGATCACATAACGGTATTCTAAACAGATCTTGCTGGCACATCCGAGGGTTGGAGTCCCTTTTGCTAACGCGAAGCCGTAACACCAAGAGTCTGACAGGCAGGTCCAACTCACCTATACTTCGGTCACTTCCACGGAAAACCTGCCTCATTGGCAAAACAAGGCAACCACTGATGAATTCAGCTTCTGATCTGTCTGACCTGGGAACAAATGACGATGGTGATGACCTGGAAACTCGCGTTAAACAAGGTGATGCTGAAGCGTTGGCGAAGTTTATCGATGTCCATCGTGATCGCTTGGCAGGCTTCATTCGATCAATCACCGGCGAACACTTGCTTGCGGTGGTGGAAGTAGACGATTTGATTCAGGAAGTGTCATCCGCTGCGCTGACAGGATTATCGACAGCTCCGCTGGACCAATACGATCCCTATCAGTGGCTACAACAAATTGCCAGACGGCGCGTGGTTGATGCTCACCGATTTCACTTTGACGCGCAGCGTCGCGACGTCAACCGCCAACAGTCCATCAATGCAAAGGCAACTGGCGGCGGCGATAGCACATCCATGGGACTGGAAGCATTGTTGTCGGCTAGCATGACATCTCCCAGTGCCGCGGTCAGCCGCGATATTCGGATGATGCGAATGAATGAGGCCATTTCGGAACTCAGCGACGAGCAAAAAACCGCCGTTCGTATGCGTTACGCCGACGGCAAACCGACGAAGGAAATCGCCAAGGCGTTAGGAAAAACGGACGTGGCGATTCGCGTACTTCTGTCACGGAGCATGCGGGTGCTTGAAAAGCAACTCGAAGACGTTCGGCCGACTCGAAAATAGTGTTGCTTGCTAGCGGTCGACTATTTTAATACGCCAGCTTGTTTCAAGTGCTCGACGCCTGATGTGTTAATGTGCCCATTCTTTTTGAGCAACTCTCCCATCCTGCCGACTTCAGAAGTGCACAACACTTTGGTTGCCAATTCACCTTTCGGATCGTGCAACGCACTAAGTTTTCCAGCAAGCGCGAAGCGACCATCGACGTAAACGAAAGAAACGAGACTAAAGCCGACTTTCTTCTCAGGACGCATCATCCGAAGTGAGTACAGCGGCACCTTCTTTGTCATCCGCTGAAGAGCTGCGTTCTGCCATCCAGTTGCGGTTGGATCAATGGCGTCCTTATGCATCGCCACCACAACTTTTGTCAGGCCCTTGCCGCGTTGTTTCGACACCGTCGATCCCAACGAGCCATAGTCATACATCGCTGATGCATCGCGATACTCGGCTTTCAAAGCCTGCGCCGTCGTCGCGTCAAAATGCTTGTCGAACCAACTAGCCGGCAACATCACGTCACCTTGCGGATTCGCAACATACGCGTTTGCCCAAGTACGAAACTCATCAAGGCTTTTCGTCCCAGCAACACTGTCCGCAGCTTCATGCGCCCGCTCCATTACCTGCCCAAGACCGGACAACTGAGCCATGGCGATAGAATTTGCTAGTGTCGAAACCAAAAACACGGCAACGGCTAAGCACGTTGACTCTCTC
Organism: uncultured Pirellulaceae bacterium; assembly: GCA_964444105.1. Lineage (GTDB taxonomy): Bacteria > Planctomycetota > Planctomycetia > Pirellulales > Pirellulaceae > K23-9. The sequence goes on from CAYUGI010000238.1 coordinate 5,295, forward strand.
AAACGCTTACTCATTTGGGGCTCTCCAGTGTGACTATTGGACGAAGTGACAAGGCTGGTAACTTAGCCGAAAACGGCGACTAGCTGTGCGGAGACACGATTGCCACAGGTGGAAAGGGTAAACCCTCCCGCTGAAAATCCAGCCTAAGAGTGAGTTCAATCAAAACCGATAAAGATTGCCTACCCTCCACATTCGGTGAGCAATCCACAATGAAGATTTTTAGTCGGACACTCGTTGCATCTATCAGCCTGACAATGGCTGCCACGGCTTCAGGTGATTTCGTCAGTGACACGAAATCCGAGAACAGCCAAGCGACCATCCGCGATGTACTGCCAATCGAATCTCAGTACTACCGAAATGCCATCGAACCAAAAAACGCTGTCAAAGCACCAAACGACTTCGCGTTCAACTTTGGCACCACACCCGAAGAGGCAACGGTCGCAATCGTCGACGTAGTGGAGGAAGCAGATGAGTTTGCAATTACAGAATCGCAGCGTGCCTCGTTTCCATTCACCCTCGCGATCGTTAGCACCTCGGTTGCGGCAATCTTAGTAACTGGGTTTGCCGCTGCGATGCACGCCTCGGCATCAGCGAAAGTGCCAAACAGCAAACGGACGAATCCATCTGCCTTCGAGACTCCAACACCCAAGGGTGCTCGTGGCACGTCGGGCAAAAAGTCTCGTCAAGTTGTTCACAGCACAAAAAACTAACGTGCCACCTCGCTAGTCTCGTGCCAGCGTGACCTGGGTATCCGAGTAGTCAATACTGAAACGTGTTCCATCGTCGGCAGTCACTTTGTCATCTGAGTTGGCAAACCTGCCAACGATTTTCTGTGCTTGCAACACGACGAGTGATGCATTGCCACTGGAAGGGGCTCCCGTTTCGCCAGCGACAATCAGTTTGCCGCTTAAGCTCACTGCACCATCTACTTTCAGATACCCAGAAAGCGGAACCCGAAGTTCTCCGGACGACGACTGCTGGAAGTCGCCCGAAACCCGCAAAGCCGGTTTCGCTTCACCAGAGATTTCCACGATGCCCTCGTTGTAAACATCGCCGAAGATCTGCCCTTTCCCTGTCAACACCGCGTCGAGCTGAATATCAATCCACCGAAGTGACGAAACGGTGCCACCGTTCAACACCAAGTTCCCTTTCGATCGCAAACGAATCTCATTGAGTCCTGTCACGTTGACGCCCTCCGCCAGCATCAACGCCTGAGTCGCGCCGCTGGTTTCGTTCCCGCGAACCTCTAGTCCCAGGAGTTCCAAGTCAGCATCAACCTTGGCGACCGCTGACTGATCCGTCGTATTTGCGACGCTAGCGATCCAGGAAAGCTGTGGTGGACCGTCATCCGCCATGTAAGTCACACCGGCATTCGCGTACTCATAATCAGACCAGCTACTCGCATCAGACGTTTTCCTACCGTTCTTGCCTGTCCATTGGTGATACGTATTGGCGAAACCTTTTGGCTCGGCGACCCGCTCCCCCAACAACAGCTTCTTTAGCTCCGCGACGACTTCTGGATGATCTGCCGCGATGTCGTTGCTTTCCGCCGGATCCTTGGACAGATCGTAGAGCTTCGGTCCCGATTTCTTAGCGAGAACAAGTTTCAGATTGCTACGGATAATGGACTGACCGTTAGATGCTTCGTGAATGATGAAATCACGATGACGCTGCTGACCTTCTCCCGCAATGGTTGGGGCGAAGGACACACCATCGATTCCAAGTGGGATGGCTGCTCCGGCGAGTTCGCAAAACGTCGGCAGCAAATCCGTCACGTCCACGACCCTGTCGCAATCGCTACCCGCCTTCAACTTCGATTGCTCAGTGATTCGTGCAGGCCAACGCATGATCATTGGGACGCGAATCCCACCTTCTTGTATTTTGCCCTTCACACCGCTTAGGCCGCCGTTGGCGTCAAACTGATCATTACTTTTTCCGCCTGGACCACCGTTGTCCGACTGAAAAATTACGAGAGTGTTGTCAGTAATCGAGTCCGACGTATCACCGTCGTTATTCGGATCGTCCAAAGCAGCAAGCAGATTTCCAAAGTGCGCATCGATTCTGGTCACCATCGCAGCCCACTGTCTTGATTGATCGGCAAGCGATGCGAAGTGCGGATCGTCAGCATACGCATCATCCCAACCAGGAAGCGTGGCAATTTCTGCAAAGGGTGCATGTGGAATCTGCACTGCCAGGATCCCGATAAACGGAGTGCCTGATTCGTTATAGACCTGTCCCTGGTCGCGGACAAAGTCCAAAGCCGCGAAAGCGTAGGCATCGTCGCAATAACCCGTCGCGGGATAGTCCACGTGATTTTGCAGCGCAGGCTCGTTGGGATAAGCATCATTGTCGATGTATCCAGCCATCGAGTTCGGAATCAAATGCAAACCACCCAGTGAGCCTTCTGGCGCCGGGGCACTCCATAGCGTCGGCTGAAAAAAGGTATGGGCGCGTACATGGTGTAGCTCGGCAAGCACGTGTTTGAAGCCATGCGATGTCGGTAGCGTTTGAAGGTTGTCAATGGTCGGATCGATCTGATCCTTTGATCCGCCGTATCCCCACTTCCCCCAGTAACCAGTCGTGTAACCAACCGACGCCAGCGCTGTTCCAATCGAAACGTCCTCCGCACGAATTGCTTTCCTGGCATTGTCAGGATCATTGCGATCCGCAAACGTGTGCCCCTGATGGAAACCTGTTTGCAGTGACGACCGTGCGGGCGAACAAACATGGCATCCGTATCCACGCGTGAAGTTGACGCCCTGAGCAGCCAAAGCATCCAGATTCGGTGTACGAACTGACGGTAGATTCTTCGCCCGTCTTGCCGCCTGAGCGTTGGGGCCAATCGATCCCCAACCCATGTCGTCAACGTAAAAGTAAAGAATGTTTGGCCGCGCCGGTTCTATCGCGGAGACCTGCTTGGAGGCTATCAAGCACAGAGCCAAACAGAGGACGAAAAAGCAGTATTTCATGATGGCTTTGTTGCGGATTCCAGAAAACAAGTCACGTAAAAGTATCGTTCAATTCTTGTAGGGTTTTTGACGATTCCCGTCACGGCTCGTCGCTTTGGCACGAATTTCTGCCTTGCTCTCTTGCAATCGATCGGGCCACTGAAAACGCGGTGATTCAGCAGGGTCGTATCCGCTAAGGTGCCCAGACAATCGAGTCACTGGCTTGGTGTAGATAAGCACTGTCTTTCCAAAAACCTCCTCGCAAATCGATGCCAACCCGGAATCATATTCTTTCAACTCCGCACGCGTATCGACATGATTATGGTCATGGTCTGGTTGGCGATTGTTATTGAACCACGACTGAACACCTTCTGCAAAATACTCGGAGTGATTCGTTGATGCATACTTGCCTTTCCACAACCCTTGCTGCATCGCTCGTTCGTAAGTAACCCGGAGCCGATCGTCGAAGGTCGGATCCAAATTCACCATTCCGCGAAGATGAATATTGTGTGCAAACTCGTGAATCAAGATGTTCTCGGTCGAATACGGGTCACCTTCAAAACCCAGCAGATTTTCCTCCCCGCAGGAGCAAACCGGCTCTTCTCGTGATCCGCCCAATCCTCGCGCTCTTGCATCCCAGTAGTTTTTCGGACTCAAGTGCGAATGCTCGGGAATGTCAGTCGTCCACTCGTTATGTGCCATGACGATCATTCGCGACCCGCTTGCGACCATCGCCTTGCGGAGGTCAGGTCTCTCGGCAAGCATCATGTCGATCAGGAACGCCGCTTCCCGTAGCGCATAGTCGTTGACCTTCGCAGAACTCACTACCGGATAGCCGTTGGCATCTACGTACTTGGCATAAAAATCTGGCAGCTTCATAGTCGCCGGCGGAGTAGTGACCCGATAAGCGGAGTCTCCACGCTCCTTCTCGTCTGCTGGCTTGGCCGCAGTGCGCGGGTCACCCGACTCAATGAGGTGTTGCTTAAGTTGCTCGCCTAGCTGGCGACAAATCTGCGCATAATCGGGTTCTGCTGCAACGTTTCGTAGTTGATCAGGATCCGATCGCAGGTCGTACAGTTCAACCGCCGGTGGCGGGTCGAACGCCAGCTTCGCGAAGGACTCTACTTTGGGAAGTGCGCGATTGAGGCGAAGAAACTGTTTCGAGGGAGAAGGATCAATCGCAAACGAAAACGCGCCTTTGTTTGTCGGCCAAGGCTCTTTGGTAAAGTCGTGCTCTGAAAGCCCTCCATCCACTTCTCCTGATCGCCAACCCTCTACTTGGAAGTTGCGAATGTAGAGGTAATCTTTCGTTCGCAATGCTCGCCGGGGATACGAGTAGACGTGCCGTTCAACCCCCGTGAGCACAAACGACCGGCTTGGATCAACTTGCCCCGATCCATCCGAAGTTAGGATTGGCAAAAGACTACGTCCCGTTATCTGCTTTAATGCCGGGAGCCGCGCCGCTGCGATGAGTGTTGGAGCGATATCGCATAACGACACAAAGTCATCTAACACTCGTCCCGCTGGCACTTTTGCTCCCCACCGAATGGCCAAAGGAACGCGTGTGCCTTGGTCGTACAGCGTCGCTTTGCAACGCGGAAACGGCATCCCATTGTCGCCGCTGACGATCACGATCGTGTTTTCCAGTTCGTCGATCGCGCTCAGTTCCGAGAGGATCGCGCCAACTTCACTATCAAACCGCTGCACTCCCCATAGATAGTCCGCCATGTCGCTGCGGACGACCTCGTTGTCGGGCAAGCAGCCGGGGAGTTGGACTTTCTTTGGATCGATCCCGTTGCGTTTTCCGATTCCAAAATCGTATGGTCGATGCGGATCCCGACCGCCATGCCAGTAACAAAACGGCTGCCCCGGTTTTCTATCCGCCAAGAACTGCTCGAACGATTTGTACTTCTCGCCAAACGAGTCACGTTGTCGAAAGGTGTGCTTGCTGGGCCAAACGCCTTTGCCCGTTCGACCGATTCGATAGCCTGACTTCTGAAGTAGTTCGGTGTAGACGTCAAACTCCTCACGAAGCGAACCGCCAAGACTCGTCCCTTCTTTCAATCGCCAATGATGCTGCCCGGTCAACACGCTCAGTCGACTCGGCGTGCATGACGGGGTCGACACAAAGGCGTT
>CAYUGI010000239.1:0-10299 GCA_964444105.1 uncultured Pirellulaceae bacterium
AGGGATCTCCGATCTTGATCGAAGGTCGGTTGAAATTGGATACCTGGGAAACAGAGGGTCAGAAAAGAAGCAAGCTACGCGTCGTTTGTGATCGCATGCAAATGCTGAGCGGTAACAACGGCGGTGGTGGTGGAGGGGGAGGTCGATCACAAGGCGGAGGCTCGCGTCCAGCACAGCAGACCGGTGGCGGTGATTCGTCCGGCGCACCTCACCACGACGCTCCTCCTCAAAACGCACCTGCTGCCGACTCGCCCGGGCAACGTGAAGCCCAGCCAACCGGTGGTGGAGCAGGCTATGACGATCCAGATATTCCGTTTTAAGAAGACGATAGTTACGACTTCCACGCAGACAATTCAGACGTTGCCACTAGGTCAGATTCCTAGCGTGCAAACAACTACAAGAGAAAATTAGAAAGAGTCATTCGATGCCAAAGCCAACGACAGGTCGCAAGTTCAAACGCCCCTTCAAACGATTGCCTCGTGGAGAAAACGGCGGCGTTCAGCTGTTGTTAATTCACAATGTTGAGCACCTTGGCAGGCAAGGCGATATTGTTGAGGTGAAGTCTGGGTTTGCTCTGAATTACCTGCTTCCTCAAGGTCTCGCCACGATCGCAACGGACCACCACAAGCGGATGGTCGAGAAGCACCGTGAGAAACTGCGAGCGATCGAGCTTGAGAAACTAAAGAGCTACCGCGACACAGCGGACGAGCTTGGCAAGCAATCGATCACCATCGAAGCCAACGCCAATGATGAAGGTCACCTTTACGGTAGTGTGGGTGCCCATGAAATCGTTGACGCTCTCAAGGGTGCTGGCTTTACGCTGGCGCAAGACCAGATTCGTTTGGAAGGTCCGTTGAAGGAGCTTGGCCTTTATACTGTCAAGATTCACCTGCACAGCGAAGTCGATGCGAGCCTGAAGGTGTGGGTCGTGCCAACCGTTACCGCCGAGGAAGACGCATCGGTTTCCAGCTAGGAAGTTTCTGTTCGATCGTAAAACGCGACCGCCGCATCAGTGCTGATGCGGCGGTTTTTGTTTGGCGATTGAAGGGATTTCGATTCATTTGTCTGGCTTGCCCTTCGGTGTTTGCTAGTTGGGTGTTGGGTGTTGGGTGTTGGGTGTTGGGTGTTTACTCGAGTGGATTGCGTTTTCCCGGAGTGAATTTGCGGGCTCCAACGTTCTGTTCCGCGAAACGAATTTCGCGAACTCCTTTCGAAATGACATTTCAGTTGCAATATTGCCTAGGGGCCCCGGAAAGGCTCTCGCGTAAAGTCGTTGCAGTCGATAGTTTCTCCGATGTCGGGGGAGAGACCCCCTATTAAGATGGCTATGTATTTGTTCAATGCCCCTGAATGGATGTAGCCTTCGAAGTGGTTTGGCTGCTGGATAACCCGCTTGCCTAAGGCTTCACAAATCGAGGGGCGGTGCAGAAAGCTTGCTGTTCGCGATGGAGGATTTTGTACGTGTTACTCAACGCATTTCTAATTCCGTTTTGCAGTATGTGGAAAGTGGAGGCTCGTTCAACGGACAGTTTGACTCGGAGAGCGATGCCATCTTCATCAAGACAGTTGAAGGGCAAATTTTGCACGCCAATCAGACCTACAACGATATTTTTTGTGATCAGACAGTCGCGATTGGGCGTCAGGGAAGTTCTTACTTGGCCGATTCGATCGCCAAGATCGCGACGCATTCTGATGAAATGCTGATGGCGGGGGCGATGTCCGTCCATTTTGATCATCTGGGGCACGACGCCCGCGGGCGGGAAGTGAAACTTCGCACGTTCAAACGCACGCTGCTTGGTCAGGGGCATCCGACCATGGCTATTTTGGGAATTGTTCGCCTGCTGGACGTCGTGGGGAACGCCGACGCATTCCGCCTACAGAGTCTCAAGGACCATTGGCGACTGTTCAGCAAACTAGACGATTTGGACCGGTCCATTGCGATTGGCCTGGGGCAAGGGCTGTCCGTAGGTGACCTTGCAGAAGCGAATAGTGTCACCAAAAAGACAATTGAAAACCATCGCGGTTCCATCCTTCGATCGATGGAGTTGAATGCCCCAATCGATTTGGTGAAACTGGTTGTCAGGCTGCAGGAAAATGGGTTTGGCGACTTCGGTGTCTAGCTCGTATTCGGCTTAATGTCGGTTACCAGTCACCCTGATTTTAGGTAGCGGTTGGACCTGCGAATGGTCCGCTTAAGACTGTCGGATTGCCAACAACGCCTCAGCCCACAAACTGCTTTGCCCTGTCACCGCTGGCCCAATGTTGATCTGGCCGATACACTAAGGTTCAGAGAAAACTCAGTAGGTCGAGACGCGGGTGTGGCGGAATTGGCAGACGCGCCAGATTTAGGATCTGGTTCTCGCAAGAGAGTGCAGGTTCAACTCCTGTCACCCGTACTTAGAGCCGCAGTTCATTAGTGAACTGCGGCTCTTTGTGTTTGCAGCGGCATTCGTGCCGAACGCTATTTGGACAATTCACCAAAATCAAGCTGCTGTCGTTGGGACGCAGTAGCAGGCGGGGAGGGAGCCCTCTGCTCGCTAAGGCTCGACTCTCCCAGAGGGAGAGTGAAGATGTGAAAACTAAAAAACGAGCAAATCTCATGACGAAATGTAAAGTCGTACAAGACGAGCGCAACTTCAAAACGCGTTTGCGACGCATTGGTAAGTTGATGTTTCCAACGTGATGCAAGGGTCGAAATAACTGCGGGGCATGCTTGCACTTCTGCAATTTTTCTGTGAACTGCCGGGGGTGCTGAAATAAGTGTATAAATAGCTAGATCGTTGAAGTTGGATTACAGGATTGGGTTTCTTCGTAGAAGCAGATTCGATTCCTGTAGGCCCTGCTTTAATCATCGGCTCGTTAACACTTCGGCCAGGAACCGCGAGCAACGATCCTTTGAATCATTGGCCACTTGCTGTCCAAGGAAGCGTTTGCTGGTCTGGTGACCGCCTCGGTCTTCAAAACCGATGAAGCGTCCGAAACGATGCTTGGTGGGTTCGATTCCCATCCGCTTCCGTTGTTTTTCTTAACCAGCTGTCGCTGTGCCTTAACGACATCATGCCAGATGCTGGTCACACCTGAAACGCAATCGCAGAACCGACGAACCGCCCTGATTGTGGTGGCTGTTCTGGCGGCGCTGATCATTTTTGTCGGCTGGTTTCAGCGAGTGTTTTGGCTTGCGCTGCCGCTTTGCTACTTGGTGTTCTGGTGGTTGCGTCGAAAGACGATTCGGCGGGCGCGTGTGATGGCGCAGCCCTTTCCCGAGAGCTGGGAAAGAATCCTCGGCTCACAGGTAGAGTTTTACGCAGCTCTGGACGAATCGGGGCGGCAACGGTTTCGTGATTTGGTCGCGGTCTTTCTGGACGAAACCAGGATCACAGGTATCCGAACCGATGTCGACGACCAAACACGAGTGTTGGTGGCAGCCAGCGCGATCATTCCAGTATTTGGTTTTGATGATTGGGAGTACTCGCGGTTGGGAGAGGTGTTGATCTACCCGGGCCGTTTTGGCGAAGACTATCAAACCGATGGCGAAGCGGACCGAAACACGCTGGGTATGATCGGAGTCAACCATCTCAGCGGAGTCATGATCTTGTCCAAACCAGATTTGATCGCAGGTTTTTCGATTGCCAACGACAAGCGAAATGTTGGGATTCATGAATTCGCGCACCTGGTTGATCAAGCTGATGGAGCTGTCGATGGCCTGCCAGCAGGAGTGCCCAGCCAAGTTGTCACGCCCTGGATCACTTGGGTTGGCGAAGAGCTGAAGTCGGAATCGGAATCCGACCGACACATCGACGACTACGCCTACACGAATCGCGAAGAGTATTTGGCAGTGTTAACGGAGTACTTCTTCGAGTCACCCAAACTGCTTAAAGACAAGAACCCGGCCATGTACGCGATGCTTCAAAAGATGTATCGCCAGGACACCGCCAGCTTGCTTGGAGCAGTCAAACGCAAGTCGCGTCGTCGGATTGGCCGAAACGATCCTTGCCCTTGTGGCAGTGGAGAAAAGTACAAGCGTTGTTGCCGTTAGGCGAAAGTTCGCTGCTGGCTGGTTGTTGTTCGACTCACCATTCGCTTCAGTCTTGTTTTGTACCCGACGGTGGCATCTTTTCTAAAAGAAAATTCTTCATCATTGATCGTAGGTGACGCGTTGTGTTCTTTCGTTCGCTGACGGCGTGAGTCCTGTTGGGATAGGCGAACATCGTGAACTGCTTGTTGTGCGCGATCAATTCATCGATCAGCATTTCGGTCGTTTGGTAGTGGCAATTGTCGTCGGCCGTTCCATGTACCAGTAAGAGATTGCCTTCAAGCTTTTTGGCGAAATTGATTGCCGAACCTTCGGTGAATCCTTCGACGTTCAATTCAGGCAGCGACATGTATCGTTCTTGGTAAACCGTGTCGTAGTACCTTTGATTGGGAACCGGTGCGATCGCCATTGCGGTGTCGTACAGATCTGGGTGCTTGAAAATAGCTTGCAAGCTAGAAGAACCGCCGCCGCTCCATCCCCAGACGGCGACCTTTTCACGATCCAAGTAGGGGCGGTTTTGCAAAACAGCCCGAACAGCTGCGGCTTGATCGGCCGGAGGCAGAATACCGATCTTCTTATAGATGCTTTTGCGAAACGCTCGGCCACGAGGTGCCTTGGTACCTCGATTGTCAAAGCTCATGACGACATAGCCGTGCTGCGCCATCATCAAATGCCAAAGATAGCTGTTCCCTCCCCATCGATTCACAACGGTTGATCCGGCCGGTTCACCATAGACGTAACAAAGCAAAGGGTGTTGCTGGCTGCTGTTCATGTTCGGCGGCTTGATACACCATCCGTCCAACAGCACACCGTCGCCAATGTCGATGCGAAAAAATTCGGTATCGGTCCGTGACAACGTGCCAAGCTTTTTGCGCAGTTCTTCGTTGTCCTCTAGAACCCGTTTGGTGTCGTGATTGGGCAAAGAGACTAATTGCGAAACGGGAGGTGAATCGGCTGATGATCGGGTGTGGATGGCCCACATCGTATCGGGCGAAATCCGATAATTATGCACGCCCCTGAAGCCAGTGGGGGTCACGCGTTTCAGGTCAGTGCCATCCGTCTTTGCCTGCCAGAGATAGCGTTCAGTTGGGTTGTCTGGCGAGGCGACAAAGTAGATCCGCTGGGTAGACGCGTCAAATTTCAATAATTCAATGACATCAAATTCTCCTGGCGTTAGCAAAGTGGATTTGCCATCTTCAAGCGATATCAGGTACGCGTGGCGCCAGCCGTCTTGGTCGCTGATCCATGTGAAAGCCGTGTGATCTTGATTCCAAAAAATCTCGTCATGCAGATCGACCCACGCATCGTCCTTCTCTTCTAGAAGGGGACGCACTGTTTCTCCTTCCGCAGAGGCGACAAATAGGCGATTCGTGTTTTGCAGTCGATTGAGTTGTTGAATCAAAAGTTCTCGAGTGTCGCCGATCCACTGCATCCGAGGGATGTAGTGTTCGCGGGAATCACCCGGCACATTGATCCACTGCGTTGTTTGGACATCCACATCGATGACGCCCACACGACACATGGGATTGCGCTGCCCGACTTTGGGATACGCGAACCATGTGACTTTGGGGTAAAGCGAGTCCGTATTGTTTACCAACGGGAATTTCTGAACGCCGCTTGTGTTCAATTGCCAGAAAGCGATCAGTTGACCATCAGCGCTCCATGAAAAGGCATCTCGAAGTCCAAACTCTTCCTCGTATACCCAGTCGGTGGTGCCATTGATTTCGTCAACACTCTGGCTGTGCGTCAGCTGGGCGATGCTGTGATCGAATAGGTCTTCGACATAAATGTCACGCTCTCGAACGTAGGCAACACGCTTCGCATCTGGGGAGAACTTGGCGAACATCATGGTCGATTCGGCGCCATCGCCACCAAGTTGCGTTAACTGACGGCTGCTGCGGTCAAATACCCAGTAGTCCCCACGCGTATTGCTTCGCCAAACACGTTTGGAGTTTGTGAAAACCAGCAGTCTGTTCAGATCGCGACTCCACTGGTGTCCCTGGATGCGAAGCGGTTTGGATTCGCCTGGCGGAATTAAATCCGTTGCCGAAACCAGCACGTTCTGCTCGCCCGTTGCAGCATCGATCCGGACAATGTCTTGAAAACCCTTTTGGCTTTCAGAGGGATGAAGTTTGGTGTACTTGGCAACGGTCGCGTCGTCACCCGTCTCTACCCAGCGTGCAGAGTAGGATTTCGCACCGAACTCTGCGTCTTCATAAATTCGATCGATTGTCAAAATGGAATCGACTTCAGCGGGTGCATCCGCAAGGTCTTTATCCGTCGATGCCTGATTGGCACTAGGCTGATCAGCAATTGACTGGGGTGCGGGGAGAAATACCAGCGTGGCGAGAGTCAGGAGACCTGGGGCGAGTAAACGCGACATGCGAATTTGCGATTCCGAAAGACATACGAGTGGGGACTGCCCGATAGTCTACTTGAACTGCTTGGCGGCAATTGCCGTTTCCCGTTCCAGTGGGCGTCTGACGAAATCGGCTGCGAGACGCGAAAGGCTTTTGGTAGAATCAAAGAGGGAAGATCTCAAGCCAAGCGGGAGCAGCTAGATGATCCATTCTTTGGCACGCTCAAGCTGTCTTAGCCTTCCAAAGGCGGGGTGCACTGCCAATAGAAGCGGGAAATTGGGGGACGACGATTCGATCAATTCACTTAGTTTTCCGTCAGTCGCTTGGCCGGTCGATCGCATTGTCAGGATGGCTTCGTTCATTATTTCGCCGAAAGGACCGTACGGGAGAACTTTCAATCGCTCCAGTCGTCTCGCGAAATACAGTTCGGCCGTCAGGATTGTTGTCTCACCAAAATCTTTGTCTGTCTTTACCGCGTTGACATAATCTTCTTGATGCTCGTAGATGTCGATCAACAATCCGCGTGCAAAATCGAGTTCGGGCATGCCGTCGGGATATCGCTTTAGCATTTCCTTGGCGTCGGTGATTGCACGCTGAGGATTGCCATTGAACCAGGCAGCCCTGGCGACGTCGGACCTGACCAGCATCGAAAGTGTGTTCAGTCTGGAGGCATCTCCCAGAACTCTCAGCGATTTGGCTTGCCGGCCTGTGGCAAGGAGCAATAGTCCGTATTGATGCTGAACCTGCCAGTGGTAGGGATGCAGCATTGCCAACGACTCCAATTTGGTTTCGGCATCATCGAAGCGTCCAAAACGCTGCCAATCAATCATTGCAGCAGCCAGTTTGGCATCGACAGAGCTTTGCTCTCTCTCGGCGATTTCTTGCAATGCTTCAATCGCGTCGGCGACTAGCGTCTTAGTTTCTTCCGCATCGCTTTGGGCTGCCAACATCATCGAAACCAAAGCAATGCCGGCTATCGGCTGAACATAACTATCGTCGACTTTCTTCGCTTTTTTCAAGCAATTCAGGGCCATCTGCATGCCCTCGGTGCTGTCCGGGTCCGAACGCACCTTCCCATCGATCAGGCATTGATACAGCATCGGCGGTGGCGCCTGTGACTGTTGCATTGTTGCCGTTAGACGGCGATTGATTTTGTTTGCAATGTCAGTAGCGAACTGACTTTGCTGCAACAGGTTGTCGCCTACTTCTTCGCGGCCAGCGTGACCCCAAAGTTGATCTCCGTTGGACGAGACGATCCTCAGGTCAACATTCAAAAAGTCTTTCTTTCCAATACGTTGCGGTGTAATCGAACCGGTTACAAATGCATCCACATTCAATTCATTGGCAAGATCTTGAAATTCTTCGGGGCTGTTGGCCGACAACGCTCGGTAAGGCGGTACCGCGACGTCGGGCAATTGGCTGAGTTCATTGACTAGAAGCGCCGACAATTTTTCACCTGGCGAAAGCGCCCTCGTGCCCAGTGGCTGACCCTTTACAGAAGAATCGATTGGAGCCGTGTCGAGTGAAAGTACGGCAAGCCTTTTGACGTCGCTGAGTTTGCTGATGTCATCAGGCATGGAAAGGTGGCCCGTCAGGGCACCAACGAATCCACCGCAAAGCGAGCCTAGGAAACGTCTGCGAAAAATCTCCCCGCTGTTGTACCCTGCGTTCAGGCTGGCAATGACGGGATCGATCGACTGAGTGAGCCGCAGAGAATCAGCGATTTCTGTAGCTGATGCAGGACGGTCTGCGATCGACTGCGAAAGACAGCGATCGATCAAATCCGCCAGAGGTTTGTCTTCGGAAACGATTTCGGGGCTGGGCGTGGGGGGCGGTGCTAGCGTCGCCGCGAAGCGTTCCGCAGCGGTTGCTCCGCGAATTGGGTCCTCGCCATAAAACGATCGGTACAGTACGCAACCCAACGCGAAAATATCGGCCGCAGCGGTGGCCTGTTCGCCGCGAACTTGTTCGGGGGACATGTAGCCGGGCGTGCCCATGATCGCACCCGCCTTCGTTTCCATTGATGAGTCTTGCTCCGTTTCCATCGAGACGCGTGAGAGTCCAAAGTCGAAAACCTTGACGCGCGACTCCCTGCCGAAACTGGATTCGCTTTTTGCAGTCGCCAACTCGAATCGGGACGGCGTCAGCGTGGACTGGTTGTCTTGGATTTTGTTTGGGCTGTTGTTTGGCTGTTTAGATGAGTCAGATTGCTGTGAAGAGCGCTGGCCCAGGATCATGATGTTCTGGGGCTTTAGGTCACGGTGAACGACGCCTGCTTGGTGAGCGACCGCAAGAGCGTCGGCAATTTGAACGCCAAGAAAACGAACTTCCGCGGCTGAGAGTCGCCCGTGTTCCAGGCGACCGTCGAGGGTCTCGCCTCGCAACATTTCCATCACAGCAAACGGCAAGTCATTGACGACGCCAACGTCGAAAAGCTCGACGATGTTTGTGTGGCTTAGCGCCGCGACCGCTTTCGCTTCGCGTTCGAAGCGATCGCTTAGTTCCTGTCGCTTTTCGCCACCAACAGACAGAACCTTGATGGCGACCTCACGGTCCAGACGTGTGTCCATGGCACGAAACACGGTTCCCATGCCGCCGTGTCCAATCGGTCCGCCTAAGACATAGGGACCAATTTGATCTCCTGGTTTTGGCAAACGCAGCTTCGCCAACACTCGTTTCTTGGCTGATTGACTTTCAGGAGTTGATGATCCAGCGATCGCTGCATTTGTTTTTGCCAGCGAAGGCTGCTGGAGCGGTGACAGCTGGAGCGATGGTGAGTGGGAACTGTCAGCGTCAGCTGTCGAATCAGCGCTGTCGGGTTGTTCTAACGGTGGTATTTGAAACGGAGCGCGGACTGGAGCATCCGCAAGAGTATCAGTGACTTGTGCGTTCTCAACCTCGAACTTCACAGCATTGAGTTCTGTTCGTAGAATCTCGCGATGGGCTCCCCCAGCGTGTTGGACAATCGAATCGATGGCTGGCGCGCGGTTTTCCCGCAGGTCTGTCTCGTATTGCAGACAGATCGCATCTATTCGGGCTAAATCCTTTGCTGATAGATCGTCGATGTTCATCGAGCTTTCAATGTCCTTTTGATTGTGCGATACGCCACGCAAAAATTCCTTTTTTCGTCATCTTGTGTGGGCGTGATGACTTTTGATCTGCGTTTTCGAATCCTAGTCATCGCTTTGGGATGCTTCGGACCACGTTTTGCGAATCAATTGCAGACGCCGTTCTACTGCGCGCTTGCTGACTTCCAGTCGTTCAGCAATCTCATCGACCAGGAACCCGTCCATTCTCATGATAGCGATCTGCCGCAATTGATCGTCAGGTAATTGGTCAAGTAATTCGTCACAGGCTTCGGCAAGTTCGGCTTGTAAATCAGGAGTTTCAGAATTGGAGTTGACCGCGCCGATTCCCGCACGGTTCACCTCCCCCGCCGAATCCGCAAAGACCGACTCGCCACGCACGGCACCGCCACCGCGTTTTTGCCGCATTTGATGACGAAGATGAGCGTTCAGTTTTCTACTGGTCAACGTGATTAGCAGCCCCCAGAGGTTATTGGGGCCACTGAGGTCAGGGAAACGATCGTCACGAATCCCGGCAATGAAACTGTGAAACGCGCTCAGTGCGATGTCTTCCTCGTCACCCGTACGACGCAAGTTTTGTGGAAGCCGTGCTGCGGCTAAGCGGACCAAACGCTGGAAGTAACTGTTCCAAAGTTTGGCGGTTGCATCATCATCACCCTGCCGTACGGCAGCCAGCAATTCAGTGAATTCGTTTTCTTGCGGGTCTTGCATGTGATTAAATAGGCTCGGCAGTGAGTGGCGAAGAAAGCAACGTCGCTTCCGAATTCTCGATGGCAGTATTCTCGGTGGCGATATTCTCGGTGGCGATATTCTCGGTGGC
>CAYUGI010000240.1:0-10270 GCA_964444105.1 uncultured Pirellulaceae bacterium
GGCCTTGCCTGCCTGGGCCATTGAATGGGGTGGGCCATTAAATGGGTGGGCTGGGCTACCCCGATGACTCTTTATGTTTCGGTATCGCTTCAGTCGGTGCTCAAGTCCTCGAAGATTTCTTATCGATCCTTCTCGATCGGCATGGTAAGGCGGCCGCGCAAACCAGCTTCGTGATGATATCCTGTACGCTTACAACGATGCCCGTCTTTCGTTCCCGTTCGTGCAGAGTCTTCCATGCAGTTTCGCGTTGTTCTCTTTGTCATCGCCCTTTCGGCCAGTGTGGCTGGGCAGTCGTTTCCGTTTGTCATACCAGGCGATGACAGCACGCAATCCGTTGTCAGCCGCGCGACGCTTCTGCCGCCGATTCAACGCAACCAGTTTGTTCAGGTCAGAGATTCGCATTTCTACGTCGGTGAACGCCGGTTGCGATTCTGGGGCGTGAACCTTTGCTTTGGCGCTAACTTTCCCACGCATGATGAAGCGGACAAGCTTGCACCGCATATGGCAAAGCTAGGCATCAATGCCGTGCGTTTTCATCATATGGATATGCAGGATGCTCCCAATGGTCTCTGGGCTCCCGTGAAGGACGGCGTCAGAAATTTCGATCCAGAGATGATCGATCGACTGGACTACTTTCTGGCCAAGCTGCACGACAACAACATCTACGCGGATCTGAATCTTCATGTTTCGCGCACGCTGACGACAGACGAGGGTTTCCCCGCGGCCAGTGAAGGTATGCCGTGGTGGGCTGCATCGAATAAGTGGGTGATGTATTACGACCGGGACGTCCAGGCTCAGGTCAAACGCTTTTGCAGAGAATTGTTGACTCACAAAAACCCGTACCGAAACAACGTTGCACGCGTTGACGACAGCGGTATCGCCTTGGTTGAAATGCTGAACGAAAACTATTTCAGCACAAAGGGTTACGACTTGTATCGTCGGATGCCCAAGCGATTTCAACAGTCACTGATTGGTCGCTGGAATGAGTGGCTTGCACAGCAATACCCCGATCACCAGGCCATGATTTCCAATTGGAAGAAGGCTCAGCCGCCGATGGGCGACGTGCTGATTCCCAAGTCGGATTGGTCGAAGAAAGAAAACGGTTGGGCGATCATCAAGCCCGAAATTGGACTTGGGGTCTCTTTTGGTGCCGAAAATCCGCCTTCAAAATCAGGAAGCCGATCCGGCAATTCAGCGATACGCTTTGAACCTGTTGCCGTCACCGAACAAGATCATCAACAACAATTGATGTTCCGCGATTTGAGCGTCGAAGAAGGCCAACCCCTATCAATTGCGTTTTGGGTGCGAGCTGACAAGGAACGATCCTATCGTGCGGAAATCAGTAGTTCGGCCGGCGGTGAGTGGCGCGACCTCGGTTTGTTCGAGACATTGCAGGCAACCACGGATTGGCAGTTAGTCGAGCGGGTCGCCATTCCAGGTGAAACAGTTCCTCGCGATGTCAATTTCGCGTTTACATTCGGCGGCGACAAAACACCGATTGAATTTGCGGCGGCTTCCTTACAGCAGGGAGCCAAGATGAATCCACTCCCAGAGGGGCAGACGCTGGCGGCAGGCAACATCGGCATCCCGGCCGCGGGATGGCCCGTGCAGGCTCATCGTGACATGAAAACTTTCATGGTCGACACGGAAGTACAGTGGACGTCAGAGCTAAAAGTCTATCTGCGAGAGCTTGGCGTCAAAGTCCCGATCACGGCGAGCCAAATCAACTACCACGACCAGCGAGTTCATGATGAAGTGAATGACTTCGTCGATCTACATAACTATTGGCATCACCCAATGTTTCCTTCCGGTGCCAACTGGAGCCCCGATCGCTGGACCGTGCAAAATGAGCCTATGGAGGCTCATCCGTCACGATCAAAATGGCCCGCGAATTCGCTGCTGATGCGGACCGGCTGGCGCATCGAGGGACAGCCGATGACTCTATCGGAATGGAACTATCCCGAGCCAAGTCCCTATTCCGCAGGTTGCGTCCCCATGGCAGCCACGCTGGCAGCGTTGCAGGACTGGGATGGCATCTTCTTTTTCGATTACGATGCGTTCAGCCGCAAAGGCGACAGCAGTCAGTTCTTTCGCGATCAAACCAACAACTTTTTCAGTTTCAACGGTCAGCCCGTCAAGCTGGCAACGTTCAGCCAGTGTGCCAACATTTTTCTTCGCGGTGATCTCGCAGCGTTACAGTCGTCTCAAGTCAGCTCTCCCGACGCTCCGATTGACGGGCGGCTCGCACTGACTTCAAAGTTGGGCGTAAAAACGAATGCCGAACCAACGGTGGCAACTGTCCCCGAGGGCAACACCCTGGCTACTCCCAACGGTAATTTGTCGTGGACGTTTAACGACAAGGACAAAGGCACCTTGACGTTAAACACGCCTGCAACCAAAGGCGTCTGGGGGACCATCGGTGATGCGAAATATTCCTGCGGCGATATCGACTTGGCAGTTGGAAGCATCCAACCGAATTATGGCATGGTGTTACTTTCATCAATCGACGGCCAGCCCATCGAATCTTGCCAATCGATGGTTCTATTGACCGCTGGACATAGCGAAAATCAAAACATGGGCTGGAACGCTGACCGCACCAGCGTCGGAACAGAATGGGGCGACGGCCCGACGCAGGTCACAGCCTTCAATGTCACGCTACGTTTGCCCGATGGCGACTGGAATTGCTGGCCGCTAAGCGGAACAGGTCAACGACTGACGGCTCAGCCAGTCACCGCAAGCGACGGGCAAGTAACGGTGACTTCAGAAATGAAAACGCTGTGGTACGAGCTGTCGCGGAAGTAGGCAGGGTCCGATTCGGGTTGCGATACGACCATTGGGTTCGTCGCAATCGCCAGCCCATAAAGCAGACTGACACCTCGTTCAAAGCTGCGTTTTGGTGGACATAGACCTGCGGGGTGGTCATATTTTACTGATCTCAACTCGACTCATGTTTCAATAGGAACGAACTCCATGCTCACGCGAATGACACCCGTGTTGGTTGCGTTTCTTGCGTTCAGCAGTTTTGCCTTCTCACAGGAAAGCGAGCAGTTTTTGGACGCCAAGAACCGTGATGAATGGCGAACACATATACAGGCCGACGCAAAAGAGTCGGCCTGGAAGAGCATTGACTGGAAGCCTGATCTGGCGAGCGGCATTGCTGACGCTGCAAAATCGGGCAAGCCTATTTTGTTGTGGACAATGAACGGGCACCCGCTCGGCTGTACGTGAAACAACGGAGTAAAAGGCCGGCGGTCCGTCTGGTCAGATCCACGAGTGATCGATATCGCGAAATCGTTTGTTGCGACAACTGACGAGGTGTATCGACTTGATACAGAAGAAGACTCCGATTGTCGGTTTTTTCAAGTAATGGCTGATCATGGCCATTACGGTGTACGGAAAAAGGGCAAGTCACGTCAGGGCATTTACGTTTTCACTGCCCAAGGCGAATTTCTCTCTTCGATCAATTCGCTTTCAGCCGACGCGGTATTGAAAACAATCAAGCAGGGCCTGGCAAAATGGCAGCAGTTGCCCGAATCTGAGCCAATCAATGAAAGTGTTGTCCTGAAACCCAAGCATCGTTGGGAAGACTACTGTCCGCGCGACAAAGGTCTTGTGCTGAACAGTTACTCGCGAGACCTGATGTCAACCGACAATCCCAATGGAGATCGCTCGCCATTTTGGAATCGAGACTCAGCGTGGTTTTCCGAGGACGAAGCGTTACAGCTGATACCCGAGGACGTTCGGTCAGGGAAGTTGATGCCGGGCGACACCTATTTGTTGCCCGATGTCTTTGTGTCAAGAATCTGCCGAATTCATTTGGTCGATGCTGTGAAGGGGCAAACCGAAGCGTTCGCCGCGAGTGAGACCGTGGGATCGAAAATCACTGCGACTGTGGTCGAGCGAACGGAAACTTTGTTGAAGTTAAAATTGTCCGGAAATACCAAAGCGCGACATTCGGGGCGCCGCGATCGTGGCGTCGAAACGACTTTGCGAGGATCGGCAACCTTTGACTTTGCAAGGAATCGATTTACCGAGTTCGAATTCGTCGCTCTCGGCAACCGCTGGGGGGCGACGCAGTTTAACGACCGTCGTCGTCAGCTAGAAAAGACTCCCATTGGATACACATTCAATTTGGCAACTCCCGACGATCCGATCATCGTGCCCGGAATCTTTTGGGCCTACAACGTGTCTTGGATACCAAGGTTCTAAATCGGATTACTTATGACTCTGTCGAATTGCGTCGCAAGTCAAGGAACTCGTTTGGCTTCCGAGGACGATGGGTCAAACAGACCAAGCACGTTGGTGTACCGGCTTCAGCCGGCTTCGATCAGTTACAGGCCGCGTAAAGGCGGGACACCAGCGTGTGCTGATGAATAATCCGGGCTAGGTCGCATTGTTGGATCGGAGTGGTTCGGCCTGCTCACGCTGCTTGGCAAAAAGTGACGACCTCTTGTCGTCGCTGGCGGGGCACGGGTTCTGTCTCTGCCCAGAATACCTGTTCAAACAAAGTGAAAGCGATTGTCGCCATGTGGCGTTAGTTTCAACAGCGACACGTCTGTGAAATGACCAATCGAACACTCAATGCCACAAAGGTGACGGCTAGCGGTCATCGTCTGCGCCTCATAACCCGCTTTATCGGCCTCTTTTCACACAAACTTCGATTGTCATTGTGTCGCTTCCATCCGCGACTCAATTCGTAACCAAAACTTGCCGGAATCAACTTTTCCTTCAGTGGTTTTCCGGCCATGTCATACGCTCTAATTTCATTTGTCGCCCTCATGCTCGTCGGCTGTATCTGCGCCAACGGTGCTTTGCTGTCGCTCAGAGTTCGGGAGAGGTTTGGTTTTCCCGATCATCAAGTTCTCAAGCGACGGCGGCTTCCAGCGGACTCAACTTCGCGTGGCGGGTTGTTCTACAGTCTGGTGGGACTGTGTGCTGGAACGGGTGCTGCGTTGGTTCACGGGTTCGATCTTCCTAGTTGCCTAATCACTGCAACAGGTAGCCTGCTTGCTGGTTACATTATCTCGCAGCATCGTGTTCGTGAATTAGGCGAGGCGTACCTGAAACGCGCATACGAAAACGTTCACGCGTGTGAGTTTGCGGGGGCGATTCAAGATGCGAACGAGGCGTGGCGATGTGGTCGCCGATACCGCGAGGAAGCCCAAACACTGGTGCTTGCCGCAAAGGAACTGCGACTCACCAAAGAAGCGTCGCGCGAAGTGCGACTAGCGACTGCCGATTCACGCCCCCAACAAGATCGACGAAAACGATCCAGAATAGGCCTCAACTAAGCGGTCTCCAGGCAGAACGTCGGGAGTGCTTGTTCCGAACTGTCAGCGTCGTCGACGACGCCAGGTGTTTGCCGGCGCATCGCTTCCAATGAGCGTTCCACAGCTTTGGGCAGGCATCTATCCCACCTGTTCATTCGCGCCCGCCGCTTTCGTTCCTCCGTCGTCGCTGGGCGTCAGCGACGCAACTCCGGTGCATAACGCGGATCGTCGCCAGAAGGATTTGGCTACCTTCTTTCAGTATCCCAAAAGTACACGTGCCGTTTCGCACAAAACAGGGTAAAGAAAGAAAACGCCCGCCGGGCCGGGACCAAGGATGCACGCCCATCGAGTTGCGAATGACAGTATTTCGGCTCTGTCCGTGGATTCGCTGTAAGCCACGACGACCGATGTTCCGACGCCTTGCTTGTAGCGAGCCTCGTGCCTGGAGATGAAGGAGTGCGTCTTTCCTCCCGCAAGAAACTGCACCTCAGGATAAGTGTAGTGTTTCGACGCTGCGGTCCTCACAATTCTTCCGTTCAGCTTCACACTGCTTGCGAGGTGACGGTGCCACCAACACGCAAAGTAGGCCGCCTGCCCGATGCATACCAAACAAAACACGTTCATCAGCGCCAGCGCGAAAACATCAGCCCCGAAAATCGCTCCAATCGCGATCACGCATGCCATGACCGACAAGGCTAACACTCGGATCCTTCCCTCATTCCGGTTTATCTCAACGATATCCGACTTCAAGATCAACACTCCCTAGAACACTCGAAGGTTTGTGTCCGTCGTTTTCACGCTGGCACTCTGTTTCATTCTGATAGAGTTCGCCGTGAATGGCAATATTGTCAATCTTAAAGCTGAATTCGACGGCAATGGTTCTGAAAGCCCGGCGGCGATCGTGACCGCCCATTAAAACGTCACCACAGCCCCTTATTTGGCATGACCTTATATTCTGCCTCGACAAGCCAAAACCTCGCGTCAATCAATCGGCAGAAGGCCACTATCGTTTCGCAGGCAGCAACGACTGGCACGATGGCCAGCGAACTCGCCTTCGTTCTTTCGGTTGAAAACCGAACACCTAGCCTGAGAGTGCCGGGATAAACCGGTTTGGAATAGAGAATGAAAGAGTCTTACGAAGCACGATTAGCCGTCGACTTCGGCCTTCCTCGGAGGGGCGTTTGTGGTGACACATTCGTCTTGAGCGTCCGATGCGGAGGTCCGTGCAGGCCAGCCATTGAGCTCCGAAATCCGTACCCAATCGCGTGCCGATCCTGTTCAGGTAGGGAGAAGGCAACACCGACTTATGCGTTATCGGCAAGCATGACGAGGACGCGGCGGAGTCGTAGACCCTGGCATGCCGGAGACATTCCAAACGCGAGAACCGGGAGGTCTCATCAGTCTGTCGTGCAGAGCCAAGCCGTTTCATTTGAATCGGGGCTAACTGCGACAGCGGTCCGAAAACTTCACTGGAGGTAACGCGGGCATGAACGCTGGTGAGAATTCAGATGAGAGCATAGTACCGACGAATCCAACGAACAAAGATGGTACTGAAACATCGGCGGAGTTGGCCCAATCCAGCAATGGATTACAGGGAAGGCTCTCAGCAACTAGAAACACTGTGCCTTCTAACCTCGCCCGGACACCGAGCCGGAACAAGCGAAGGTCAAGCGGATTGCACGGTGTGCGTGAAGCGGCTCGAAAGAGCCGTGACCTTAAGTTCACCGCCTTGCTTCATCACGTTAATGTCGAACTGCTGACCTCGAGCTTTTACCAGCTCAAGAAGAACGCAGCCGTCGGCGTCGACCAAATGACATGGCACGAATATGAGGAAGACCTTGAAGATCGCATCGACGATCTTCATGGTCGAGTCCACCGTGGAGCCTACCGAGCGAAACCTTCTCGCCGGGTACACATTCCCAAGCCCGACGGTCGCACGCGACCACTGGGGATTGCATCGCTGGAAGATAAAATCGTCCAGCATGCCGTTCGCACGGTGCTTCAGTGTATCTACGAAGAAGACTTTCTCGGATTCAGTTATGGCTTCCGACCGAATCGCGGACCGCACGACGCACTTGATGCGTTGGCGTATGCGATTCCCGAGCAGCGAGTGGGCTGGATTCTTGACGCAGACATCAAGGGCTTCTTTGACGAGATTGACCGAACTTGGTTAATCAAGTTTCTGGAGCACCGAATCGGCGACAAGCGGATAATTCGACTGATTCAAAAGTGGCTTGCCGCTGGAATCATCGAAGACGCGGACTGGTCGGACACTGGCAAAGGTACGCCGCAGGGTTCAGTGATTTCACCCATCCTTGCGAACGTATTTTTGCACTACGTGTTCGACTTGTGGATCAATCAGTGGCGAAAACGTCACTGCCGAGGGGAGTGTATCGTGGTGCGCTATGCGGATGATTTCGTGATCGGTTTTGAACACGAATCGGAAGCTCGTGCCTGCCTTGCATCTCTCAAGGAGCGACTGCAACAGTTCGGATTAGAACTGCATCCTGAGAAAACGCGACTGTTGGAGTTTGGACGCCGCGCGTCTGATCGCCGTCGTCGCGAAGGCAGGGAGCCGTGCGAGACGTTTGAGTTTCTTGGCTTTACTCACAGTTGTGGCCAAACCAAAAAGAACAAACGTTTCGTTCTCTTGCGACGTACCAGTGGCAAGCGACTGACTCGAACTCTGGCAGCGATCAAATTTCAGCTTCGTTGGCGCCGACATGACAGTGTTGGCACGACGGGAAGATGGCTGGCGAGTGTGATCCGAGGCTGGCTTGGCTACCATGCCGTGCCAGACAACTACACTCGGCTGGAACAGTTTGTCACCGAAGTCACCAAGCTTTGGCTCCATCAACTGCGTCGTCGCAGTCAGAAGGGTCGAGCGGCTTGGCCATGGGACCGAATGAACCGGCTAGTTGAACGCTACTTACCGCAGCCAAAGATCCTGCATCCGTATCCGAAAGATCGTTTTCGCGCTCGACTAGCAGCAGGAGCCGTATGAGGTAGTACTTCGCGTACGGATCTGTGCGGGGGGCGGTCAGCGATGACCGTCCCTACCGCGATCCCCCGCGAAGCGCCTCACGCTGGCGCTGGGCCTACTTGATTGCGATGGCTTGCTGAAGCGGCTGTAGCACATTGGAGATGAGATACTCGTCGATCAAGTCGCGACAGAGGCCGGCGAGTCGATCAAACTCGGTTACGTAGTCTTCCTTCGGACCGAGACTGTCGTAACGTCGCACCGTCATGTAAACACTGATCTGCTCTTCACCGTACTCGCCCGTGCGTACATGGTAGGCTGTCGTCCGCGACTCCAAGCTGACGCGACATTGCGTGCGACATTCTTCATCCAATGCAAATTGGATGGCTGGTTCGACGGACAGTAATTTGCCGTAGGGAACGTTTTGAAAACGTTCCAGGCCTGGGGCAACACCGATCGCTTCGGAAAGAATCTCGTTGTGGTTGCCACGGTAGTTGAAATCAAATCCAACCATCACGCTGAGTGTTTCACAGTCCAAGGGATGAGCGTAAAGCTCGAATGGGACCAACTCCAAGACTTGGCGGTGTTGTTCGATCGCGTCACCAAAAACGGCGGGGTTGACGCTGCCACTGTTGATTCGTTTAGGTTCTACCGAAACCCACTTGTACGCGCCCGATCGCTTCTCTTCTTCCAAGACAAACTCGTTCTTGTCTCGCGAGTAAAAGTTCTCGATCTCAGGATAGCGACGGCGAATTTGGTCGAAGAAATGAAGGATCGACTCGCGGCCTCGAGGCAACTCCATTTCAGTAGAGAGATTCATGTTGACGTAGAATTCATCGCTAAGCGCGCCGTATTCGTTCATCAAGATTATCCGGTATCAGGAAGTAGATTCGAGCCAAGCAAACGATCCAGTGAAACCGGAACGCGAAAGCCTACCATTCCAAGATTGTAAACTAGCCCCCCGGCGAAGGTAACCGCTGCGAATGGTTGATCCTTGCGAGCATCGGGCGTTGGCAGGGAAAATCGGCTGGTGACTCCTCTTTTCCCCCTCCCATTGGCGTTAGCTCTTCAGGATTACCCCGATCTGATCCACCGCCGTTCGAAGCGAACGAGCGGCCATCGCAAAGTTGGTATGACCGCTGACTTCCGGCTGAATTTCTTCATAGAGCTCGGTTGCTTTGCGCAACTTGGACCATTTCTTCTTCGCCATTTTCAGATACAAAGCCGTGTCCGTATTTTCATCCACCGGACCGACCGCCAGGATGAAGTCGTACAAGTCCCTGACGATGTCACGTAAATCTTCGTCTTCTTGCGATTCATCGGCGTGTTTCAAGAATGTTCGAATCATCCAGACGTGCGTGATCAGAGTGTCGATCGCACGCACACGAAAGATTGGATCGGATTCCGATGGCGACATGAGTTCATCCCTAGCCAACTTCTGGCGATTGATCCGCTTTTTGGTCAGCCGCCTCCACTGCAGCGCTGGCGTCGGCATGTCCAGAATCCGCATGGGCCGCGTCACTGGGCTTCTTTGCAGGTGCGTGACCGTGCGGAGTGTTCATCGCGACGATCACAACGCCAATGACGGTCAAAACCATGCCGACCCAGAGGAGCGGGCTGATTTCGATGTGATCCTTCAGTCGCAACACCGAAACAAGAGCGGTGACCGAAACAGCGCCCCCGAAAACAATCGGCATCACCAACAGTGCGTTGCCTTTGCTAATCATCATCGCCGATGTCAGGCAGATGGCACCAAACGCACCCAGGCAACCTGCCAAGAAGCCCCACTTGGCTGCGGGAAATTCTGCGCCGCTGAATGCGAAGCTATCTCCCTTGACCTTCATCATCATCAATCCACCCAAAACTGCGATCACCAGGTAAGCGATGCCGATGAAAACGTAGGGTTTGAACGGTGACCACATTGGCGGACTGCCAGGGAGTTTCGGCGCCTGCGCATTTCCGATCGTTGGTCCGTAACATCCCCAAAACAACGCAGTTCCGAGTGCAAACAAAATGGGGA